>JBJEOV010000078.1:0-36643 GCA_051880895.1 Ruminococcus sp. | reverse complement strand
CCCAAGCGTGTGGCTGCCTACTGCCGCGTTTCCACCGATAAGGAACAGCAGGAACACAGCTTTGAAACGCAAAAAGAAATGTACACCGATATGATTATGATGAAACCCAATTGGCAGATGGCGGGCATATACGCTGACGAGGGTATCACAGGCACCATCGCCAAAAAGCGTCCCGACTTTATGAGAATGATTGAGGACTGCCGAAAAGGGAAAATCGACCTCATCATCACCAAATCGGTATCCCGCTTCTCAAGAAACAATCTCGACTGCCTTCTGTATGTCAGAGAACTCAAGGAACGAGGAATTCCCATCATCTTTGAAAAGGAAGGCATCAATACTCTTCAAGTATCCAGCGAACTGCTGATCACACTGTTCAGCGGACTGTCGCAGGCAGAGAGCGAGTCCATCAGCATGAATGTTAAGATCGGCAAGCGGCAAAGCCTCAAAAACGGAAATGTGCCGTTCAGCTACAAATCATTCCTCGGATACCGCAAGGGTGCTGACGGAAAGCCCGAAATTGATCCCGAACAAGCAGTCACCGTCCGCAGAATATTCGCCGAATACCTTGCAGGCAGAAGCCTGCTTGAAATCGCAAAAGGGTTGACGGCTGACGGAATTCCTACGGCGAGAGGAAGTTACGAATGGTCTTCGCCGAGAGTCCTCTCCATACTCACCAATGAAAAATACAAGGGTGACGCCCTGCTTCAAAAGACCTATATAGCCGACTGCATCAGCAAGAAGTCAAAAAAGAACAACGGCGAGCTGCCTATGTACTATGTAGAGAACAATCACCCTGCCATCATCGAAAGAGCCGTATTCGACCGTGTACAGGAGGAAGTCTCACGGCGCAACAGCAAGCGAAAGGTGAAACAAACCGGCACTAAGACAGAGCTTGGAAAATACTCAGGTAAATATGCGCTATCAGAAATCCTCTACTGCGGAAACTGCGGAACACCGTACCGCCGATGCACATGGTCAAAGAACGGAAAGAAAAAGATCGTGTGGCGGTGTATCAGCCGTCTTGACTACGGTACAAAATACTGCAAGGATTCACCCTCCATTGAGGAATCGGTGCTGCAAAACGCAATTGCCGAAGCAATCACGAAAAAAGCACACATGGAAAGCGCAAGCATCGAGCGTATCCGCCGTCACATAGAGCTGTATCAAAGCAGTCAGGATATGAGCAGTATTCTCGCAAAGCAGGAGCGCCTGAAAGCGATTCAGGCTCACATTGAACAACTGACCAACATGGACAGCGAAGCAGCTCAAAACGGTGATTTCGACGCACAGTTCGAGAGTCTCTACGCCGAGATGTACACCATCAAGGACGAGCTTGCCGAAGCGGACAAAACAAAATCCAAGCTGGAAACAGCCGCCGATTCCATCGGAGAAATGGCCGCTATGATGAACGGGCTAAAAAATCATCCTGTAGAGTACAACGACCTTGCGGTACGCCAGCTCATCGAGTGCATTAAGGTGATGTCCGCCGATACCATCCACATCTACTTCAAGGACGGTACAAAGATAGAAGCCACACTATAAGGAACGGAGAGATGAGAGAATGATTTATGTAATGAGCGATATACACGGAAGCATGAACCGCTTCCAATCCGTGATGTCACAGATCAATCTTACCGCCGAGGACAGCTTATATGTCCTCGGTGATGTAATAGACCGCGGACACTTCGGTATTCGAGTGTTGCAAGAATTAATGGAAATACCGAACGCAACGGTACTGCTCGGAAACCATGAGCTGATGATGTTAAATGCCCTGACGAAAATAACCGAATCCCGTGAAGAACTTCGGTTGTGGTATCAGAACGGCGGAAAGATTACCCACATAGACTACTTCGCGCTGGAACCAAACGAGCAGTTTGCAATGCTCGAATATATCCGGCAGATGCCATTGACGGCGGAAGTCACGATAAACGGAAACTCATATCTCATGGTACACGGAGCTCCGCCGCAGCTTTACGGACAACTTCTGTCCGATGCAGAAAACGAAATAGAGTTTACGGTTTGGACACGGCTTATGCCAAAGGATATGATGCCGTTCGGCAAAACCGTAATATTTGGACATACGCCGACCGCATACTATCAGGAAGATGTTCCATTGAGAATATGGTACGGCGGCGATAAAATCGGAATCGACTGCGGTGCGGGAAAAACGCATTCTTCCTGTCGACTTGCCTGTCTGCGACTCGATGATATGACGGAGTTTTATTCAGAGTATTAACCTAAACAAAGCGTCCCCGGCAAGATCGACTTGTCGGGGATTCCTTTTCAAAAGCCCAAACGAAATGAAACACCTATTGAGTATCAATGCGCTTTGTTTGAACATCAGAATTCATTTTGAATTTTCCTTGCTTTTCAAATATGCATATGTTATAATATCTAAGAACCTTGTGGGTTCAAGTCCACATCAGAATTTTGCGGTGGCATCTTTTTTGCTACCTCTTGACAAAAATCCCGAATGCAACAGCGTTCGGGATTTTTACTTCTTACCTCTTCACTATTCACTCTTCACTCGTCCGCGCATTCGGGATTTTTGAAGTAATAAGTAATAGTGAAGAGTGAAGAAGTGAAAGTTGTATAGTAAAAAAGGACAGTTCAAAGAGTGAAAATAATGGTAAAATATTTTCAGGAGAGTGAACAAAATGAAAAAGAAAGCGAATTACACAAGGGAGTTTAAAGTCAAGGCCTGCGAATTGGTTTTAAAAGACGATGTTAAGGTCAAAACGGTTGCAGAGAGAATGGGTATAGGGCACATAATGCTCTATCGTTGGATAGATGAGTACAAAACCTATGGAGACGCAGCATTTGTGGGTAAAGGACATCTAAAACCGGAAGAGGCAAAACTGAAAAAACTGCAAAAAGAAAATGAGGAATTAAGGCAACAGGTAGAGATATTAAAAAAAGCAGCGGCATACTTTGCGAAAGAAAACAAAAACGATTAGATTTTGCTAAAAAAGAGTTGTGTGAATATGACACCAACATAGTATGCCGAATGTTGCAGGTGTCAAAAAGCGGATATTATAGTCATAAGATAGAGAACATAAATGAAAAAACAGAGGTAGAAAATACTGTAATTCACTGTTTTAAAAAACACAATAGGAATTACGGCAGAATACGGATACGAAAAGAATTGATTAACGAGGGTATAGATATCAGTGAGTACCGTATAGCAAAAATATTGAAAAAGTATGGATTGGTTGCAAAAAGCGGAAGAACAGGCAAACCAAAACAACCCAAACCGACAGAGGAGCAATATATAGAAGAAAATCTAATAAAAGATAAATTTAGCGTAAAAGAGCCAAATTATCTTTGGTGTTCAGATATAACCGTGCTTAACTGCTACAGGCAAAAGATATATGTATGCGGAATAATAGATGTGGCTACAAGAAGGTTGGTAGGTTGGGATATAGCAAAGCATCAGCGACAGGAAATCGTGCAAAATGCATTTAATATGGCAGTAGGTCGAAATCCCAACAGACCTAAAGGAGCCGTATATCATAGCGACAGAGGTTGTCAGTATACCGCAAAGAAAACTAAAGAACTGGTGGAACAAAACGGTTTTCGGAAAAGTATGTCGAGACCGGGAACACCGAGCGATAATCAACCCATAGAGAGTTTTTGGAAAACGCTCGAATGGGAGATGACTGATATCAGTCATCTCCCATTCGAGGAAGCTTCAAGAAAAATTGTTGAGTATATTGAATTATATTACAATTCAGTAAGATTACATTCGGGAATCAATTATTCAGTACCAAATCAATTTTTCACTCTTCTATCAGTCCGAAATTCTTGACAAGTTTCAGTGAAAAAGACGAATTCGTTGCTCAAAGCAGCCGAAAAACCATGTCGGTTCAAATCCTCATCAGAATTTTGCGGTGGCATCTTTTTTGTTACCTCTTGACAAACAAAACCCGAACTTTACAAAATGTAGAGTTCGGGTTTTTGTTGCACGGCATAATAGAAGTTAGCTCCTATTAAGTTGAATCGCTTAGGCAGAAAAACAACAAAAAAATTTTTCTTACGGAAAGCTATATTGTGGAGTTAAAAAACTTATGCTATAATAAAAAAATATGATTATCCATTTATTACGCTAAAACTATAATTTAGTGTGGAATTTGGAGTGTGGAGTGTTTAGTTAATTGAAATAGTGCGTGTTGTTTGGGTAGTTTTGATTGTTGAATTGATTTTGATATATTGCAGCGTTATAGCGAACACAGTTCGCCGCACAAAACTGAAAACTCCACACTCCAAACTCCAAACTCAAATAAATTATAGTTTAGCTAACTAAAAGGAATAATCATATAACTTTCAATTTTCAACTTTCAATTTTCAATTAAAAAAACCTCCGCTCGGCAAAGCTGCAAAGCGGAGTTTTATTTTATATTATAAAATTAATGAATAATGAAGAATGAAGAATGAAGAATTACGGTCGGGCAGATAGCTCGTTATAATTTTAAACTCTATCGCCCGACCGAATTTATATTGGCGGCAAGCCGCCTGACTTAATTTTCAAATTTCAATTTTCAATTAGAAAAAACTTATCTTCTGCCGTTATTTCTTCTCTCGTTGAACGGTCTGCGTGGGCGTGGCTTTCTCTCTGCGTCAACATCGTTTTCGGGAGTGAGTCCGTCAACATCAATAAGCACCTGACGGCGTGAAAGGTTAAGTCTGCCCTTATCGTCAATTTCCATAACCTTTACTCTGATTACATCGCCGACATTAACAACATCTGTTACCTTGTCAACACGCTTTACATCGAGCTGAGAAATGTGAACAAGTCCTTCCTTGCCCGGAGCAATCTCAACAAATGCGCCGAACTCCATAAGTCTTGTTACCTTGCCAAGGTACATTGCGCCCGGCTCGGGGTCAACAGCGATTGTATTAACAATTTCAACGGCTCTCCTGCACTTGTCGGCGTCAACACCCGATACGAATACCTTGCCGAACTCGCCGTCCTCTTCAATGTCGATTTTAACCTCGCACTCAGCCTGAATTTCCTTGATAACCTTTCCGTTCTTGCCGATAACCTCGCTGATTTTCTCGGCAGGAATTGTGGTGGTGAACATCTTGGGTGCGTACGGTGAAAGCTCCTCTCTCGGCTGTGCAATAGCCTTGAGCATTACCTCGTCAAGAATATAGTTACGAGCCTTGTGAGTCTTTTCAAGAGCCTCTTTTACCATTTCGGGAGTAAGACCGCTGATTTTAAGGTCCATCTGAATAGCTGTGATACCGTCGTGAGTACCTGCAACCTTGAAGTCCATATCGCCGAAGAAGTCCTCGAGTCCCTGAATGTCAACCATTGTCATCCAGCGCTCGCCCTCTGTGATAAGACCGCAGGAAATACCTGCAACGGGAGCCTTAATCGGAACGCCTGCGTCCATAAGCGCAAGGGTTGAGCCGCAGATTGAGCCCTGCGAGGTTGAGCCGTTTGAGGAAAGCACCTCAGACACAAGTCTTAATGCATACGGGAACTCCTCAACAGGCGGAATTACCGGCACGAGTGCTCGCTCGGCAAGTGCGCCGTGACCGATTTCTCTTCTGCCCGGTCCTCTGCTCGGCTTTGTTTCGCCTACCGAATAGCTCGGGAAATTGTAGTGGTGAATATAACGCTTCTCGGTTTCGCCGTCAATGCCGTCAAGCAGCTGCTTGTCCGAAACAGGACCGAGGGTTGCGATTGTGAGAACCTGAGTCTGTCCTCTTGTAAACATACCTGAGCCGTGTACCCTCGGAATTACTGCAACCTCAGACGCAAGCGGACGGATGTCGTCCATACCCCTGCCGTCAACACGCTTCTGCTCGTCAAGCAGCCAGCGGCGGACAATGTATTTCTGAGTCTTGTAAAGGCACTCGTCAATAAGAGCCTCGCTCTCGGGATAAATCTCGTCAAATTTAGCGTGAACAGCCTCGTAAATTGGCTTTAATCTCTCGTCACGGACTGTCTTATCGTCGGTATCAAGCGCAAGCTTTACATCCTCTTCTGCAAAAGCCTTGATAGCCTCAAACATCTCGTGGTCAGGCTCAAGGCTCTCAAACTCAAACTTCGGCTTGCCGATTTCTGCCTTGATGTCCTCAATAAACTTAATAATCTTCTGGTTTGCCTCGTGACCAGCCATAATGGCATTATACATTTCTTCATCTGTAACGCAGTCTGCACCAGCCTCAATCATAGCAATTCTTGAGCTTGTTGAGGCAACCGTGGTAGCCATTTTAGAAACAGCTCTCTGCTCCTCTGTCGGGTTGATTACATACTCGCCGTCAATCATACCAACCGAACAGCCCGAAATCGGACCGTTCCACGGAACATCTGAAATTGAAATTGCGATTGACGCACCAATCATCGCCGTAATTTCGGGTGAGCAGTCCATATCAACGCTCATTACTGTGCAGACGATTGAAACATCGTTTCTCATACTCTTGTCAAAAAGCGGACGGATTGGTCGGTCGATTACACGGCTTGTAAGGATAGCCTTTTCGGAGGGTCTGCCCTCTCTCTTGAGGTATGCGCCCGGAATTTTGCCGACTGCATACATCTTCTCCTCATAGTCAACCGAAAGCGGGAAAAAGTCAACGCCCTCTCTCGGCTTCGGAGATGCGGTAACCGCAACATGAACCGTTGTGTCGCCGTAATGCACAAGGCAGGCACCGTTTGCAAGCTGAGTCATTTTGCCTGTTTCCACCTTTAAAGGTCTGCCGGCAAATTCTGTTTCAAACACTCTGTATTTATCGAATGTCATCTGTCTGTTCATTGTAAAAATCCTTTCTGAAATCAGTGATTTCTTTGTTGTCTGTGATTTCTTTGTTAGTTTATGCGGATTTTCACGCTGTTTTAGCAATAAAACCGATAAAAACGACAATTTTTAAAGGAATTTTTACCCGTTTTACCGCTAAAATACAGCTGAGAAAATTTACGCAATAACGGAATTTAGGGCAAGCTTGCGCTTGCCCTGATTTGCAAATTACTTACGGATACCGAGTCTTGCAATGATAGAACGGTATCTCTCAATATCTACCTTGACAAGGTAGTTGAGAAGGCTTCTTCTCTGACCAACCATCTTGAGAAGACCTCTTCTGCTGTGATGGTCCTTCTTGTGAACCTTGAGGTGCTCGGTGAGGTCGTTAATTCTCTTTGTAAGGAGAGCAATCTGAACCTCAGGAGAACCTGTGTCGCCTTCGTGAGTAGCATACTCGGCCATAATAGCCTGCTTTTCTTCTTTTAACATTTGCATTTCCACCTTTTAAAAAATTTTTCCAACCGTCCCAGAGTAAGGCTGTGAAAATCCGCATACACGGCTTAATCCCTGTTCCGAGGCAGTGGACAACAATATGATTATAACACAAAGGGCAATAAATGTAAAGGAAATTTTACAAAAATTTGAGCGTTTTTTGTTACAATTCTGCAAACATTCTGCCCGACAATTTCTCAATCGTCAGAGTCGGGATTTTCCGCAGACTTTTTCTTCCTGCTCCTTTTAGTTATTTTCATAACCTCGCCGAGAATTTTCTCCCTGTCGCTGTCGGACATTGTCCTGTAGGAAATTACAAGCATTTTTTCTTCGTCCGAAAGATTATAGAGCTGTAAATCAGGGTCCTGAACAACAGTTTTTTTGAACGGCGACTCATCGCCCAGAATAGTGTTGAAATCCGTGCCGAAAATAGACACGATTTTTCTCAGCACCTCGTGGCTCGGCTCGGAAACGCCCGTTTCGTACTTTGTGTAGGTAGTTCTGTTAATATTGAGAATATCTGCCACCTGCTGCTGAGTAAGACGGCAAAGCTCACGATGCTGCTTGAGCCTTAATGCAAAAGAATTATTTTTTCCTTCGTACTTAACCAAATCTGCACACCCTTTGCATATATTTTCTGCTATTATTTCAATTATAATACAAAATTTTAATTAATTCCACTAAAGTGAATATAAATCACTGTAAATTATAATTATTTATATTACAAAAAGGTCTTGAAATTCACAAGGAAGAGTTGTATAATAATAGTGTTGCACATATTTGCTGGTGTAGCGCAGTCGGTAGCGCAACTGATTCGTAATCAGTAGGTCGACAGTTCAAGTCTGTTCACCAGCTCCATAAAAAACCGCATTACCAAGCCATTTTTCAGGGTTTGGGTGCGGTTTTGTTTTTGATTTTTTGGAATTAAAAAGCCGCTTTGGGGTTTGTGCCGTTTATTATCCGTTTATTTACCGTTTATTTACTTATTTGCCGTTTATTTACCGTTTAATGTTCATTCCGCTGCTTTTCCTTAAATATTATAGCCGTGTACTCGTTATTGTCCTGTGAGTACACGGCTTTTTTTGTGCGTGTTTTCTGTTGGTATTCAGTATTATCTTTTATATTTTTTTCAAAGAAGTTTTGCAAGAATTAGGCTAATTAATGCAATTTTCGAGGTTTTATTCCGTATATATGAAAAATAATTCACAGTCGTTTTTTATAAAACCTTATAAAAATATGCGGCTGTGAAATGAAAGGAAGTTTTATTATTAATTTACCAAAAATGCGCACTCTTGACGGGTGCTGTACGGAGATAAAGAAAACGGACGAAAACGCCGCCGACAACGGCAAAATCAGAGCGATTTATTAAGGGGGGGTGGGACATTGAATGACAGAGATACAAAGAAAATAGAGGACTTTTTGAGCGACAGCACAAATGCCGATGCTTTGTGCAACGCCAACACGCTGTTGAGTGAGGAATACAGTGACAGCATAAGCATTGACGGCAACGAGAAATACGGTGCGCTGTTGGCGGTGTACTGCATTGCCGAAAAAAATGTTTTGTCAAATGTGGTACTACAGTTTTTATCTGAGCTTGACGATACAGATGTAATAAAGAGCCTGACAAACAACGAATTTCTTAATCTTGCAACAACGCAAAAGAAAGCTACCAAATTCAACGCAGAAGTAAATAAAATTTTCAGAGAGCGAAAAAAGCAGGCAAAGGAACGGGAAAAAGAGTTAAGAATTGAGCTTGCAAACAAGGAACGGCAGGCAATAGCCGAAAGTATGCCCTCGTATTATCAAATGAGTTTTTGTCAGGAAGTAATCGAAAAAATATTGACCGAAAGCCTTAAGATAAAGCTGAAATACAATCAGGCTACCAAAAGAATTGATATTGACGGCAGCGGAAAGGCTAACCTGTTAAAAAAATATTCAGAGGGTAATATTATGAATACACTTCCCAATGAAATTCTTGACGAGTGCAAAAAAAGCGAGGTATCGGATACGCCAAAGAACGGCACAGGCAACATAAAAAGCTATTTGTTGGCTATTGCCGACATAAACCGCTATAACCCTATTCAGGATATGCTGAAATCGCATAAGAACAACAACGCCGAAAACCTGGAAAGAATTTATAAAATTCTACATATTGAATTACCCTTTGACAAGCTGCTTGTGAAAAAATGGCTTATACAGACCGTTGCTTTTGCTTTTGCAACGAAAAACGAGCCTGTTTCAACTGAGGGCGTGCTTATTTTGCAGGGCGAGCAGGGACTTGCAAAAACAAGCTTTTTCAGAACGCTTGCAGGCAGTCCGTCCTGGTTCAGCGAGGGTGCGTGTATTGACGTAACGGACAAGGACAGCCTTATAAACGCCGTCGGCTCGTGGATAACGGAATTAGGAGAGATTGAAAGCACCTTCAACAAAGACCAGCCAGCCCTGAAAGCCTTTATCACCCGTACGCTTGACAAGATAAGAGTACCGTACGCCGCCGAGCCAACGGAAATGCCGAGGACAACAAGCCTGTGCGGCACAGTAAACAAGGATAGATTTTTGCGTGACGAAACAGGCAACCGCCGCTATTGGATAGTTCCGGTTAAGCAGATAGATAAAAATACATTGTTCAGTATGAGCCAAGAGGATATTTTTAATCTTTGGGGGTATGTTTATACACTCTATCTTAAAAACAAAAAAGGCTATCTGCTCAATGATTTGGAGCGTGAAACCGTCAATGTGCGCAACCTTGAATATATGATAAATCTTAAGCACGAGGACGAAATAAGGTATATTCTGGATTTTTACAAGCCTGTTGAAAAATGGGAATGGGTAACGCCTGCCGAGCTTGCAAGGCAATTCAAAAACATATCTTCCGAGGAAATCGGGTGGATACTTGCTAAGATTATGAAAGAAGAAAAAGCCGTACAAAAGAGCAGGAGCGGCTGCGGAGTAAGGTATCTGCTGCCTGTAGTATGGGAAAGAATGTCAAATAATTATCATAGAAGTGTCAATTATTATTAAATAGTGTAGGTGTGTATGATTTTTTCTATATCCACCGTAAGGAAAAAAATAAAAAAATAAAAAGTATATATAAGAGAAAATTATTTTTTTATTTATATATAGAGATAAGAAAAAAAACATACACACCTACACCGCCAAGCATAAACTACAGCCTTTACGCTTGCCTTGCCCTTTGCGAGCCTCCAAGCCATTCTGAACGCCTGCGAAAGAGTGTAACCATACTTGCGCAAGCTGTTTGCAATCCTGCATATGATAGAACGGTTAAGCATTTGTATTCCCCCTTTCCCTATCCTGTGATTATATTATACTATAACGCTATCGTTATATCAATAGGCAAAATAGCCAAAGGTATAACGCTATCTTTATATAAAATGTATATTGCTATCGTTATATAGATATGATACAATAAAGGAGATGATATAATGCCTGCGATATGCATATTTTACGGAATAATCATTAGAATGTATAATGAAAAAAGCGGCAAGCATAACAAACCGCACATTCACGCCGAGTATCAGGGCGAGGAAATCGTAATAGCTCTTGACGGTGAAATTCTTGAGGGCGAAATGCCAAGAAATAAAATGAAGCTGATTGAAGCGTGGATGGAGATACACAAAGAGGATTTGGAAGCTAACTGGAAACTTCTTTCAGAGGGTCAGAGGTTCTTTAAAATCCCACCGTTACAGTAAACGCAAACCCCACACAAAAGCTGTGTGGGCGTACTGTGCATATAAGGAGTTGATATAATGCTACAGCCGAAAGTTACGGCAGTTAAACCGCTGCCCGATTACAGGTTACTTATTGAGTACGCAACAGGGGAGCGTAAAATTTTTGATGTAAAGCCGTATATCCAGGGCGACTGGTACGGTGAGCTAATGGACGAAGAGATTTTCAAGACTGTTCACCCCTGCGGAACAACCGTAGAATGGGAGGACGGGCAGGACATTGCACCTCACGAATTATACGAATTATCCGTAGCGGCAGGAGGTGTTCAATAATGCCGGTAAGCCAAGCACAAAAGAAAGCAACGGCGAAATATGAACAGCAAAACTATGATAAGGTTCTGTTGAGGCTTGAAAAGGGCAAGAAAGACATCATAAAAGCCCACGCCGAACAAAACGGCGAGAGTATAAACGGCTTTGTAAACCGTGCGATTGACGAGGCAATGCAGAGGGAAATGGAGAGCAACGCATAAAATGATTATAAAGTATTCAAAAGCCGCCCTTAAATTCCTTGCAAAGGTAGATAAACCAACGGTTGCAAGAATTAGGGCGGCAATTCAAGGCTTAACGCATACACCGCCCGAGGGCGATATAAAAACATTGCAAGGCTATTCCGACGGCAGGCAAAGGCTCAGGGTTGGAAAATACAGAGTGATTTATAAATACGGCGTTGATAATGAGCTTGAAATCGTTTATATTATCGACATAGGCTCCCGTGGCGGCATTTACAAATAAGAGGTGATTTTTATGTCTGAAAAGGCAATGCAGATTGCAGAAATGCTTGATATGTTACCCGAGCAGGAGCAAAATCTTGCTTGCGAAATGTTAAAAAGAATTGTGCTTGCGTGGGACGCTGATTTTACAAAGGTGACCGAGCAGGAGCGCAAGGAGATTGAAACAGCGGAGCATAGCGGCTTTGTTGACGAAAACTCTGTTGATTGGGATAATCTTTCAGCTTATGCGCAATAACGGATAAACGAACAAGGGCAAGTCTTGAAATACAGGCTTGCCTTTCTTATGCTCTGGATATACGCAGCGGCAAGGGTGATGCATTCCACTGTATATCATACAAAGACAAATGCTTGTTCTGCCG
This sequence comes from Ruminococcus sp., assembly GCA_051880895.1. Taxonomy (GTDB): domain Bacteria; phylum Bacillota; class Clostridia; order Oscillospirales; family Acutalibacteraceae; genus Ruminococcoides. The sequence goes on along the minus strand of JBJEOV010000078.1, from coordinate 24,569 downwards.
CTCTCGGCATTTCTGTATTGCTTTGGGCGGTATGCGTATCTGCTTTTCTGCGTAAAAAACACAAAACAGACCGCTGGCAAACGGTCTGTTCTGTATTGTGTGTTTTATGAAAATGAAGCCCGTTCTAAGCAGGCACATTTCAACTATGTTGCAGTAACAATATATAGATGTTACAGTATTATTATATCCAAAATAGCGGTAAAATCAAGTATGTTTCGCATTTTTTGTAGGATTAGTAAGCTAAAAAGGCAAATTGCACATAAATTGCAGGTAAAGTTTGTTGATTAATTTTTGAGATTTTTTTGATTTTTGATAATATCAAACAAATTTTCTCATAGCTGTATTTAACTTTTTGGATTTTCAAAAAGCGGCAAAACAAAAAGCACCGCATAAAAACGGTGCTTAAAATGCTGATTACAGCTTAGTCTGCTGTGTAAGGGAGCAAAGCAAGGTGTCTTGCACGCTTGATTGCAACTGTAATTTCACGCTGATGTCTTGCGCAAGTGCCTGTTACACGGCGAGGAAGAATTTTACCTCTCTCTGACATATAACGGCGAAGACGAGCGATGTCCTTATAATCAATGTGTTCAACCTTATCAACGCAGAAACCGCAAACCTTCTTGCGAGCTTTTCTACCACGGTTAATTGGTCTGTCAGCCATTGTGAGAACTCCTTTCAATGAATTATATATAATTCAGTTAAATTTAAAATGGTAAATCATCATCAAGCGGCATATCCTGAAAATCTGAATTTGAGCCGCTCTGATATGACTCGGCAGGTGCAGAAGCCTGCTGATACGGTGCTGAGCCGTAGGACTGGTTAGAGCCGTAGGACTGAGCGCCATACGATTGATTGTTGCCGTAAGACTGATTATTGTATCCGTTGCCGCTGTTGTTATCACGGCGTTCACCGGTAAACTGAACATTATCTGCAATAACCTCAACTACATAACGGTTTGTACCGTCCTTTGCCTGAAATGAACGGCTCTGGAGCTGTCCGTCAACGGCAATCATTGAGCCTTTGCTAAAATATTTGCAAACAAACTCAGCAGTCTGACGCCAGCAGACGATAGTGAAAAAATCTGCCTTGCGCTCTGCGCCGCTTTTTACATAGGAACGGTCAACGGCAATGTTGAAGGTTGTAACGCTGATACCGTTCGGGGTTGTTTTAAGTTCCGGGTCGGCAGTTAATCTGCCCATTAAAATCACTCTGTTAAGCATTGTAAATTCCTTTCGTGTTCGGGGTAAACCCTACAATAAATTCATTCGTTTGATTATTCTTCTTCTTTTTTGATGATGATTGAACGCATTACGCCGTCTGTGATTTTGTAGATACGGTCGAGCTCTGCAGGGAACTCAGCTGTGCTTTCAAAATCAAAGAGAACATAGTAGCCTTCGCTCTCCTTGTTGATGAGGTAAGCAAGCTTTCTCTTGCCCCATTCGTCAACATTCTTTAAAGTGGCATTGTTCTCGATAAGAGCCTTGAATTTCTCCACAAGCTTCTGAACATTCTCTTCACCGTTCTTGAGAGAAACTACCATTACGGTTTCGTAATTAGCTGTTACTGCCATTATATTGCACCTCCTTCTGGACATTATGGCGGCTTTCGCCGCAAGGATTGTTACACTCTGTATATTGCATAACAAAATAATTATACCATTATTTTTTGCTTTGTCAATATTATAAATGGAGAAATCTGCAAAAAATCCGCAGTTTTTCTTTTTTCTTTGTCAGTTGACATTTCTGCGCATTGTGGTAACATATGTAGTAATGAATAATGAATTTGTAATTAATAATTTGTTGCTCCTTTATCAATTATTATTTGTTTTTATTAATTCATCAAAATCATCGGTTGCTAACAAAAGTGTAAACAAAACAACAATTATTCATTATTCATTATTCATTATTCATTATTTACATCCGAGGCTGTTATGACTAAAATTAAAATCTGCGGAATAAAAAATTTAACCGACATAAAATATATAAACGCCCTCTCCCCCGATTTTGCAGGCTTTGTTATGTTTTTTGAAAAAAGCCACAGGAGCATTTCGCCCGAAAATGCAGAGGGACTGCTCGCACGGCTTGACAGGGGAATAAAAAGCGTTGCCGTTACTGTATCGCCGACTGAAAATCAGCTGGAACAGATACACAGCCTCGGCTTTGACTATGTGCAGATACACGGCGAAATTGCCGATACCCTCTTGCAGAAATGCAGAACGCCGATTATAAGGGCAATCAATGTAAGCGGTATTGCAGGCATTAAGAGTTATGAAAGCTGCGACAATGTAAAGGGCATTTTATTTGACTCAGCCGTACCGGGGAGTGGAAAAGGCTTTGACCACAGCTTGCTTGAAAAGCTCCCGAAAACCGATAAAATGTTGTTTCTTGCAGGCGGTCTTACTCCCGATAATGTTGAGCAGGCAATCAGGCATGTGCGCCCTTTTGCGGTTGATGTCAGCTCGGGAGTTGAGCTTGCCGATAAATCGGGCAAGGATTTTGCGCTTGTAAAAGCGTTTATTGAGAATGTGAGAAATGCAGGTTGAAATTTATTCAGGTTATCCCTTTTAATCAGATGTGATTTAAGGCATATTTTGTAGAATAAATTAATGCTTAGCTTATTAATTGAAAATGGAAAATTGAAAGTTGAAAATTAAGGTGGGCGGCTTTGCCGCCATTATAAATACTGTCGGGAACACATCGTTTCCTTTATTAAATTCTATCTGCCCGACATTAATTTTGCATTTTACATTTTCAATTTGTCAAACAGTAATTTAGCTTACTCAAAGGGATAGCCATAAAATTTATTATAAATTTCGGGCTGTCGCAAATGAGTAAAAATTGCGACAGCCCTTTTGCCTTGAAAAAATCAGTCAAAATAAAATCTGATGAATTTTATATTATAAAAATCGCAGGTGGTGAGGTCGTTGGTGTCAAGCTCGTTTATGAGAATGTAGTTTGCCGCAACGCCGAGCAGGTAGCCTGACTTTGTGACAATGGTGTTTGAGCCGACAAGAAAATCAATGGACACTCTCCTGCCTACTTGGGTGCGGATAAAGCCGTTGAGGTACTGCACGCTTTCGGCTGTGATTTCGTAGGGGTTGCTTATATCGGTGAGCAGGCTCGTGGGATTTGCCGGATTTGCCGCCGCCCTTGCGTCAGCCGCATTTATCATAGCAGGGGTAGGGAGAGTTTCGGGGTTATATGGCTGAGTTGCGTCTATGTTCTGAATTTCACGCACGGCGAGATTATCCGCCGTCTGATTTCCCTGACTTTGCAGAGGAATTGTGGGATTAGCCGCCTGAGTCTGCGTCTGCATTTGCTGAGCAATCCTCTGCTGTGTGCGACCTTGAGCCTGAGCAGTCGGACTGAAGCTGCGGTAGGTCGGCGAGGTGGGACTCACATAGGTTGCAATATCAAGAATGGAGGGAATTACATTTCCGTATTCCTGAACGGTGTTCGGAATGTTGCTGCACGGCGGAGAAAAGCAGATTGAGGGGTTGTTGTCAAGCTTATATATACTGTTCGGGTTCAGCGTGGAAGGATTGTGTTTATTATTGTCAGCCACAAAAAATCAACTCCTAAGTTTTGTTGTACGCCTCTGTGGGGGAATAAAAGCAGTGGTTGCCTACACGGTTGTAGATTACGCCGATGTTGGAGGGGAAAAAGTTGGGGCAGGTTTCGGAATACGGATTGAAATAGAACAGAGAATTGCCGACCGAGCTGTCGGTGTTGCCTGCAAGCGCCCAGTCTGCAATTTCGTAGTGTATATCCTCGGGAACAATATTATACACATTCTGCGGATTGTACTGACCTCCTATAGAGGTTTTAAGGCAGGTAAACTGATTTGGCTGTTCAATAATTGCCCGCACATCTCCGCCGTTGCTTATTCTCGCAAATTCGCCGTTGGGAACGGTTGACCTGTTGATTATCACAGACGCAACCGCCCGCATACCGTCAATGCCCTCTCCTCCGCTTTCGCATTTCAACAACCGGGCAAACAGCTCCCTTGTGTCAAAAGCCATAATTTCACCTGCCTAAGAAAACTTGGTTTGCTTATTCAATTTATTGTATGAGAAAATAATGATTTAGTTACAAATGAGGGAATAATTATTTGATTACAGCTATTGACTTTTTTCAGTCAAGCCGTTATAATAAATAAATGTGATGTGAATATATGGAGATGTACCCAAGCGGCTGAAGGGTCTGGCTTCGAACACCAGTAGGTCGGTAACTCCGACGCGAGAGTTCAAATCTCTCCATCTCCGCCAACAGCACCCGAGATAATCGGGTGCTTATTTTTTGCTTAAATACTGATAAATCGGCTTATTTACTGGGCTTTTTAGAGCTTTATTTTTGTTTTTTATGTTTAATTCGGTATCATTAAAAATCAAGTAAAATCAATAAAGTTACACAGTAATTTACACAGTAAAAATCAAAATTCCCCTTGCAGAAATCAACTGCAAGGGGGAAATTTATGTATTATTCTTCTTTATCCGTATCTGAATTGACTTTATTTTCAACCGTATTTTTAAGTCGGTGAACTATGTTTACAAGGAATTTTGGAATAGGTGTACCGATTTCCGTGAGGTTTTCGAGTATGCTTATAAGCTCATTAATTATTAGCCACACGGCAATAATCAAGCCAAAATAACAGCTTGAAAATTGAACACCTGTACTGTCTAATAACACAGGTTTTTGGAGTTGCACCAAAATCTGCAAAATACTGTTTTCCTATTTAAACTATCCCCTGTGTCAATAATATTATATCAATCAAAACTTAAATGTTCAAGCGTTTTCGCTTTGATTTCCTGTTTTTGTTTTGTCCCAATATTGAGACATTTTCATTTTGTGAACTCGAGTTCACATTTTAGGCTGATTTGTTCTGATTTTCCTTGCTTGCATCGGCAACGCCCTGAATGTAACCGTTGATGTAGTCCTGTTTGCTCTGTGGGAGTTCCTTAAGCAGTTCGATAAGCCGTTCAACAGTGCAGCTGTTATCTTTTGCGGTTTTCATATTTTCATCTCCTTTCGTTGTTGTTCTGTAACAACATTATATACCTTAAAAGTTGCTTATCAATAACTTTTTTTGGTAAAAAATAAAATATTTTATAGAAAAAGTTGTTGACAGACAACTTCATATATAATATAATAATAGTAAGAAAAAGTCATAGAAAGAGGGTGATTAAATTTCAATTAGTGAGCGAGTGAGAGAGCTTCGCAACGAATTGGGGCTTTCTCAAACGAAGTTTGGAGAAAAACTCGGTGTGAGCAAGTCGGTAATCGTTAATATCGAACTCGAACGAGTTGAAGTCAAAGATATGATGATTAACCTCATCTGCAAGACATTCAATGTCAATCCCCTGTGGTTATCAGACGGCGAGGGAAAAATGTTCGTTGAAACTCCGCAAAGCCTGATTGAGGACTTGACCACAGAATTTAACCTTACCGAAACGGAAAAGAAAATCGTTTCAAACTTCGTGAATTTATCGGCAGAGGACAGACAGAAAATTATTGAGCTTATAAAAAAATTGATTACATAAAAAAAGAGGGTGGCTCAGCTGCCGCCCGACTTTTTCAGTCTTTCGTTTTGAGATATACAAAACATATGTAATCATAGATTTTTTTTAGTTTTTTTTCACTGCTGATTTTAAAAAGCATTTTTTCAATCATTTTTCTGTAATCAATCATCGACATAGCCTCCTTGATTTTATTATAGAACATATGTTTGAAACATTCAAGAGGAAATACATAATTAAAAATTAAAGTCCAATAAACAGGACTTTGCTATTTATTTGTTGAGGTGTTAAAAATGAAAATTAAAAACCTATTAATTATCTCAGGTTTGCTTTGCTTAATCGCAACTCTTTGCGCTTGTAATTTCTCTAAGCCTGAGGATATGTCTGACGAAGCTTATAATGCAGGATTGAAAGTTGTTGAAATAACTGATAAATACTTAGACTCTGAAATTACAAGGGAAGAGGCATATGAACAGATTAATGAAATAGCAGAAAGCCTTCCGTCTGATGATATTATGAGCATAGAAAGCAAGCTTGTTGGGTCATTAACAAAAAGCATTGCTCTTCAACTGGATTTAGAAGAAGACGATATCACAATATTAGATAGCAGAAATAAAATAGCTAAATATATAAATCTCCAACCACGAACTCAATAAAAAAACGCCCCACCCTCGGAGTTAGGGTGGCGTTGCAAAAGCTCAACACATTTATTGAAAATAATTATTTAATATGAGCTTGTAACACAAAAAATACACAGTATCGTAAAAAACGGCTTAAATACTGCATTTGTTTAGAGTTCAAATCTCTCCATCTCCGCCATGAAAAAAGCACGCGAAAGCGTGCTTTTTTGGGTGAAGTGTGCCTGTCGGTACGAGAAGTGATGCTTCGCATCGTGAAGCTGCTGCGCAGTGAAGTTTCTGCAGAAGTGAGTGGCACACTTCACTTCATATTGTGCCAAGCACAATACTTCACAGCGGCATTGCCGCTGCTTCACTTGCCGCAGTGCGGCAAACTTCATTTTTTGTACCCTATTGACAGCAAAAACACCCGAGATAATCGGGTGCTTATTTTTTGCCTGAAAGTGTGTGTATAAAATTAAAATAAATCGCTGTGTGAGCCTGTTCGGGTTAATATTAGAACTAAATCATCAATGTTTTTCTGATAAACAAGCAGCCAATCGGGAGTAATATGACATTCTCGACAGCCCTTATAATCACCCTTTAAATCGTGGTCTTTGTATATTTCCGGTAAAGGCGTTTCATTCACAAGAAGACTGATAACCTTTTCCATTTTTGCAATATCATATCCACGCTTTTTTATCCTTTTAAAGTCCTTCTTAAATAAAGAATGATACTTAATCGTCAGCATTCAATTCCTCCATAAGCTCCTTGACCGAATTAAAAGGACCGTGTAGGTTCTTGCCTTCGCTGACATCACGCATTGCCTGTAGGGTTTCTGCATTAGGCTTATCAAGGCGGATTTCAAAGGGTATGCCGTTTTCTCTTACTATCTGTTTTAAATAAATGTTGATAGCCGTTGACATATTCAAACCGAGTTCGTTAAGCAAAGCGTCAGCGGTTTTTTTTAAATTTTCATCAACTCTGACATTCAGATTTGTAGTAGCCATAATAAATCAACTCCTTATACTGTATATGTATTATATCACATAAATGATACATTATCAAGCATTTTTCATTACTCTATCATTATGATATGCAATCAATATTACACAGACTATTTGTTACTCGCCTTAACACATTCAAAGACTTCATTAACAGGGCGGTTAATATTGCCGTTCTGCTTGTCATTGAAGGTTACGATTACTTTTACTTTTATATTGTCACATCACAAAAAGAGTATAAAAATACCGCTCTTGTTACGGAGCGGTTAAATTTTACGCAGTTTCTTTTTTTTGGTTTTATTAAACGGGAATTTATCGTCGGATTCTTTTTTATATTTGACATTCTTTCAAGCATTTCCTCTATGCCTTTTCTTCCTTTTTCCCTGTCATCAATATTCATTACTGTATTATTTTGCAACAGATTTTCTCGAAATACTCTCGGCGTTTAAGCCTTCCCCTACCTCTGCTCGCCTGCGTTGCGCAGCTTGGGCATTGTGGTGAAATCGTAATCGGCGAGGGCGGTTATTGAGTCGAGAAATGCGTGGCAGCCGTTTACTATCATCAGGTTTGGCTGTTCGGTATTATAGCAACATACTATCACTTTTTTGCCTGCTGCCCAGGCGTAGCCGCATTCCCACGCTGTGCCGCTGTCGGAGTACATTCCGCCGTAGAGCAGAACTACGGCGTCGCTTGCGTCTATTCCGTTTTTGTCGATTTTAAATATCTCCTCTGCCCACTGAGCGTTTGTAAGCGTTTCTTTATTTTCAACATCGTGCTCCATCGGCACAAATACTTCGAGTCCCTTTGCTTTCAGAATTTCGACTGCACGGCTTATGTTTGCAAGCTCGGTTTCATTGAAGAACGGTGAGGCAAGATAAATTTTCATAATAATCTCCTAAAAAAATATTAAAAACATTATCGGTATGGTGACAGCCGCCATTGCCTGCGACACAAGCGCAAGGCTTGCGCCCGTCTGCGGATTTTCACCGTAGGCTGACGGAATTATTACCGTGTTGAGTCCGAGGGGCATTGCGTTTGCGCAGAGGGCGGCAAAGACGATTTCGTCCTCCGCATTCAGAAATCTCAGCGCAAGCACAAAAAGCATAGGAAACACAATCAGCCTTAACACGGCGACTATATAGGTCTGCCGTACCCTGAGCAGGCTTTTTATTTCGTAGCCTGCAATCACAAAGCCTGTCAGCAGCATTGCAAGCGGCGCCATACAGGCGGCTGAGTCGGAAATTATCGTGCTTGCAAGCCGTATTCTCGGTATCTGAAAAAGTCCGAGAACTGCGCCGATGAACAGCGACACGAATATTGGATTTACAAAAGATTTCAGCGAAAATCTGCTTTTCTGCGACGGCACAAGCCACGCTATTCCGAGAGAATAGGTAAACATATTCAGCGGCAGGGTAAATATCAGGTAATCAAAAAGCTCTATGCTTTCCGCTCCGTAAATGCCCTGCACAAGCGCAGTGCCGACAAAGCCGAAATTTGACACCGACAGCGAATAGCGGTACACCCTTTGCAGATATTTGTCCTTTGTAAGAAGCCTTGAAATCACAAAGCCGAGTAGAATTGCAGTCAGCAGAAGTGCTGTGCTGTACACCAGAAAAATCCATTTGCGGCTTATATTTTCTACCGTGCAGTTATTCCAGAAGGTGTTGATTACAACCGCAGGCATAAAAATTGTGTTTTCAAGTCTTGAAAGGGTTTGTGCGCTGTTTTCGTGCAGGACTTTTTTCTTTTTGAGAATAAAGCCGATGAGTATAAATGAGAACAGCACCGCAATATGATTAAGCGTAGATGAGAGTATTTCCATACCGAATTTCCTTTATATTATAATACAGAATTTCACATAATACAATAACCGCAGGGCAAGCTTTCCTGCGGCTGACAGTATTATTATTGATTTTTTGTAAAATTGTATTCATTTTTTGAACTTTCAAAGCTGATAATTGCGGCTTTGGAAAAAAATAATCAAAAAATTGTTTTGACATTTAAATTCAAAAGTAATATAATAGGTTAAAGACAATACAAAACGGGAGCCGAACGGCTGAGAGGAAATGATTTGACATTTCGACCGTAAACCTGATTTGGATAATGCCAACGGAGGGACTTTGTAGCTAAGGGCGCAATATTTGCCCTGCAAATACTTTTCAGCATACAGAGTGCGTCAGACTTGGCGCACCTGTTTTTTTATTATCTGAAAACGGAGGTGAGCGTATGATAAGAATTAACGGAGTTGACATTGACAAAGCTGAGCTGCCGCTTATGCAGTATCTTGAAGAAAATTCAATTCAGCCGCAGAGGATTGCGGTTGAGCTTAATGAGGAAATTCTGCCCAAGTCCGAGTATTCAGCCACAATTCTGAAGGACGGCGATGTGGTTGAAATCGTGAACTTTGTAGGCGGCGGCTGTTAAATATTAAAGGAGATAATGAAAATGGAAAACGATAAGCTTATTTTAGGCGGACACGAGTTTAATTCACGCTTTATTTTAGGCTCGGGCAAGTATTCGCTTGACTTAATCAAGGCGGCTGTTGAGAACGCCGGCGCAGAGATAATCACCCTTGCGTTAAGACGGGCGGTTACGGGCAAGGTGGCAAATATTCTTGACTACATTCCCGACAATGTTACACTTTTGCCGAATACCTCGGGCGCAAGAAACGCTGACGAGGCAGTCAGAATTGCAAGACTTGCCAGAGAGGCAGGCTGCGGCGACTTTATAAAAATCGAGGTAATCAGGGACTCAAAGTACCTTTTGCCCGACAATTACGAAACAATAAAAGCAACCGAAATCCTTGCCAAAGAGGGCTTTGTTGTACTGCCGTATATGTACCCCGACCTCAATGTTGCAAGAGGTCTGAGAGATGCAGGTGCGGCGGCGATTATGCCCCTCGGCTCGCCGATTGGCTCAAACAAGGGCATTGCAACAAAGGAATTTATAAAAATAATTATCAACGAAATAGATTTGCCGGTAATTGTTGACGCAGGCATAGGCAGACCGTCGCAGGCTTGCGAGGCTATGGAAATGGGTGCGGCGGCTGTAATGAGCAACACCGCAATCGCAACCGCAGGCGACATTCCGATGATGGCAAATGCCTTTAAAAAGGCGATTGAGGCAGGCAGACAGGCTTATCTTTCGGGACTCGGCAGGGTGATTGAAAACGGTGCGTCAGCCTCGTCACCTCTTACCGGTTTTCTTGAAAGCTGAGGTGTTACAGATGGAGGAAAGAATTGACCATATGAAATATCTGCCCGATATGGAGCAGATAGACTCGGACATTCCCGACAGGGTAATTGCAGAAATGAACAGCTACAAGCCGTCTGCATACACAGAGGATGATGTGAGAAGAGCGCTTGAGCACGATGAAAAAACCGTTGAGGACTTCAAGGCTCTGCTTTCGCCGTCTGCCCTGCCGCTGCTTGAGGAGCTTGCCGAGGCGGCGAGAATTGAAACAAAAAAGCATTTCGGCAACTCGGTAAATATGTTCACTCCGCTTTATATATCGAATTACTGCGAGAATTACTGCGTTTACTGCGGCTTTAACTGTCACAATAAAATCCACCGTGCAAAGCTGAACGCTGAGGAAATTGAGCGTGAAATGCAGGCTATTGCAAAGACAGGCTTGCAGGAGGTTCTCATTCTCACGGGCGAAAGCAAGAAGATGTCTGATGTAGAATACATCGGCGAGGCTTGTAAAATTGCGAGAAAATATTTCAAGGTGGTCGGTCTTGAGGTGTACCCGATGAACAGTGACGAGTACCGCTACATTCACGAGTGCGGAGCAGACTATGTAACCGTTTTTCAGGAAACCTACAATTCCGATAAGTACGAAACCCTGCACCTTGCAGGGCATAAAAGAATATTCCCATACAGAATTAACACTCAGGAAAGAGCCTTGATGGGCGGTATGCGTGGCGTAGGCTTTGCCGCACTTTTAGGACTGAGCGACTTTCGCAAGGACGCTTTCGCAACGGGAATACACGCTTATCTGATTCAGAGAAAGTACCCACACGCTGAAATTGCTTTTTCCTGCCCGAGATTAAGACCGATAATCAACAACGATAAAATCAACCCGAAGGATGTGCACGAGCCGCAGCTTTTGCAGGTGATTTGTGCGTACAGGCTCTTTATGCCGTTTGCGAGCATCACTATTTCCACAAGAGAATGTCAGCGTTTCCGTGACAATGTGGTTGATATTGCGGCTACGAAAATTTCCGCAGGCGTTGATGTAGGCATAGGCGGTCACAACGGCGAAAACGAGAAAAAGGGCGACGAGCAGTTTGAAATTTCAGACGGCAGAAATGTTGACGAGGTTTTCAAGGCTCTCACCGACAAGGGCTTACAGCCTGTTATGAGCGATTATATCTATGTGTAAGGTAGTGTGCGTAACCGCAAAAAAGCTTTGCAAGGGCGATTTTTTGCAGAGAATACGGAAGATTTCGGACTCGAAGGTTGAATATATAATTCTCAGAGAGAAATATTTATCGGAAGAGGAATACTTTGCACTTGCTCAAAATGTCCTGTCGGTTTGCGATAAAAGCAAGCTGATTATACACAGCTTTCCCGATACGGCTCTCAGGCTCGGCATAGGTAAAATACACCTGCCGTTTAATGCTTTTAAAGAATTAAAGAACAGAGATAAATTTGATGTAATCGGCACATCGGTACACAGCGTTGAGGACGCAGTTTTTGCCGAGAAAAACGATGCGGATTACATCACGGCAGGGCATATTTTTGCAACCGACTGCAAAAAAGGACTTGAGGGCAGGGGTACTGATTTCTTGCAGAGGGTGTGCGACAGCGTGAGCATTCCCGTTTACGCAATCGGCGGAATAAACCCTGATACGGCTGAAAAACTGAAAGCGGTAAAAAGCAAAAGCTTTGCCGGCGTGTGCGTTATGTCGCTTTTAATGCAGAGCGAAAGCACAGCCGGTGAGGTTGACAGAATACGGATGAAACTGAGGTGATACGGCTTGAAATTTGACAAAAAAATGCTTACCCTCTACGCAATTACCGACAGAAAATGTATAGGCGGCAGAGGTCTTGAATACTCGGTTGAGCAAGCATTATCGGGCGGAGCAACGATTGTTCAGCTAAGGGATAAGACTGCGGATTTCGATACTCTTTGCAGAGAGGCAGACAGCCTGCTTAAAATATGCCAAAAATACAACTCTCCCCTCATAATCAATGATAACATTGACGCAGTGCTGAAAACAGGCGCAGACGGCGTTCACCTCGGTCAGAGCGATATGGAAATTGCGAGGGCGAGGGAGATACTCGGCGAGGATAAGATAATCGGCGGTTCGGCTCGCACTGTTGAGCTTGCAAAAAAGGCAGAGCAGAGCGGAGCAGATTACATCGGCTGCGGCGCAGTGTTCGGCACTCAGACAAAGGCAGACGCTGAATTTATCGGCACGCACAGGCTTTTGGAAATTGCAGGCTCTGTTACAATCCCCGTTGTAGCAATCGGCGGTGTGAATGAAAAAAATATTTCTCAGCTTAACGGCTGTAAAATAAGCGGAGTTGCTGTTGTAAGCTCACTTTTCGGTGCTGACAATATTTATAATTCCGCAAAAGAACTAAGAAAGCTTGCAGACAGCGTGATATTCGGAGGTACGGCTTGAAAAAGGTATTGACAATAGCAGGCAGCGACTGCTCGGGCGGCGCAGGAATACAGGCGGATATAAAGACAATCACAATGCACGGCTGCTATGCAATGAGCGTTATCACCGCCCTTACAGCGCAGAACACAACGGGTGTTTTCGGGATTGAGCAGACGAGCGATGATTTTATTTCAGCACAGCTTGACAGCGTTTTTACCGATATTTTTCCCGATGCGGTGAAAATCGGTATGGTTTACGGCAATAATTCGGCTAAGGTGATTGCCGACAGGCTCAGCCTTTACAATGCAAAAAACATTGTGACAGACCCGGTTATGGTATCTACAAGCGGCAGCCGACTTATCAGCGATGAGGGACTTGAAAATCTGAAAAAATACTTACTTCCGATTTCTTCCCTTGTCACGCCGAATGTTCCCGAGGCGGAAATACTAAGCTCTGTTAATATAAAAACGGTTGACGATATGAAAAAAGCCGCCAAAATTATTGCGGAAAAATACGGCTGCTCTGTACTCTGCAAGGGAGGACATTTGCAGGATTGCTCAGATGATTTGCTGTATTCTGACGGTAAATTCTACAGCTTTCCCTCAGCAAAAATTGACAATCCCAATACACACGGCACAGGCTGTACTCTGTCGAGCGCAATAGCAAGCAATATTGCGCTTGGCTATGATATTCCAAAGGCTGTTGAACAGGCAAAAGCCTATGTGACAACGGCTATCAGCAAAAGACTTGACCTCGGCAAGGGCAGAGGCCCGCTTATGCACAATTATTCTTTAAACGAAAACTGAAAGGCAGATGAAATATGAGAGAATACTCAACACAGATGGAGGCTGCAAGAAAGGGAATTGTAACAAAGGAACTTGAAATTGTAGCAAAAAAGGAAAGAATGACAACAGAGGAGCTTATGCCCCTCGTGGCGCAGGGCAAGGTTGCAATCTGCGCAAATAAAAATCACAAATGCATTGACCCCGAGGGAGTCGGCTCAATGCTTAAAACAAAAATCAATGTAAACCTCGGCGTTTCAAGGGACTGCAAGGACTACGATATTGAAATGCAGAAGGTAATGCAGGCGGTTGATATGGGAGCACACGCAATTATGGACTTGTCCTCGCACGGCAACACAATTCCGTTCAGGCGCAAGCTCACAAGCGAATGCCCTGCAATGATTGGCACTGTGCCCGTTTATGACTCGGTAATTCACTATCAGCGTGACCTCGACACCCTTACGGCGCAAGATTTCATTGATGTTGTAAGACTTCACGCTCAGGACGGCGTTGACTTTGTTACCCTGCACTGCGGCATCACAAGAAAGACCATTGAGCAGATTAAAAAGCACAAGAGGAAGATGAACATAGTTTCCCGTGGCGGCTCGCTTGTGTTTGCGTGGATGTGTATGACAGGCAACGAAAACCCGTTCTACGAATACTTTGATGAAATTCTCGATATTTGCAGGGAGTATGATGTAACAATTTCACTCGGCGACGCCTGCCGTCCCGGCTGTCTTGCAGACGCATCGGATGTATGTCAGATAGAGGAGCTTGTGCGCCTTGGCGAGCTTACCAAAAGAGCGTGGGCAAAGGATGTTCAGGTAATGGTTGAGGGCCCCGGTCATATGCCTATGGATCAGATTGCGGCGAATATGAAAATTCAGCAGACAATCTGCTGCGGCGCACCGTTCTATGTACTCGGACCGTTGGTTACCGATATTGCCCCCGGCTACGACCACATCACCTCGGCAATCGGCGGAGCTATTGCGGCGGCATCGGGTGCAGCCTTTCTCTGCTATGTAACGCCTGCCGAGCATCTTGCACTGCCGAATGTTGAGGATGTTAAGCAGGGAATTATTGCATCAAAAATTGCCGCACACGCCGCCGACATCGCAAAGGGTGTGCGTGGCGCAAGAGAAATTGACGACAAAATGGCAGACGCAAGAAGAAAGCTTGACTGGGAGGCTCAGTGGGAATGCGCCATTGACCCCGAAACTGCAAAGAAAATCCGTGACGACCGCAAGCCTGAGCACGACGATACCTGCTCAATGTGCGGCAAATTCTGCGCCGTAAGAAGTATGAACAAGGCTTTGAACGGCGAGCATATTGATATTCTTTAATTAACTAAAAATTACAATTTTGCACCTTGCGTTGCAGGGTGCATTTTTTTGTCGGAAATTATTTTTTGAAAAATTAGCCTAATTTGTGCAGTTTTCAGCCGTTAATTATGCATTGTAAAGGGGGTTAATATGAATACAGATATAATTACTGCGTTGATTGTGGCGGTCGGAAGTATCATCTGCCAGCTGCTAATCAATGCGTCAAACCGCAGACGGCTGGAAAGCGAGAACGAAAAGACGAAATCCTTGATTGTATATCGGTTAGACCAGCTTGAAAAAAAGCAGGACAGATACAATAATCTACAGGAAAGAATGTTCAGGCTTGAGCGTGTTTCGGCGGTTGCAGACGAAGAAATCAAGGTTGCAAATCATAGAATTGCAGACCTGGAGCATATATATTCAGATAAGGGAGGTGTGTAGATGAAAGACAATTTCAAGAAATGGGCAAAGGCGGCAGGTATTCGTGCCGTAAAGACAGTTGCACAGACCGCTGTTTCGGTTATCGGCGTTTCGGCAGTTATGAGTGATGTAAACTGGCTTGCGGTTGCGTCGGCAAGCATACTTGCAGGAGTTTTATCAATGCTCACAAGCGTAGCAGGCTTGCCCGAGGTTGCCGAAAAATAAATTCGGTACATTTTTACTGCATCTGAATAGTATGTACTATGAAGATGTGTTTTACAAAAAACTGCCTTAAGCGTGCATTGCGAACATTTTTGCAGACTGCATTGGGATACATCTTTGCAAATCTTGCTTTGTTTTTAACAGGCACGGATTTTGCGGATAAGGAGATGTGGAAAAGCGCAGTCTGCGGACTTCTGGTTTCTTCGGTATCGGCAGGACTTTCAGCGGTTATGAACCTTGAAAAAAAGGAAGAACCACCGGATTGCAGTGAGGAATGTACGAGGAATTGAGAAAAATCCAAATAAAATATTTCTGACCAAGCAGAGTTTTTCGGCTCGGAATATGAGAAATGCATTATTAAACGCACAAATTATTTCGGAATTTGTGCGTTTAGTTATTGCTGAATTTTTTAAATTTTTATGCGCCGACTACGGATATTGCGTCGCTTGCGACATCATAGTGGGTGGTGACGGCGTCATATATGGAGAGAACGGAATTTTCGTTCAGCTCGTTTTCGGGAACTATTATCGTTACCCCGAGGTCAGTTATACAGCAAAGGCAGTCGGAAAAGCCCTTTGCCTTGATTATGGTTTCTATGGTGTCCTGAGTTGTAAAAAAGCTGATTATACGCTCCACATTTTCCTGCGCCTCGGTTATCTCGGAATCCGAGCCTGAGTCCGAGTCGAGTATTTCCTCTGCATCATCAATCACCTTATCCTGAGTGTTCTGCCTTTTGGTGCGCTCGGCGGCAAAGAAATCCTGCTGGCTTTTTGAAAGCGTTTTTGCCGCCTCGTCAGAGGTTGCGGTCTTACCGACCGTGGCGTTCACATAAGACGCCGCTCCAAGCTCCTTTACGGGGGAGGCTGTGCGAGCCTGTGAAATCTGATAATTTATGTACACCGCCGTTGCAAGCGCAAGTACAAGTGCCGTCATTACAATATGCTTTTTCTGAATTTTCATAATACCTCTACCTTCGTTCGTTTAGTTTTGTGACACATACCTTTGCAGAAGAAATATCCAATGCCCTCGTTACCGCCTGAGTAACCGTCTGCGTAACAACGGGGTCATCTCCCCCCTCGCACACTACAAGCACTCCACGGATAACGGGCTGTATTTCCTTGGTCTTGGTGGTGCTGTCGTCAAGATAGACATACTCTACCGAGTTTTCCATTGTGAGCAGCACCCTTGTTTCTCCGCAGCCGCTGATGCTTGAAAGGATTTTCTGCAAATCGCTTTCAATCTCAGTGCTGTAGGTGGTGACCGAAAAGCCCTCCTCGCCGCCCTTCTTTTCTGTATTAAAGCCTGTGAGCGACGATATGAATATAAGAGCAATTCCAATCACACCGATTATTATTATTACCGTTCTTGCCCTGTCGCTTTCAAACAGCTTTTTAATTCCTGCGGTTTTTTCGTCCATAGCCTTGCACCCTTAAATAAAAGTTATTCTCGGATACGCTCCAAAGCTTTTGTAGGTGAGCGTGCCGATTTTATCACTCTGATTTTTGTACTCACTGCTTATATATATGCTGATGTCACCGATTATTATGCTGTCTGACTGCGACTTTGCAAGAACGATTTTGCAGTCGGAAATTTTTATATTATTCTGCAAAAGAATATCGGTAAGGCTTTGCTCAAGATTTTGCTCCGCCTGTTTAATTACTATATTTGCGTACGCCTCGTCTGAGGTTGAAATATCCGTGTCGCTGTCGGAAATGATTTCGGTATCAAAATCTATTGAGGAGATTGCCGAGGTAATCGGGGAAATAAGACAGCACACCATAAATGCGCCGATAACAAGGGCGACGGTCTTTTTGGTTGCCCCCTCGGGTACAAAGGCAGAGAGCAAGCTGCAAATAAGTGCGCCTGCGCATACCGTTATTACCGCAGATGCCATACCGCTCATACTCCCCCACCTCCCATAAGCAGCACCAGCGCCGTTGATATTATATACACCGACATAATGCACAGCACGATTGCAAGCAGGGTTGACATCACCGTACCTACGCCCTCGAGCAAATCCCTGACCTGAGTTATGCCGAGTACATCGGCAAGGAGCTTTCCTGCCGAGAGGGTAAATATCCACAAAAGGCTTTTTAGAATTATGGGCAGAAATACAAAGGCTACAGACACAATAACAAAAATTCCGAGTCCCGATTTGAGCAGATTGACACTGCCCTGCACTGTTTTGTATGCGTCTGAAAGAGCAGAGCCGACTATCGGGATAAAGGAATTAAGGGTAAAGCGCACAGCCCTTGTTGATACATCGTCAACAGAGGTTGTTATGAGCTGTTTAAATGACAGCACGGCGGTAAACACCGTCATAGCAAAGCCGAGTATCCATTTGACCGCCTTTGAAATAACAGCAGTAATTCCCGATAATTTCGACTCGGGGCAAACGCCTGCCGTTACCGAAACGCCTAAAAACATATTCAGAAAAGGCACTATCACCTTTGAGGAAAGCTGTCCCACTCCCTCGCCTGCGCCAATCATCATTGCGTAATAGGACGCACCGCTTACAGCGTGACCTGTGCTCGACATTATCATCACCATTACAGGCACAAAGGCAAGCATAAAGTCAGAGGCTGTTTTTATTACGGCTGACATATCAGAGATTACCTCTATTGCAGGAAGTGCAGCCGTGCAGGTAGCACACAGCACGGCTGCTATGCCGAGTGAGGAGGAAATTTCACCCGAAAGCGAGTTTTTGTAGGAGGATAAAAGCGAGCAGATAAGCAGTAATGCCGTTAAAGAGATTACCGCCCTGAGCGGTGCGGAGCTGTTCTCTCCTGCAAGCCTGACGATTTCGTTGATTACATCGCCAAAGGAGATTTCGGAAAGCTGATTGCTGTCTGCGCCGTTTATCCCTATATTTTCAAGACTCTGCCTTACCTCATCGGAAAGACTGTTGTATAAGGCAGAGGTGTCATAAATGCTGTTAATATCCTTGGTGCTTTCAGCCGTATTTTCGGTATCAAGTGCAAACGCTGAGATTTGCGACAGGCAAACCACCAAAAGCACAGCAAGGACTGCCGTTAATTTTTTCAACATCAACACTCCTTCAGGAGTTATTTACAAGCGACACCACGGTATTGAGGATTTCACTGTAAAGCGGAAGTGATGTCACCATAATAAGAATTTTTCCTGCAAGCATAACATTTGCCGCTATCGTCTGCTGTCCGCTTTCCTTGCATACGCTGACGGCAAGCTCTGTTACAATGCAGATTCCGATTACCTTGAGCAGTATTTTTATATACTCAACATCCATATCAGACGCTGCGGCAATCGTGTTTACCGTCTGCAAAATTGTGCCTGCAAACGAGATTACGGACATCAGGAGAATTACACCGCAGGCGATTGAGAGCATTAGTGCGGTTTCGCCGTTGTATTTTTTGATTGCAACCGCAGTTACAGCCGACACTATCGCCACAGCGCAAATAGTTATAATATTCATATTGCCGCCCTAAAAGCCGAACAGCTGCTTTATTGTATTGAACAGGGTGCTTATCTGAGTGACGATAAGCGTAAGCACTACGATAAGTCCTGCAAGGGTTGTCAGCATTGCCTGCTCTTCTCTGCCGCTGCGTATCAGCACCTGACACAGCACAGCTACAATTATGCCGATTGCGGCTATTTTGAAAATCAGTTCAACATCCATAGCTATCCTTTCAGATTATGACAAGGGCTGCCGCCGTACCTGCAAAAAAGCCCATTATCCTGTAAAGCCTTGATTTTTCGGCTATATCCTTTCTGCTGTCCTCAAGGTGAGCCTCGGCAAGTCCCCTGTAAAGCTCAATATGCTTTAGCTGTCCCTCTACATCGGTTATTCCGAGCTTTTCGCCGAAGGAGCATAAAAGCTGTTTATCCTCGTGCTTGAGTGAGTATCCGTCTGAAATATCTGCAACGGCTTTTTTCCACCTTTCATAAAAGCAACCGTTTGTTTCTTTATAGGAATTATAAACAGCCTTTCCAAAGCTGTCATCGCTTTTTGAAAGGATAACGGAAAGCTCTTCTGTGCTGTAACGGATATTTGTGGCAAGGGCGTCAAGGAATACTAAAAAATCATTCAGAAAATTTCTGCGCTTGTAGAGCCGCTGAGATTTTTTAAAGCCTGCAAAGGTAGTTGCCGCAACGAGCAGAACGCAGCCGAGAATTTTAATCGGCAAAAACATCACCGACCTTCATAATCCTGCTTACCCTGCCGACAGAGGAGCGGCTGTCGAGAAATACAAGGGTTTTAAAGCCGCCGATTTCAATAAGACGGCGGATATTTGCCTTTTTCTTAAGCTCCTGAGTTCCTGAGCAGTGCAGGGTGGAAATAAAGGAAACACCCGAATTTACCGAGTATTCCACCGCATCAATATCCCTCTGAGTGCCCAGCTCGTCACACACAATAATATCGGGCGACATACTGCGTATAGCCTGAATTATTCCGCTCGGCTTGTCGTACAAATCGAACACATCGCACAAGCCGATGTCGTTTTGCAGAATACCCGAGGAAGTGCCTGCAAGCTCTCCCCTCTCGTCAATCAGCGAAATCCGCTTGCCGTACTCTGTGGATAATATCCTTGCCATATCACGCAGGAGGGTGGTTTTGCCCGTACAGGGCGCACCGCAAATCAGTATGCCGTTAAAATCGGGGTTGAGCCTGTCAATTACCGAGCGTGAGCAATCCTTATGCTCCCTTGCAATTCGGATATTGATTGACGAAATATCACGGATATTCACAACCCTGCCACCCTCGCAGACGGCTGTACCGCAAATTCCCGCCCTATGACCGCCGTGCATAGAAACAAAGCCGTTCACTATCTCGCCCTGCTTTGAATACACCGAATAATTGCAGATATTGTGAAATGTGTCGGTGAGGTCGCCACGGCTGACGGTGAGCATTGCGCCGTCAATTATTGTGTTGGTAAGTCCGCCCTGCTCAGTGAGAAAATATGTAGTATCGGGGCAGACAATGGCTACGGGGCGGTTTACACGCAGCCGTATTTCCTGTGCGGTGTCACAGAATTTGGGCAGAAGCGGCAACACCCTCTTGTAAATATTCTGACTCAGTGAGCGTATGGCAAGCACAAACCTGCCTTCATTATTCAGACCTATCATTTTTATCGTCCTTTCCTTGGCTTTGTTAATATCTATGCAGACAGGCTTGGAAAAATAACAGGTAAAACAAAAAATCTCCCTGACACAAAAGTATCAGAGAGTTCTTTTTATATATCTTTGTCTGAATCGAAAAATAAATCAGCTTTCTGCAAGCATATTCAGCAAATCCTGCTCGGAAATGATTGTGATGCCGAGCTGCTGTGCCTTTGTGAGCTTGCTGCCTGCGTCCTCGCCTGCAAGCACATAGTCGGTCTTTTTTGAAACGGACGAGCTTGTTTTTCCGCCGTTCTGTTCAATCAGCTTGCCCGCCTCGCTCCTTTTCATTGTCGGCAGTGTGCCTGTGAGGACAAAGGTTTTGCCCTCAAAAAGTCCGCCCTTCTTTTTCTGTTCGGAGGGTTTCATCTCAAGTCCGAGTTCTTTAAGCTCCGCAATCAGATTTTTTGTGCTTTCGGCTGAAAAATAATTTACAACGCTCTCCGCCATTATCGAGCCAAAGCCCTCGATTGCAGAAATATCCTCAACGCCTGCATTCATCAGTTCATCTATGCCGACAAAGTTCTCACACAATAGCTTTGCGGCTTTTAGTCCTATATTTCTTATTCCGAGCGCAAAAACAAGGCGGTAAAGCTCGTTGTGCTTTGACTTTTCGATTGAATTTATGAGGTTCTGTGCCGATTTTTCAGCCTTGCGGTCAAGAGCGGATATATTCTCAGCCGTCAGCCTGTAGAGGTCGGCAGGGGAATTTACAAGCCCCTCGCCTACAAGCTGTTCAAGCACGGCAGGACCGAGTCCGTCAATATCCATTGCATCTCTGCCCACAAAATGAATAAGATGCCGCATAAGCTGGGCAGGGCAGTCCGTGTTTGTACAGCGCACAGCCGCCTCGTTTTCATCCTGAAAAACAGGGTTGTGACAGGACGGACAAAGCTTTGGAAATTCAAACGGCACTGCATTTTCGCCGTGTTCACTGACTGAAAGCACCTCGGGGATAATCTCGCCTGCCTTGCGGATAATCACGGTATCGCCCACGCAGATGCCCTTTTCTTCAATAAAATCCTTGTTATGCAGAGTTGCACGGCTTACCGTTGTGCCGGCAAGGAAAACAGGCTCAAAAATTCCTACAGGGGTAAGCACACCGGTTCTGCCTACATTTATTTCAATTTCAAGCAGCTTTGTCGCCTTTTCTTCGGGCGGATACTTATACGCCTCCGCCCACTTGGGGTATTTTGCGGTACTGCCTAATAATTCTCTTACGGAAAAATCATCGACCTTTACAACTGCGCCGTCAATGGCATAGTCAAAATCTCCACGCATATTGCCGATGCGCTCAATCTCTTCAACAGCCTCTTCCATTGTATCGAAAATATTGTAAAACGCTGTCGGAAATCCCAGCTCGGTGAGGTAATCAAGGCTTTGGTGGTGGCTTGTAAGCTCTGCGCCCCTAATCTGCTGAATATTGAAAACAAAAATATCAAGCCTTCGCTTTGCTGTGATTTTTGAATTTTTCTGCCTTAATGAGCCTGCGGCGGCATTTCTCGGATTTTTAAACGGCTTTTCCTCGTTGTCCTCCTGCTCCCTGACAAGCTCGTTAAAGCTGTCAAATGACATATAAACCTCGCCACGCACCTCTAAAAATTCGGGTGCGTTTTCGATTTTCTTGGGGAGTGAACGGATTGTCATAAGGTTGTCGGTCACATCCTCGCCGACTGCGCCGTCGCCCCTTGTTGAGCCACGCACAAACACGCCGTTGCGGTACTCGCAGGAAACGGAGAGTCCGTCAAACTTCGGTTCAACCACATATCTTGCCTTGGGCGCAACCTCACGCACCCGTCTGTCAAAATCAAAAAGCTCTGCGTGGGAAAAGCTGTCGTGCAGGCTTTCCATAGGAACTGCGTGTGCTACGGGCGAAAACTTTTCTCCACGCTCTCCGCCTACCCTGTTGGTGGGCGAAAGCGGAGATTTTAAGTCGGGGAACTCGTTTTCAAGGTTTTCAAGCTCACGCAAAAGCATATCGTACTCGTAGTCCGAAATTTCGGGATTATCGAGATTATAGTAGCGGTTATTGTGATATTCAAGCGTTTTTGTAAGCTCTTTTATTCTTTTTTCTGCCGATATAAAGTCCATATAATCTTCCCTTTACTTATTCACTGCTGAAGTACCCTTTTCACGCAGATATGTAGATTCAAGGTCTGCAAGGTGGAGCTTGACCGCAAGCGGATAACGCTCGTACGCAAGCGAGATTGAATTGCTGTTTTTGTCGCCGAACTCGCCCATATGCCAGCGGATAGCCATAGCCTCGTCAATTTTCAGGTGCATTTTGCGCTCTATAAGGAAAACCGATTTTTCGCCGTGACCGTACGGGAACTGGTCTTCAATAGCGTAATACGGCACCTTTTCCCACGCACCCGTCTGCTCGTTCTTTACATTTCTTGTTGACACCTTGTAGAACTGCGCCTTGCACAAATCGTGCAGAAGTCCGCAGATTGCAAAGCTCTCTATGCTGTCGGTTTCCTCGTCATAGTGCTTTTCCATCATTGTATTGAACACGCTCACCGAGTGCATTACAAGTCCGCCCTCGCAGGCACAGTGGTACTTTGTGCTTGCAGGAGCAGTAAAAAAGTCGGTGCGGTTAAGCCATTCAAGCAGCTTGTCTGCTCCGGTGCGTGTTATGTACTTTGTATAAATCTCAATAAATTCTTCCTTTGCAGTCATTATTTTGCCCCTTTATTAGTGAAATATTGTTTAATCTATCAGACAGCTTATCTCATTTTATTTTTATATTTTACTGTCTGTCCCAGCTGTCCTTGTCATTTTTTAAGTTGGGATTATCCCAGCTGTCATAATTATTCGAACCGCCGTTTACCTCATAGCCGTTATGCACATTATTGTTTTCCCCGTAAAAGCCGTTGTTATTATAGCCGTTATTATTGTTATAATTCTGATTATTATAATAACCGTTCTGCCCATTTCTGCCTGAGGCGGCATAATAATCGGTTCTGTAGCCGTGGTTGCCCATCGGTCTGTAATCGTTGGGGAACTGTGTATCGGCATAAATATCCGTCTGATACTGCTTTATCAGATTGCATACCTCAATGTAGTCGGGAATATCGGAAATCTTGAAGATAGAGGAATGGTGGTTTCTTGAGGATGAAAATCTTACGCCGCCGTAGTTACTGCTATAGCTTGTGTGGTGGCAGGCGGAAACAACATCTCCCACGCCGAGCCACTGGTCGAATATTCCTCTGTGAACATCTACATGTGAAAGGTCTGTAAAGGGCTTGAAGTTATACTGCTTTGCAAAGCAGCCGCTTGTTACATAAATTCCTCTGTCTGTTATGGCGTATTCGGTGTTTTTGTATTTTCTGAATGAGAATATAATGCCGCCGAGATATATCCACACGGGCATCAGGTGTATCAGAAAAAAGCCGATAAGCATTAGTCCCATATTTCCCTGTGAACCGATACCGCCCGAAAGAAAAGTGAAAATAAAGGTGGAGTCAACTAACAGCCAGATAAGTGCAAACGGGAGCATCGGGTTAAAAATACACTCCAGAATAAAGCAGGCTTTTTTCGGCTTGCCCGACCACACAACTCTTTCGTTATTCATCATTCTTCTTAAATCATCGCTTATACGATTGTTTTCGTACATAAGACATACTCCTCATTTCTGATAATATCATATTTAATAAATTATATTACATTTAATTAAAATTGTCAAAGCAAATTAATTTTTTTCGTCAAAAACTGTAAATTTTCAGCTTATTTTTCTTTATAGATATTAAAAGGCTGTATAATTTTGATAAAATAAAGAAAAATAAAAAAGGTAGTGTTTTTATGACTAATAAAAATCTTATTGACCTTGACTCAATGACTAAGCAACAGCTTGATATGCTGATAAAAAAGGCTAAAAAAATAATGGAAAATCCTGCCGACTACAGACACGCCTGCGACGGGAAAATTCTTGCTACCCTC
>JBJEOV010000077.1:0-8757 GCA_051880895.1 Ruminococcus sp. | reverse complement strand
AGGAGTACAGACAGGCTGTTCTTCCACGCAGAACGCTTACCGATATTATTTCAACCTTCTGTGACGGTATGAGGGATAACGGCTTTGAGGGCGGCTTATACAGTGCCAAATCAATGCTTGTTGACAGTGCATACCCCGATGAAATTTCGTCAAAATATCTTATCTGGTTTGCCGCACCGAACAATTCATACAATGAACTTCCGTCATATGTTGATATTCACCAGTATTCGTGGAACGGCAGGGTTGACGGAATATCTGAAAAGGTCGATATGAATTACATATACAATCTTAATACTTAACTGATTATCATTCTGTTTTCGCTATATTTGACCTGTATTCGGTTTTATGTGCTTAGATGTATTCTTTATATCATTTAAATAAAATCGCTTACAAGTCAAATATGAGCAAATAAACGCACTGTTTATGTAATGAAGAAATATTTTGTTGTCCTTGTTGTTATGCTTTTTTCTCTTGTAAGGGTAGATTTGACCTACACCGGAGCGAAGCAAAATCCACCCTTCGGTGTAGGGACAATCCACTTTCAGGGGAAAGATTATCCACCCTGAGGGGAAGAAATATCCACCCTCGGTGTACAACTTATCCACCTAAAGGCGAAGCAAAATCCACCTTAAAACAAGCAATAATTACAAACTATAAAGCAATATTTATCTAAAAGCAGAAGAAAAATCTGCTTAAATTGTTGCCAAAACCCTTTTCGGTGTACAAAATATCCACCTTCGGGGGAAGGATTGTCCACCCTCGGGGGAAGAAATATCCACCCTCGGGGAAGGATTATCCACCCTCGGTGTACAACTTATCCACCTAAAGGTGAAGCAAAATCCATCTTAAAACAAGCAATAATTACAAACTATAAAGCAACATTTATCTAAAAACAGAAGAAAAATCTGCTTAAATTGTTGCCAAAACCCTTTTCGGTGTACAAAATATCCACCTTCGGGGGAAGGATTGTCCACCCTCGGGGGAAGAAATATCCACCCTCAGGGGAAGAAATATCCACCCTCGGGGGAAGAAATATCCACCCTCAGGGGAACAATTATCCACCCTCGGGGGAAGAAATATCCACCTAAATTCAAAAAAATCAAAACAGCGTTTTTTTCAAAACCCCAGTTAAACACTGGCGAAAACGGCAACGAACTATGTGCCGAAAATCCCATATATATCTCTACTATATATATTATTTAATATATAGTTTTATGACTGATAGACAGATAGAGTCAGTCTATCTATCAGTCTATCTATCAGTCTATCTTCTTTTTGGTTCTTTTTCTTGCAAGCAAACTGATTGCAAATTTGTAACAAATAAAAATCATCGAAAGCGAGGACCTCATTGTGAAAGGAATAATCAAAGTAAACAATCAAGATAATCAAGATATGGAAATTACCACTCCGATAACAGACAGTAGCAAACTTTCAATTTTCAATTATGTCAATAAGTCAAATCTAATGCTTGCTTCAATCAAAGAACCGTTAAGTGTCAACTCATACAAGCTCCTTGACCTTTACCTGAGTACGCTTGAAACAAGTAAATCGGAAAACGGTGCTTTGGTAATTCGGAAAAAAGACTTTGAAAATATCTTAGGAGTTGAGAGATTAAGAAATGAGTATTTACAAAAATGGTGTAATGAATTATTTGACTTAAAAGTTTCTGTCGGAGTTAATCCAGACAAAAACAGTGAACTGCCAATCCATATGTTTTCCTACTTTGGAACGATAATAGATGAAGATACAGGTCAGAGCGTAATTGTTGCAAAATATAATCAGGACGCTAAAAATTTATTTTTTGATAACGGAGCAATCAATTCAATCAAGTATCAGCTCAAAGTAACAGTAAGTCTGAAAAGTGAATTAAGCATTAGGTTGTATATTTATCTCAGGTCAAATTTATTCTTCTACAAAAACGGCGATTTTCGCAGAAAATGGGAAATTCCGTTTGATAAACTCAGAAAAGAGATGTACTGCGGAAAGGCATACAAGGATAACTTCAAGGATTTTAACAAAAAAATTCTCAAAAAAGCTCAGGCAGAAATCAATGAGAAAACAGACATAGCTTTTGAGTATAAATACAACCGCACAACGCAATCCGTAAGCTTTGAAATTACGAAATTTGACAAGACGATTTTCTTTGAGGAAAGCGGTTGCAGTACAGAACCGGTGGTTTCAATCAGCGATGATGAAGCAAAGAAGCTGAAAATTCAGAAGGAAGTTGAAACACAAATAGATTTTGATGGTTTGGTAAAAGACGGTTATTCCGAAAAATACCTTGCTTTGATTGTAAAAACTATTTGTGAAACAATGAGCAAGGCAGATAAAGATCCGGAAGGCAAAATGAAGATAGACGGCAATTTCATTGTTGCAAAAGACACGGCAGAAAAATTCAAAACTTTGAAAAAAGAGCATATTGCCTGTGTACTTGATACGCTTGACGAAGTGAGAAAGACAACTCAGATCAAGAATATCAAGAGCTATCTGAAAACTATGCTTTTCAATGCCGATGAAAATTTAATGCCTCTTGAAAATTGCAAGAAGGCTGAAAAGCAGAAGGAAAATTCAAGCTATAACATAAACGACCTTTCAGCTCTTGATTACATAGACAGTATTTGAGGTGAGAAAATGATAATCAACGGTAACGAAGTCGTTTCATCGGTTGTTGACAGCTCAAAAATAAACAGAACAAATACGGTCCGAAAGTCAAGACTGCTGATTGAAAGTATCAAAAAGCCTCTTAGTATAAATTCGTACAAGCTCCTTGACTTGTACCTGAGCCTGATTGACTCAGACAATTTGACTACAAGCGAGATTGTTATACGCAAGAACAGTTTAAAAAAGCTTATGAATATCACAAATAGTTATAACGAGCAATCACTGAAAACTATCTGTGAAGAAATATCGTCACTGAAGCTTTATGATAATTCCGGTATGTTCTCGTGCTTTGATTCAGCCTTTGACAACAGAACAGGGCGAGAAGTAATTGTGATGAAATGCAGTCGTGAAGCAGAAAAGCTTTTTTTCGGCTACAACAGAGAAGCAGACTCAATAACATATCCGCTCAATGATACGCTTGTACTCAAAAACAAATACAGTGCAAGGCTGTACCCGTTTTTGAAATTCAAGCTGAAGGACGGCGAAACAAAATTTCAAATTCCCATAGAGGAGCTGAAGAAGGTATTAAACTGTGAGAATTTATACATAGGCAATTACACAAAGCTGAACCAAAATGTACTGAGCAAAATACACAGCGAAATAAATCAAAGTACATCTGTTTGTTTCGAGTGGAAATACAGCGATTTTCTCATCAGACGGCAGATTATGAGCATTGAAATAAAAAATAATAATAACGCAAAAGAGAGGAAGGAAAACAATATGACAGATTTAGTCAACGAACAGGGAAAGAAAATATACACAATCAGGCTTAATGACTCAGCCTACGAAAGAGAGCTTGAAAATATCAGAAATCTTATTGAGCAGTACGGAGATAACCTTGAAGTTTATGCTATTTACTGCGACTACACGGACGAATACGGAACACTAAGACAGCTTATAGCCACAGCAAACCGTTTTGAGGTTGCCGATTATTGGGATTCCTTTGCAAATATCACAACTAAGCGAGTAAGCCTTAGAGATGTTCTTTATGAATATGAGAATTTATCGTATTGAGAGCTGAGGAGAAACAATGCAGATAGTTATAATTTTTATCGTTGCTTTTCTGGGAGTGTGCATTGCTGTTAAGCCGTTTGCGTTAAAAGCAAGCGGTAAGGTCAGACAGAATTTTGAAACTTCAGTGCTGAACAATATAGCCAGTGATGAAAATAAAACAGAAGAATTTGAGGAGCTTGTATCTGAGCATAGACAAAAACTATCTGAGAACGGCATTTCTCAAATAGTTTTATCAAAATCAAATTTTGAAAATAATAATACAAAAATTACAACAATGGGCTTGCTCAATATTTTTCTTCTCACAAAAATTGTAAACCGCAGAGGAAAAATCGTTAAAACAAAAGCCCACAGATACATACTTCCAATCTTCCTTAATCCCTCAAAGGCAAATATGCGTGACGGAGTGGTACTTAATTCAAGCTGTGACATTCCGGTCGGAGAACACACCACAGCAATACTCACGGCTTATTCAAAGCCTCATTTCGGAAGTGAGAAGGACGATTGCCTCAGCGTGGGTACAAGCTTTCTTATCGAAACTGTTTTAGGTCAGCAGAAATATGTGATTGAACAAATCGGAATAGTAAAGCTTGCTGACATTGACGGCTCTTTTATTGAACACAGGGATAACACGGTTATTCTTCTTATCAGAGAGCAGGGGTACAAATCCTGCAAAATCTGTTATTGCGTTAAGGTAAATGAAGAAGAAATTACTGAAGAAATCTACGAAGAAACAGAAAATCTGATTGAATAAGGCAAAAATGCTTTTATTTTGTCTGTATTTGACTTGTAAGCGTTTTTTATGGTTTGAGAATATAGAGGAATGTACCTGATTATAAAAACGCAATACAGGTAAAATCTGGCGGTATTGAAGGAAAATTTAATAAAACAAGGTGATTACGGCAGGACAATTTTTAAATTATCCTGCCGTTTTTACATAGCACATCTTCTTTCACAAACAAGATTGTGCAACACAAAAATTTTAAGGAAAGGAGAAGGGATTAAAATGAAGAATTTTATTGTAACGCTGTCAACTACAAACTACCTTCAGCAGGTAGCGGATAATGTCTGCGGTTTTCTCAACGACATCGCACCGTTCGTTTATGTTATCGTAGCAGCCGCCCTTATGGGTATGGGTGCTGTGTTCATTTTCGGCGGTGAAAGAGCAAGACAGGCGGCTAAAGAGAAAGTGCCGTTTATCCTTATCGGTACAGTCCTTGTACTCGGCTGTACGGTTATCGCACAGGCAATCTCCGGCACATTTACTTTTACTCAGCCGTAAACATTCCCAAAGCAAAGGCAGGGCTGTCAACATCGGCAGTCCTGCCGAAAAATACCGAAGAAAGGAGAAAAAATATTGTCCTTTTTAAGTTGGTTTGCTAAGTACAGCGAAAGCTATAACTCAGGCTTGCTGTCGCTGATGAGCGGCGGCGGTGTGTGGCTTGTCATAGTCGATATGATTAACGGCATTTTGTGTTGGCTGATGGTGCTTTTAGGAAATGTAACCGCTACTATGAGTCAGTTGTATTCAAAGTCGTTTGAGCTTTTCAGGTTTATTTACAGCGAAAAAGTTGTAAGCCTTTTTCAGGGGTGGATTCAATTTCTGTGGATTCCGATTGCCGTATGTCTTTTCATTCTGGGCTACAATATGATAGCAAGTAATGACGAAATAGATACACGAAGGTCACAGGGTAAAAAGTACATACAGAACTGCTGTCTTTTACTTGTCGCTCTCGTTGGTTTTCCGATGATTTTTATGGGCGTAAACGAAAGCACGACTACCGTCTGGTATGATTCAAGCCAGAGTGGTAAGGGTGCAAACGGTAACGATGTAGCAAACGATACGAACCCCGGCATTGCCGATATTCTTATTGCAAAGGACAGCAACGGGCAGAACGCCCTTGTCGGTGCAAACGACGCCTTTGCAAACGGTAATTCGCAAAACTATTTCAATTCAAATAAGGTGCTGAGTATAATATCTCAGAATATTTACGATATGGAATATATATTCATTCAGACCTCACAGAAGCAGAATCAAATCAATTTCACAGATAGTTGGAGCGACTACTTTGTAAACGGAACAATCAAGAAGAATGCTTTTAAGGACGGTGACGATGTAGTTTCCGTCTTATCAAACAGCAACGCATATTTCAAGGTGAGCGATCTTGACAATTTCAGTCTGAAAATAGATACGGTAAAGACACCTAACGACATTATCAACAACAAGGACGATACCGTAAACTACGATAAGGCATATATAGACCGTGACACTGATGTAGCAGATTATGACGGCTCGGACAAAAATTCAGCCGCAAATTATCTGTTCGGCTATCAGCACTCGGTACAAGATGTAAAAATCAACGGAACTACCTATCATTTCATAAGTAATCTCGGCTCGAACAACGCAAACTCAATTCTTACAATGTTCGGTTGGGACAACACTAAGGTCCGCAGATACCATATCGAATACGGCGTAATGTTCATTGAACTGTTATCACTTGCAATCGTATTCTGTATTTCGGCACTGAAGATAGTTAAAAATGCTTATAACATCACCTTCGGTCAGTTACTTGCTGTGTTTACTGCGGCGGCTGACTTAACAGGCGGTCAGAAAGCCAAAGAGGTAATGAAATCGGTAATAAACATTGTATTTTCTACTCTGTTCATAACGATACTCGTTGAATTGTATATGATATTCGTTGAAGTAGTAAACTCTGCTTTCCCGACAAACGATTGGGTAAGATGTTTTCTCGCACTCTTTCTGGCAATCGCTTTCATCGGCGGCAGTAAAATCGCAGAAAGAACACTCGGCATTGATAATTCAACAAAAGAAGAATACGGCTCAATGGGTGCGGCTAACCGTTGGACTCGTCAGCCTCGCAACTATGCAAAAATGGCGGCTCTCAGTGGTGTAATGGGTGCGACAAAGCTTGCCTCATTCGGTATTTCAAAAGCCTCAAAGGGAGTTTCCTACGCAAAGGGTAAGTCCGTTGCCGTAAAAGCTCAGAACGCAGGCGGTTACGCCGCAAAGGGCAAAATCGGTAAAGGTTCTGTTAATTCTTCGACTTCATACGGAACTAAGGGTGTAAACGGAGCAAATGCTTTTTCACCCGTTAAAAGTAAGAACGGCACTGTAAAGAGCAGTAACTCAAACGGCGTTAAAATGAGTAATAACGCTCAGGCAACGCAAAGCAGGCTTATTTCGGACACTCTTAATAAGCAAACGCAGTATGCGACTGTTAAGGGTAAAGATGTATCTGCCGCAAGACAGAGTATTGCAAACGATTACAGAGGTAATGTTCTTAATACTGCCGTTGCTGAGAAATTTGCAGAACAGGGCAAGAGTAAGCAACAGCTCCTGTCGGATATGTACGAAAGACGGGGCATAACGCCCGAAAAGTCAAAAGAGCTTGCTGATAAGGTTCTTAACAAAGAGGACAGCTTTGCTCTGGTATCTGACTATCACGGCAGAGATAACCTGAAGGCTATGTATGAGAAGCGAGGACTTGATTCCAATACTGCGGAAAAATTTGCCGCTATGGATATTCAGGAAGGCGTATCACCGATTGCTCTGAGTAAGCAGGAGCTTACAGATAAGCTTGAAAGTCGTGGACTGGAACACGACAGAGCAGAGAAGATTGCTGATAAGATTTCCTCTGAAGGCGAGGTTCTGAGAGATAATATCGCAAATTCCTATATGGCAGGCGGTATTCTCAAAGATAAATCAGAGCAGATGGCAAAAGAGGACCTTAACGCCAATCTGTATGACATCAAGCCGAGAAATGACAGAGATATTCTGTCATCGTCCTACGAGTCGGCAGGCTTTACTCACAATGAGGCTGAAAGACTTGCTGACAGGGATATTGCAGAAGGTGCGTTTAATGCGAAGCTTGATTCGTTTGAAAATTCTGTATCAAATCGTGCAGACAGCCTGATGAACAATTCAGCTCAGAACTTTAATACGGTGGGCGACGCATACCGTGAAGCCGCAAGAGAACATTTTGAGGCTATGGGCTTTGACAGATACGATTCGTCAAGATATGCAGACTCGCTTGGCACAAAGGTTTGTACCGAGGATTATCAGGATAGTATTCGTAATGCCGCTATTCAGTATCAGAGTGCTGAAAACAGCCGCAGAGAAGCCCTTATCGCAGAAGAAAAGAGTAAACCGCCAAAAGAGCGAAATTACGATATTCTTAATACTCCGAGGGTATCAGACCGTGAAGCTGTTGCATACGCACTCGAAAACGATATTGGTGCGAGAAGTGCAGGATATTCATATGACAGGGAAAACTACTCAGCCCGTCAGAACTCTTATGAGAAATACAATCCGAATATTTCTGTCAATGCAGGCAGTCAGAAAGCAACACCTTCGCCTGAAATGCTGGCAGGATTAAGAGCTGAAATAAATTCGGCTGTAGATACCATTCTTGCAAACGGAAGTCTGAGAGAAGGTGCTGTAAGAGGCAGAGCAGTTGAAGCTCAGAGGGCTAAAGCGGCACAGCCTTATAAGTACAGTACGGTATTTACCGATGTCCTTTCAAGCGAGAGAAATTCAAGAGAATACAAGCAAGCCGCTCAGTACGGCTATAACACCGAAGAAAATAAATTCGGTCGCAGAAAGAAAAATAATTAAATAAAATAAAAACTATCTGGGGAATTATTTTCTCAGATAGTTTTTATAAAGAATTTAAGAAAGTAGGTAAAGCAATATGGAAAATAAGTATCATTCTGTACCTTTTGGTTCAAACTCAACTATATCAAGAACTGTGACTCTCAGCGATATAAAAAACAATCCTGAGTTAAGCGAGGTGCTTGCTGACACAATCATACAGAACACAGGCGGTAAGTCGGACGGTGTATTCTGGGACAGTGCGGAGCAGAGCTTATTACAGGCAGTTGTGCTGTTTATGGCGATAGGAGATGTAAGTGGTGATATTGTTGGAGTGGAATACCACGACAAAATGGAGATTGGAGATGTATATAAATACATTACTGAAACTCCGCTCTCAGAAATTCACAAGCACTTTGATACGCTTGCCTCAGTATATCCCGAACACCCTGCACTCTTGCCTTACAAGTCAT
>JBJEOV010000076.1:0-36691 GCA_051880895.1 Ruminococcus sp. | reverse complement strand
GTGCAGTGGATTCTCGACTGCTGACCTGCGCCAACGCCGATAGCCTGACCGCCCTTTGCATAGCAGACCGAGTTTGACTGGGTGTATTTAAGAGTGATAAGAGCGATAAGAAGGTCACGCTTTGCCTCCTCTGTAAGCTCCTTATTCTCTGTAACGATATTCTGCATCAGCATAGCCTCGTCAATTTTAAGCTCGTTTCTGCCCTGCTCAAAGGAAATGCCGAAAACATCCTTATGCTCAATCGGAGCAGGAACATAGTCCGGATCGATTTTTACAATATTATATGTGCCTTTGCGCTTTGTTTTGAGCACCTCAAGAGCCTCTTCGGTATAGTCGGGTGCGATGATGCCGTCGGAAACCTCACGCTGCAAAAGCTTTGCGGTCTGAACATCACAGGTATCTGAAAGCGCAACCCAGTCGCCGTAGGAGGACATTCTGTCTGCACCTCTTGCAGCAGCATAAGCGGATGCGATTGGCGAAAGCTCCAGATCGTCAACGAAATAAATCTTCTTTAATGTGTCGGAAAGCTCGGTAGCTACAGCCGCACCTGCCGGACTTACATGCTTGAAGGACGCTGCCGCAGGCAAGCCTGTAGCCGCCTTAAGCTCACGCACAAGCTGCCATGAGTTGAATGCGTCAAGAAAATTAATGTAACCGGGCTTGCCGTTTAAAACCTCAACAGGCAAATCCCTGCCGTCCTGCATAAAAATCCTTGACGGCTTCTGATTAGGGTTACAACCGTATTTAAGTGCGAGTTCGTTCATCGGATTTCATCCTTTCGTAATTGGATTATTTATTCTTATACTAATTATTTATTCTTATTGATAATTCTTGACTCTGCGGTATCTGTCGCAATATCAATGTAGCGTACAAAAAGCGATACCTTGTTGTTTTCGTCAAGTGCATTCCAGATTTTCTGTGCAAAGGTATCAATATCCTCATTGCCTATTTCAACAAGAGTCGGCTCGCCCTCAAAGCTTGGGAGAGGGTTGCCGTCACCCATATAGGTGTGGATATATCTGCCGAGTCCCTGCAAAGGCGTTGAGTAAGCGAATGTATATCTCTCGCAGCTGTCGGGAATACCGTCTGCGCTCTTTAAAATCGACATAGCATATTCCATAACACCGCCGCTGATTTTTACAATACCCGAAATGCGTGGTGTAAAGTTCGGTGCGTCAGGCTCAAATTCCCTTGTGCGCAGCGACTCCTCAAAGGTCTGTCCCTCGTTCATAAGCTCGTAGATTGTGTCCGTCTGGTCGCCGTTTGTAACAATAGTCCTGTTGTCGAGCTTTCTTACTGGCGAATAGATGATGAGTGACGGGTCGATAAGCTTTGACTCGTCAAAAGCCTGAGTCTTAATGCCGTCCTCGGTTTCAACAAAAATTCTGTTTCTGCTGTTTTCACTTCTTCCCATAATAAAGTAAGCGATTACAGCCTTTGTGCCGTCGGCACTTCTGCCTATTACAATACCTCTGCCGGGATATGTGGTAGAGGAAATTTCTTTTTCAAGTGAAATCGGTTTCATTTTTACCTCCGAATTATTCGGCAATAACGGTAGTATTGCCGTTTACCTTTATTTTATCTTCACAGAACAGAGAAACAGCCTTCGGCAGAATTTTCCACTCCGCCTGCTCCATTACTCTTTTTTGCAAAATTTCGGGCGTGTCGCCGTTTTGAATTTCAACAGCCTTCTGAATAATGATAGGGCCGCCATCGCAGACCTCATTTACAAAGTGCGCCGTTGCGCCCGTCACCTTAACTCCTCTTGCAAGCGCCTGCTCGTGAACCCTGAGTCCGTAAAAGCCCTCTCCGCAGAAGGACGGAATAAGCGACGGATGAATATTGATAATTCTGTTTTCAAACGCTCTTATAACGCCAGAGCCGAGAATTGTCATAAAGCCTGCAAGCACGATTAAATCTGCATTTTTTTCCTTTAAAAGCGTTGTCAGAGCCTTATCGTATTCCTCAAGGCTTGCATAATCCTTTCTGCGGATAATATCGGTAGAAATATTATGCTTTTTTGCCCTTTCAAGCGCATAGGCGTTCGGATTTGAGGAAATAACGCAGGTGATTTTACCGCCCTTTATCTCTCCTCTTTCAGACGCATCAATCAAAGCCTGTAAATTTGTGCCGCCGCCCGACACCAAAACTACAATATTTTTCATTATTCAATTACAACTCCGTCGTCGCCCTCTGTTACCTCACCGATGATTACAGCGTCCTCGCCGTTTGCTCTGAGAACCTCAAGCGCCTTGTCTGCCTCGTCCTTACCGACTGCAACAAGCATGCCAACGCCCATATTAAAGGTATTGAACATATCGTGCTCGGAAATGCCGCCGACTCTCTGAATGAGGTCGAAAATCGGAAGTACGGGAACTGCGCTCTTGTTGATTTTTGCAGTAAGACCGTCACTCAGCATACGGGGAATATTCTCGTAAAAGCCGCCGCCCGTAATGTGCGAAACAGCCTTTACCTCAACCTCTTTCATAAGAGCAAAGAGAGGCTTTACATATATTTTGGTAGGAGTGAGAAGAGTTTCGCCGAGGGTTTTGTCAAGCTCGGGATATGTGTTGTTGATTGTGTTCTCGTTGATGTCAAACACCTTTCTTACAAGTGAAAAACCGTTTGAATGAACGCCCGAGGAGCGCAGTGCGATTAAAACATCTCCTGCGCAGAGCTTTGAGCCGTCAAGCATCTTCGGCTTGTCTGCAAGACCTACACAGAAGCCTGCAACATCGTACTCGTCAACAGGCATAAGACCGGGATGCTCGGCTGTTTCACCGCCGATAAGCGCACATTCCGACATAACACAGCCGTCAGCAACGCCCTTTACGATTTCGGCAACCTTTTCGGGGTAATTCTTGCCGATAGCAATGTAATCAAGGAAGAACAACGGCTTTGCACCGCAGCAGATAACATCGTTTACGCACATTGCCACTGCGTCAATGCCGATTGTATCGTGCTTGTCCATAAGGAAAGCAAGCTTGATTTTTGTGCCAACGCCGTCAGTACCGCTTACGAGCACAGGCTCGCTCATACCGCTTACATTCGGGGCAAAAAGACCGCCAAAGCCGCCGATACCCGATACAACGCCGTCAATTTTGGTGCGGGCAACATGCTGTTTCATAAGTTCAACCGACTTATAGCCGGCAGTCACATCAACGCCCGCCGCCTTGTAGCTCTCTGAAAAACTCTTCATCTTCAATCACTCCAGATTATTTTTTATTTATTTTCTTTGCAAATTTATCAACAAATAAAGTTCTCGGAATTTCCGCAGGGTATTCGCCCGTAAAGCAGCCGTTGCAAAAGCCTACGCCTGCGCCCTCTGCAATCCTGCCGAGTCCTGAAAGGCTGAGATAACCGAGGGAATCTGCGCCTATTTCCTTACAGATTTCCTCCTTTGAAAGCCTGTTTGCAATAAGCGACTCCTTGTTATGAATATCCATACCGAAATAGCACGGACAAACAAACGGCGGAGAGCTTATGAGCATATGTACCTCCCTTGCGCCTGCGTCACGCAAAAGCCTTACAATATGGCTTGCGGTTTCGCCACGCACAATGGAGTCGTCAACAATAATAATTCTCTTTCCGCTTACAGTCGCCTTAAGCGCAGTAAGCCTTGTCTTGAGAAGCCTTTTCTTCTTGTCCTTGCCTGTTCCTACGGTTCTGCCGATGTACTTATTCTTTACAAAGCCCGTGCCGTACGGAATGCCCGAGGCTTTTGCATAGCCCTGAGCCGCAATAATTCCCGAGTCGGGAACGCCGCACACCATATCAGCCTCGATGGGATGCTCGCTGTAAAGCATTTCGCCTGCCTTAAATCTTGCGTTATGAACGCTCACACCGTCAATAACGCTGTCGGGACGGGCAACATAAACATATTCAAAAATACACATTGATGTATTAAAAGCCTTAACCCTCGACTTATAGCTGTGAAAGCCTGTTTCATCAATAACAACCATTTCGCCCGGCTCAACATCACGCACAAACTCGCCGCCGAGGCTGTCAATCACACAGCTTTCAGAGGTAATTATGTAGCTGCTGCCCACCTTGCCGATGCACAGAGGGCGAAAGCCGTTTTTATCCCTGAAGCCTATAAGTCTTGACGGACCGCACAATACTGCGGAATACGCACCCTCAAGCTTGTCCATGGCAAACAGCACCGCTGTTTCAAGGTCGTTTGTAGTGCAACGCTCGGTTGCAATTACATAGGACATAACCTCGACATTCGAGTTAGACTGGAATATCGCTCCGCCGTGCTCAAGCTGCTGACGGATTTCCGCAAAGTTTGTAATTGCGCCGTTGTTTGCAATGGCAAGCGAGCCTGCGATATATCTCATTACAAGCGGCTGATTTGATGCTCTGTCAAGGCTTTCGTTAGCGGTATAGCGCACATGACCCACGGCTATGTTGCCGTCGCCGAGCTTATCGAGGGCTTTTTCGTTAAAGACCTCCGACACCATACCAAATTCCTTTACGGTAGTAAATTCTCCGTTATTGTTCACCGTGATGCCTGCGCTCACCTGTCCCCTGTGCTGAAGTCCGTAAAGAGCCTCCCTGGTAAGCGACGCCACATTAAAATCATCACTGCTGTCCTTGTAAACGCCGAACACTCCGCATTCGTCATTTACCTTGTCCTTATCATATATATCAACATATTTAATCAAAGCTCTGCCACCTTAAGCTGCATAGCCTCATCCTTTTTGGCTACGCCCTCTTCCATATCTGCCTTCATTTTTTCGAGCTTTTCTGCAAGACCGTCATCCGAAAGCGCAAGCATTTCGATTGCAAGGATTGCGGCGTTTGCAGCGCCGTCAACAGCAACCGTCGCTACAGGAATACCCGTAGGCATCATTACCGTTGCAAGCAAAGCGTCCATACCGTCAAAGGCGGCTGATTTGCAGGGAATACCGATTACAGGCAGAGTTGTTTTTGCCGCAAGCACGCCTGCAAGATGAGCAGCCATTCCGGCTGCGGCAATGATTACTCCAAAGCCGTTTTTCTTTGCGCCTGCTGAAAATTCAATCGCAGCGTCAGGAGTTCTGTGCGCACTCATAACATGCACTTCATACGGAACACCAAATTCCTTAAGCTTAGTGACAGCCTTTGAAACTACAGGGAAATCACTGTCTGAACCCATAATAATAGCAACCTTTTTCATCATTACACTCCTTAACCTTATCGGCACCGCATAAAACGGCGGCATTGTTATTTTGACATATTAATATCTATTAAATACCATTATATAAAAAATCCTGATAAATTGCAATATGCGACAGGAATTATTTTATTCACCGTGAAAATAAAATCACTATTTCAGGGAATTTTCGTCTGCTTGCTTTATTTCGTCCGTAGCTTTCATACCGGGAAATAGGAAATTC
Organism: Ruminococcus sp.; assembly: GCA_051880895.1. Lineage (GTDB taxonomy): Bacteria > Bacillota > Clostridia > Oscillospirales > Acutalibacteraceae > Ruminococcoides. Next base: position 31,310 of record JBJEOV010000076.1, on the reverse strand, counting down.
ATTTTTTCATCGTCAAAATGCCTGTCAATATACCGCACAAAGGAATTTTCGGCAATCGGATTTTCCGCCCTGTCCTGCCACCTGTAAACCGCCGCACAGGACATAAAAGCATTGAAAGACATAAAAATAACGAGAACAGCAGTCATAACACCGCCTGCCCTCTTTGGTATTTTTTCAATTAACCGAGCTAACCACGGATAAAGAAAGCGCACCCATACAAGACCGAGAAATCCCCATATCAGTGCATACATAAGGTTGGTTCTGCCGTTGAAATTCAGCGGTGTGTCGCTGTAATCCCATGAAACCGTGCCAAAAAGCGTTTCCTGAAACCACGAGCAGAAATATTCAAAGCTTGCGCCTACTACTGCGCTGATTACAAAAATAAGGGTATCGTTGAGCTTATACAGCTTGTAGAGAACAAGCGTCAGAAAACACGCACCGCCGCCGTAAACCGGAATAAACGGGCCGTAAACAAGACCGACACGCACCTGAAAGTTGCCGTCTATAATAAAAGCCCATATCGTTTCAAGCACCGTACCAATAAACGAGCCGATAACAAACAGGTAAAAGAGCTTTGTAAAGCAGAGTCCGAACGCAAACGGACGCTCCTCCTTGTTCTCAAATACAGCCGTATATTCAGCCATATTCTTGTCCCTTACCTCGCCCACCTTTTCTGAAATCATACCGAGATATACGCTTGTTTTCAGGTCGGGAAATGCGCTCGCAAGTCTTCTTCTCAGAATATTCTCGGTAAAAAGTCGGTTACAGTTTTCTCTGATAAGCTTAATCTTTTCCTCGTCCGCCTCATCGCCGAGCAGTTCGTCAATATTGGAAAGATACTTTATTCTTCGCTTTAAGCGTATAACCGTAATTACCGAAAAAACATAATCAAGAAAAATCCATACAAGCAGACCGAACAGAATAATGTCGCCGACAAGCTTTGGAATAAGCATAATAAGTGCGTCTGCAACGGGCATAAATACCTTTATAAAGCCAAAGCCGAAAAGTCCTGCCAGAACTGCATACGGCAAGGAAATATAGCTGCCTATGCTCAGCTTTGACTGAGAATAGTCCCACACCTTAAATCCGAGTATTTTTTCAAGCAAAAAGCCCGAAAACAAAATAATTGCCGTTGTCAGCGCAATGGAGGCAACAAGCAGCAGCCAGGGGTGGGATTCAAGCGGAACCAGCACAATTCTCCATATTGCCGCAGTAATTCCGTACATCGGAAAAAACGGCGATGTCAGAAAGCCGTTATTTTTGAATTTTTTATAAACCGCAAGGTTTCTTATAACATTGCCTACCCAGCCGATGAAAGAAAATATAACAAATGTCCAAAGAATAAGACTCATTAATTCACATCCTAATAAAAAGCACCTAAGGGTGCAGAAATAAACTGCACCCTTATGCTTTATTTTAACCAGATTGTACTATTTTATTGTTTTGCAGGCTCATCCTTCCAGATTTCCTTAATTGCAGCCACATTGCCTGCAATTCCCTGAAGCTCTGACGGAATAATAATCTTTGTAGCCCTGCCGTCGGCAGCCTTTGCAAAAGCCTCAAGCGACTTGAGCTGAATAATTCTGTCTGTAGGAGCAGCCTCGTTAAGCATACGGAGAGCGTCGGCATTTGCTTTCTGAACTGTAAGAATAGCCTCAGCCTCACCGGCAGCCTCTCTGATTTTCTGTTCCTTAACAGCGTCAGCCTTGAGGATAGCAGATTCCTTAAGACCCTCTGCAATAAGAATCTGACTGCGCTTTTCACCCTCGGCGTCAAGAATCTTCGCTCTTCTCTCACGCTCTGCCTTCATCTGCTTTTCCATTGCGTCCTGAATCTCACGGGGCGGGAGAATGTTCTTAAGCTCAACACGCTTTACTCTGATACCCCATGCGTCTGTTGCCTCATCAAGAATAAGTCTGATTTTATCATTGATAGTATCACGGGAGGTAAGTGTGCTGTCAAGCTCAAGCTCGCCGATGATGTTACGAAGAGTTGTAGCTGTGAGGTTTTCAATAGCGTTCAACGGACGCTCAACACCGTAGCTGTAAAGCTTTGGATCTGTAATCTCAAAGTAAACAACTGTGTCAATCTGCATTGTAACATTATCTCTTGTGATAACGGGCTGAGGCGGGAAGTCAACAACCTGCTCCTTTAAGGATACCTTTCTTGAAATCTTGTCAATAAAAGGAATTTTTACATGAAGACCTGTGCCCCATGTAGAGTGATAAGCACCGAGTCTTTCAACTACATATGCGTTTGCCTGCGGTACGATTTTTACATTGCTGATGATTGCAATTAAAATAATAAGTAAAATAACAGCGATTACAATTAAAGGATTCATTATGATTCTCCATTCTCAATTATTCACCCTGCCAGGGCTCTATTATCATTTTTACACCCTCAATAGCAAGGATTTTTACTTTTTCTTCTTTCTTTACAGGCGTAGGGTTTTTCAGCTTTGCGGTCCAGACCTCGCCGCCGACCTTAACCTGACCTACTGTTTCCAAAGAGTCAATATCGGTAAGCATTACACCTGTCTGCCCGATAAGCCTGTCGGAATTTGTTTTTACATCCTTGTGTCCTCTTTTGAACTTGTCAACAAGCGGTTTTGTGGCAATAAAAGAACCAAGAGCAACAACAATAAAGACTATCAGCTGAACAAGCACTGACTGGGTGATAAGCGACGCAACCGCAGCGCAGAGAGCACCGACAACAAACCATATAGACACAAGCTGATTTGTAGCAGCCTCGCCGACAGCCATTACCACCGCAATGCCAATCCAGATAAAAGGCATATACTGTTCCATATTCACATCTCCTTTCACAACAACATTCTATCATAATAAAATAATATAGTCAATTATTTTTTGACTTTATACTACATATTTTAAAAATTTCTCTACACATTTAGTTTATTATATGTTATAATGAAAAAAATAAAACTGAAATCAGGTGAATGTTTTGGCTTTTGATACATTTGACGAGGGCATTGTTCCGGGCGGAATGAGGAGCAAATACGAAATCCGTATTCTGATATGCTACCTGTTAAACTCAATAAAAGAACCCGTCAGCAAAGAGATAATTGTTGACTCAATATGTGAGGAAAGCCTTGCAAATTATTTTGAAACAAGCTCCTGCTTTGACGACCTTATTGAAAAGGGAAATATCATTGAAGACGGCTTTGACGGCGATGTAAAAACCTTTACCGTCAGCGAAAACGGCATTATGATAGCCAATCAGCTCGACACAATCCTCGCCTATACAGTAAAGCAAAAGGCATATGACTGCGCTATAAATCTGCTTGCGCAAAAGAAAAAAGAGCGCGAAAACATCGTGGAAATCGTTAAAACCGATATGGGATATAATGTAAACTGCCGTATTTCCGGCGGTAAGCTTGACCTGCTCAGCTTTTCGATTTTTGCGCCGGATATGCCGCAGGCTTTAATTCTTAAAAAGAATTTTTACGAAAACCCGACAACCTTCTATAAGGTAATCCTCGCCCTGCTCACCCAAAACAAAGAAAGCGTTGGCGAGGCACTCGAAAACCTGTATGGAATAGTTGAATAAAACGCATTATGAAAGCCTTACCGGTTTTGGTAAGGCTTTTTTGCAGGTGACCAAAAATCCGAAAGCGCAATATACACAAGCGATTTAATAAGCGTTTGCATAATAATCATATTTTTCATTTACTTTGTCATAGATATATGATATAATGCTTACAATAAACAAAATCGGAGGTTTATATATGCAGTATAAAATTGAAGGAGGTTCACTTCCTATAGTTGAGGTGAGTCTTGAAAACGGCGAAACTATTATCACACAGGGCGGCGGAATGGTATGGATGTCGCCAAATCTTAATATGGAAACAACAGGCGGCGGTGTCGGCAAGATGTTCGGCAAGATGATGAGCGGTGAGTCCATTATGCAGAACCGCTATACGGCTATGGGCGGACCGGGATTTATCACCCTTGCGTCAAGCTTTCCGGGGTCTATTGTTCCTTTTGAAATTCAGCCGAATATGCCGTTGATTGTTCAGAAATCAGGCTTTCTTGCAAGTGCCGCAACGGTAGAGCTTTCTGTTCATTTTAACAAAAAAGCAGGCGCAGGCTTCTTTGGCGGCGAGGGCTTTATTCTCCAGAAGCTTTCAGGCTGCGGAACAGCTTTTATTGAAATTGACGGCTACTGCAAGCAGTATAACCTTGCCCCGGGTCAGCAGATAGTTGTTGATACAGGTAACCTTGCGGCTATGGACGCATCCTGCCAGATGGACATTCAGCGCATTAAGGGTGTTAAGAATATACTTTTAGGCGGCGAGGGACTGTTCAATACGGTTATCACAGGTCCGGGCAGAGTATTTTTGCAGTCGCATCCGATTTCAACTGTTGCCGGCGCAATCCGTCCGTTTATTACTGCAAACTGATAATTTCTACATAGCAAAATCCCTGCCGTTTGCAGGGATTTTTTGCGTAATAAGAGCAAAAAAATGCTGTACCTCTCGGGTACAGCATTTTGTAATTAAGGCTTTGTCTGTTAAGAAATATCAATACCGCTTCTGCTTGTTGTACGGATTCTCAGGCAGACTGTGCTTGCAGTAGGATTTGAGGGACTTTTTGTTTCAATAGTATCATCAGACAGAGCGGGAATAGTAACAGTGTTGTTAGAATTGTTGAGAACAACTCCGCTCGATACTGTGTATTCAACACGCTTGTCGGTTGCCTTATCCCATACATTAGTGCCTAAAGTAGTTACGGTATATTGAAGAACAAACTTTTTTGTTTCAATTTCCGGAGGAGTAACCGCATACATATTTAACTTCTGCACCTTAAATGAAATTGATTTAACATTATCAATTTTACTTATTTCCTTGTAGCTGTTAGTGACTGAATCGTACTTTGCAAAGATCAGCCTGTAATCTACATTCGGGTCAGCATATAAAAAGAAATCGTTTTTATCGCCAACACTGTTTTCAACATCCATAAAGCCGCCCGGATTATGTGTAGCTTCGTATTTTGTAGGTGAAGGCTTATCTGGGTAACCCTGAACATAGCTTGCGGTGTTGCCGTAGATTGAAAGCTGTTTTGAAAGCATATCGCTTGTACGCTCGCAAAACGAAAGATCCTGACCTCTTTTTGCAACATCTGCCATCGCAAACATACCGCCTATGCAGGTGGTGGAGGTAATAGCCAGAATACAAACAACCGCCATAAGCTCAATAAGCGTTGCGCCTGCTTTTGCCTTATAGGTACGCTTGGAGAAGAGCCGTTTTATTAGCTTAAGCTTAGTATTTTTCATTGCATATCCTCCTTATATTGCGCACATAGGCTTTGTTACCACACCGGTACAGGTGGCAGTACCGTTAGTGCCGTAGTCGATGTAAACAGTAATTTTGTATGACTTCATATCTACATTTGCCGAGTTTTTGTATTCGCCTGCACTTTCAACAACATATGCCACCTCTGACTTATTGAATGCTCTTGAAGTAATAGTTGTTTTTGAATACTGATTAGCCTCTGTCATACTGCTGTCAAGGTTTGCGACATCTGCCTTAATGTTATCCTTGATTTCATCTTTAAAAATATAATCCGAGCTGGAAGCAAAGAGCTTATTTTTTGCTATATCAGTAGCCGGTAATGTTGTTTGCGGAAACATCGGGTCGATTGACGGTGTTTTTTCAACATAGGTCATAATGACATCGCAGAACATCTGAGCCTTGGCCGAAGACTGATTAAGCAGACTGTTTCTTGTGATTGACTGATAGCTTATGGCAAGACCGGTGGCAGTAGCCGAAACGGCTATTGCCATGATCATTACCGCACACAAAAGCTCAAGAAGAGAAAAGCCTTTTTTGTTTTTAAAATATTTTTTAATTTTCAAGGAATTTCTCTTCATTTAAAAATACTTCCCTTCAAAACTATCAACAACAATTATTTCTATTGTTTTAATTTCCATACCATCAGAGCTGTCAAAAGGAGTTTCAAGATCTTTGGTAAAGTAGCATGTTGTAGATTTCCAATCGTCGGCACTCAGAATATTAAATTTGGTTGTTTGATCCTTGAAATAATAGTAGCCTTGGTCAAGATGCTTAACCATACCGTTTGAAAGCTTTAAATCAGTACCGCCGTCACGGGAAATACGAAGCATTATGCCCGATACCGTACCTGAGGGCGACTGCAACACACATCTGGAGCCGTCTGTTGCATCATAGCCTGAGTAAGTATCAAAGAAAAGACCTTTACCGCCGTTGCTTTCTATACTGGGGGCATTGATGTTAACAACATCAGCCTGAAGAGTAGCACCGTTTCCGTAAACAGTGTTGCCAAATTTGCAGGATATTGCTTTTGCCTTATAGGTGTTATCTTGACTGAATGTACCGCCGTTTGAAGCCTCAAACTTGATATATTTGTCGCTCTGAACAAGCTTGTGCTCTGCAACACCGGTGTTGATGCTGTTATCGGTTACCCAATCTACAGAAGAACCGAGTGCAAAAGAACTGAAGCCTGAACCGGAGCCGCCTCCCAGATCTTCTCCTGGATCATGGCTTTCAAAGTAGTCTTTAGCCTTATCAGAGAAGAGGTCAAGACCCTTTTTAGGATCGAATGAGTCAATGTATGTCGGAATATCCTTATATTCGCCGGCTTTTACTGTGTAGGTACTGCCGTTTTTTCTTACGACTTCAAAATCATTTATAACATTCAGGGTGAACATGGTTTCATTCTGGTAAGGCTTTACGCTGAATGACGCTGAGCTGTCTTTCTGAACAATTTTGTTTGTACCGGCGGAAGTTTTGACTATGGTACCATCGCTAGTAGCAAAATCGCTTGTCGGCAAGTTTGTCTGGTTAAAGTTATAAGGATACTTTTCGTTTTGATTGACGTCTTTGTAATTCCGGTTATAGTATACTTTTTCGCCCTGATCAGGACCTATGCTGAGTACAATGTTATTGCTGGAGATACACATCTTCAGTTTTGAATTTACTTCCATAGGATTTACATTGTACCAAAGGAAGTTAAATTCTTTGCCCGAATAAAAATCTACAAATTTTTCATGAGAACTTCCCTCCGGCATTTCTGACGGCGCACAATAGATATAGTAATCATCCCAGCCTGAGTAATAGCTTTCTTTTCTTGAAGTAGTACAAACCCTTGGATTATACATTTGTATCTTACCGTCACTTTGCAGGAACGATACAGCGTCAGAAGCTGTACTTGGCGCATTTTCTTCATATGCGGAGTGCATATTTTTCAGCTTACCGGTTGAATCAAGCATTGCGCTGTATATATCTATTCCTTCAAGGTTTTTGTAGTGAACATCTGTACTTGGATCAGTTATTTTCACTTTACTATCAAATGTTGACTGGTCAAAGAGGTCAACTCCCTTGTTGTTATCAGGTATCGGAATAAAGTAGTAGCCGGCAGGGTAGGTTATTGTTGAATATGGTTGTGAAGCTTCGCCTTCATTATCGAATTTTTGCAATGTACAATCTCTTGTAAAGTAAACAACAACACCATTGTCACGGGTGTAATCACTTCCGGAGTATTTAAGTGTAAGTCCCGTCTGACTGCTGCTTGACGGCTTACAAACCATATTGCCTCCTACTACAAGATATTTACATTCAAATACTGCACCATATGTTCTGGCATTTGTATAAAGACAAACATCTGTTGAGTTAGCGTATCCGTTGCCGCTTTTAACATCACTTCCGGAATAATTGCCAAGGAGATAAATTCCGTTGTTGTAGGCAGTGTATTTACACCTTGAACCGCTTTCACTATTTATTTTTACTGCTTTGTCAAATACAAGTGGGAAAAACGAAGAAATAGGAGTAGTGCTTGATTCAACACGGGGGATGTATACAATTTCACCGTTATCCGAATAGCTTTGGTTTAATGTACGAAAATTAAAAGAACCGTTAATTGTATCTTGTATTGATGATCTTAATAATGAAAATGACGCCTGGTCACCAAACATTAAAAACGGGGCTCCGCCTCCGCTTCCTCCTCCCAGCAGGGTAAGCTTCTTTTCATACATAGTCATTTTCACAGGAGTTTTTTCTTCTACCAGCTCTTTTTTCATCTCAACATTAACAGAAAGGTCACCTGTGTTTCCGCCGTTTGTATTGTTGTACTTTTCTTCATTTCCGACAGCGGTTATTGTGTAATTATCTCCGCCGTTGTTGGTAATCTTTACATATGCATTTCCGATTATTGTCAAGCCAGGATTGTTTTTAATCCAGGTTTTTGCGGCTTCGGCAGTTGCAAAATAATTTGCAACTGCATTTCCTGTTGAGTCATAATAGAATACATAGTAACTGGATGCACCGTTTGTTGACGGAAGTGTAGTGGTGAGCTTGCCGTCGTTTAAAAAATCCTCCGCTATATCAAGCGCACTCTTTGAAGATACATATGCCTGACGTGAGTTGAGGGATGTGCCTGTTTCGTTCTGCTGGAGCATTGCAATAGATAAAAATGAAGTTGTTGTTAAAAACAAAACTGCTACCAAAGCTATTGCAAGAACCATTGAAATACCTTTTTTGTTGTTAATCCTCTTCTTTGTGTGAAGTTTCTTCATAAAAATCTCCTTTCAACTGTTTGTCATACTATTATTATCAGGTAATAACCGAATACATACCGAACATTGCCTGTACGATGGAAATTACAACGAAACCAACGATAACTGCGATAACGATTGTCATTGCAGGAGTCATTGCGTCTGTCATACGCTGTGTAGCGTCATTTGCCTGTTCCTCGTACATATCTGCCATTTTGGTAAGTGAATCACTGAGCATACCGCTTTCCTCACCGACTCTTACCATTGAAACAAAAAGCGGGTCGAAAGCCTTTGGATGTCTGGAAAGTGAAATATTGATAGGCGTACCGATTCTTACATCTTCAATAACCTGATTAAGACAGTCAGCCATAAATTTGTTGCCTACAACATCTCTTGAAAGCTCAAGTGCATACAGAATGTTTACACCTGAGGAGGTAAGGGTTGCCATCATATTTGCAAATCTTGTAACCTGGTTAAGTCTTAAAACCTCGCCGATAATCGGAATTTTGAGCTGGAAGGTTGACCACCACATACAGAAGGTGTAGTTCTTTTTATAAAGAAGTCTGAGAGTAATTACAATTGCTACAATTATAAGAATAATAAGCCAGCCGAATCTGATAATTACATCCGACATTCCCATTGTAATCTGCGTTAATATAGGTAGCTCGGAGTCAAAGCTCTCAAACAAATCCTTGAATGACGGAAGTACAACAACGCTCATTACAATGATAAGCGCAACTGTAAGAATAAGCAGGAATATAGGGTATATCATTGCGCCCTTAATCTTACTTTTGAGTGTAATTTCCTTTTTAAGAAGATTAACGCATTTGTCAAACGCCTCGTCAAGTCGTCCGTTTGCCTCACCGGTCTGAATGATATTTACATAAACAGTCGGGAAGGTCTTGAAAGTACTGAGCGACTGTGAAAGAGTAATACCGTTGTAGAGGTTTGCAGTTATTTCCTGCAAAATTCTCAGCATATTCTTATCCTTTTCGGTGTCGCACATTACAGCCATTGCCACAGAAAGCGAAATACCTGAACGAATCATAAGAGCCATCTGGTGCATAAAGGTGAGCAAACGCTTGTTGCTGATTTTGATTGTATGCACATCCTTTGTGCCGCCAAGGTCACGCTGCCAGATTGGAATGTCATCCTGAGAGCCTTTTTTAACTTCTTCTATTGAAAGAGCAATAAGACCTCTTGCCTCAAGCTTTTTCTTGACCTCTTCCTTTGAATTTCCCGTCATTCGGGAACGGTATTTGCGGTTTTTTTCATTTACCGCTACATATGAATATTCCATACTGTTTACCTCCTGTTAAGATAAGCGTTTGTGCTGTTTTGCGGGAGATTTGAATACTGCGGCATCGGAGATGTAGGCTGCGGCGGAGTCTGCTGAGGAACTCCCTGTACACCGGGCTGAGGAGTAGTCTTGCCTCCGGTAAGAGCTGTATTATCAGCCACATCGTAGCTGTATTTGTCCGCAGTTTCCTTTGAGATAATTCCTCTTTTGAGGAGATTTTCGATACTGAGCTTTCTTGTAATCATACCAGTTGACTGGTTCAGAGAAATCATCTGCTCAATCTGCGGTATCTTATCCTCACGGATAAGGTTAGCGATAGCTGTATTTACAAACATAATTTCAAATGCACCGATACGGCCCGGACGATCCGATCTCGGGAGCAAGCGCTGGGAGATTACAGCCTTGAGGGTGGTTGAAAGCTGGCTTAACGCCTGCTTCTGACGCTCAACAGGAAACATATCTATAAGACGGTCGATTGTTTTTGCGGCACTCTCTGTATGGAGTGTTGAGAAAACAAGGTGACCTGTTTCTGCGGCACGAAGAGCGATTGACATTGACTCAAGGTCACGAATCTCACCCATAAGGATGATATCAGGGTCTTCACGGAGTGCAGATTTAAGTGCTGACGAATAGGTTTCGCTGTCCTCGCCGACCTCTCTCTGGTTGATGATACACTTTGCAGGAGAGTGCATATACTCAACAGGGTCTTCAATTGTAATTATATGCAGCTCTTCCTTGTGGTTTATTTCATTGATAAGCGCTGCAAGGGTGGTTGATTTACCGCTTCCCGTAGGGCCTGTTACGAGCACAAGTCCTTCCTGCAGATTAAGAATTTTTGAAATAGACCGCGGCAGGTTAAGGTCGGCAAGCCTCGGCGGATTCATTTTGATTACACGCATTACAAGCGTTGCGCCGTGGCGCTGCTTGAATGCATTAACTCTGAATCGGGCGAGATCTTCAAACTGATAAGCCGAGTCGATGTCGCCTGTGTTGCAGAACTTAAGATAATCGGCAGGCTCAAGCACTTCGTCAATATATTTCATTACTGTGTCTTCGTCAAGGATTTCTGAACCCTTGTAGTTAATAATTTTACCGTTCATACGGTAAGAGGGCAGGTTGTTGCTCGCTAAGTGTATATCAGACGCACCGTTTTCAACGGCAAATCTGACCATCTCTGCAAATTCCATATAAATTCTCCTTAATCTTCCTGATAGATTTCTGATACTGTGTCAATGAATGTATCAAATGATATAATACCGTCATACAACAGCTTTTTGAGGTTGTCACGAAGTGAAATCATACCCTCTTCTCTTGCTATTTTGTCAATTTCATCTGTGGTTTTACCAAGATGAATGGCATTTTTTATTGCTCTTGAAACAGGCATTACCTCGTGAACTGCAATTCTTCCCTTGTAGCCGATGTTGTTGCAGACAGGGCATTGACCTGCCTTATACAGAGTAAGCTGTTTTGTGATAGGGAGATCAAGCAATCTCAGCTCGTCATCAGTAGCAGAATATGCCTGCTTGCACTCGGGACAAAGTCTTCTGACAAGCTTCTGGGCAATAACTCCGAGCATTGAGGAAGAAACCATATACGGCTCAACACCCATATCAATAAGACGGACTACCGAGCTGGCGGCGTTATAGGTATGGATTGTTGAAAGTACAAGGTGACCTGTGATAGCGGCTCTGGCTGCAATGTCTGCGGTTTCCTGGTCACGAATCTCACCGATCATAATAATGTCCGGGTCCTGACGGAGGATAGAACGAAGAACGCTTGCAAAGGTAAGTCCGGCTTTTTCGTTGATGTTTACCTGAGTTGCACCGGGCAGCACCATTTCGACAGGGTTTTCAACTGTTACAATGTTTTTGTCCTCGGTGTTGAGGCTTGAAAGAGCAGCATAAAGTGTGGTTGACTTACCGGAGCCTGTCGCACCCGAAAGAAGAATGATACCACGGCTTGAGGTGAGGAGCTGGTTGAACTTTTCAAGGTTTTCGGGAAGAAAGCCGATAGCCTTTTTGTCAAGCTTCATACCGAGCGCAGTTGTAATTCTGATTACGATTTTTTCACCGTAAACACAGGGCAGCGCGGACACACGCATATCAATTTTCTGATTATTGATATTGTAGTGAAGTCTGCCGTCCTGAGGAATTCGTTTTTCCGCAATGTTCATACCGCTGATAAATTTAATACGGCTTGTAACCGAAGGAGCAAGCTCCTTGCTGGAGTCCATATATTTAATAAGCTTACCGTCAATACGGAAACGAATTACCATTGATTTTTCCTGTGGCTCAAGGTGAATATCCGATACACGCTGTCTTACAGCCTCGCTTATCATATTATTTACAAATTTTATGATAGGCTGATCTTCAATATCCTCCTGATCCTCGGTGGATACATTGTCCCCGGATTTTTTCATCTGGCTCTGCACAAATTCCTGAGCCTCGTCAATTACAGCCTCCTGGTCGGATACGCTGAAAATCTCATTGCGCTTTTTTTCAAGCTGAGAGGGGGTGCAGATTGCGGTTTTTATTTTTCTTTTGGTATAGTTATTAAGGGTGTATATCGTTTTGTAGTCGAGGGGATTTGTCATAGCAATCAAAAGGTAGTTACCCTCAACCGTAAGCGGTATTACGCCCAGATCCTGCATCATCTGGTCAGGAATAATCTGAACAACATCGTCCTCTATGTAGTAGGAGTCAAGGTCAACAAGGGGCAGGTGCATTTTGTCTGCCATATGCTGATAAATCTGCTCTTCTGTAACAAGTCCCTCTTTTACAAGAGCCTCTTCAATAGTGACGGTATCGTCCTCCATATAAAGCATCTGTATGCGCTTTAAATTTTTTAAACTCAATGTACCGCTTTTAACAAGGTCGTCACTCAGGTTAAAAACAGAGTTTTTCATATATTATCATCCTTTCGGGGAATTATCATCAATAGCTAAGGCTGAAAAGACCAAAGTAAAGGCTTAAGCCGTAGTTAATGACATTTACCAAGAACAAACTGCAAAGCGAGCCTATGCAGAGAAACGGGCCAAAGGGAAAATAGCTTGAAACCTCGTTTTTGGAAACGATTTTTTTAACAAGCAGAAAAATTATATAAAGGAATGCCACCAGCACTGCGAGCAGAAGTCCCGAGAAAACCATAGGAAAACCAAGACAGGCGCCGAGTGCGAGCATAAGCTTTACATCGCCAAAGCCCATTCCGTTCTTTTTTAAAATTACAATAGAAAATAAATTTATAAGCATAAGCGAACCGCCGCCGCAGATTGCGCCGAGCGGAATGCTCCACCATTCTTTAATAAAAATCTGCTGAGTAAACAGGTCGGTTACTGCAAGAGCAATGCAAAGCACTGCGAGAATTATTGTAAACTGATCCGGAATAATTGTATATTTAAAGTCGCTCATTGTTATGAGGAGCATTGTGTACGAAATTAATAAAAAGAAAATTGTGTAATAGGAATAGCCGAAAAATACGAAAATGCCTGAGTTAAATATAGCAAACAAAGCGGAAGTATAAATTCCGCTTTGTTTGAAAATATACCTTGTGCCAAAAAGACTTTCATCCGGCTCTTCGTCATAGTCGCACAGCCATTTTGCAGGAATTACATTCATAAGTCTGTATGCAAGCAAGCAGGCGCAAACAGACAGTAAAATAATTACTGCGAGCATTATATAGGTTGAAATCTGAGAAAAGTCGGTTGAAAGTAAATTAGCCATAATAAAGTCCTTTGAATTATGTAGTGGGTTCTGTAGGTGCAGTGGTTGCAACCTGCTTTGTTGAGTCAAAGTAGTAAAGTGTTACATTGAATGAAGTAGCTAAGTCGCTGCTTTCCTCAATTTCTGACATATTGAGGGAGTTTATGAAGTAGCAGCCCTTTGACTCCTGCTCAAGGTAGTGGACAAGCTTGATTGTCTTGTCCTTTGCGCCGTTGTAGCTGAAGGTGAGGGTGGTGTAGTAAAGCGGAATTCCACCCTTAGAGGTTCTGCCCTGCGGGTCCTGAACGCTGTCGCCACGGGTGAGCGAGGTCATATCAATGCCAAGGCTGGCAAAGATAGCCTGAAGATCCTCAACTGAGGACTTTGCGTCAATATAGAGGTTTTTCTGATTTTCATCATACTGCTTCTGCATTTCCTCAATTTTAGCCTCAACATTCGCCTGGTCTGCAAGCACGGAGTCATAGTCGGCAACCTCGGCAGAAATAGACTCGTGCGTGCTGTTATATGTAGAAAGATTTGTAACGGTAGGCATTACAAGCGCAAGCAGAATTATTACGAATACAATGAGCAATACTACAAATACAATAATTGATGCAGGTATTTTTTGTTTTTTCATTATTATTCCCTCCCTTATTTCTCAGTGGTTTCGGTTTTGTCTGCGTTATTTGCAGCATTGCGAGCGTCAACAAGTGCTTTGCTGGTAGCAAGCTGAGCTGTCAGGCTGTATTTGCCTGTGTCGGAATTGTCTGCAACCGAGAAATTCTCGTTCATACTAAAGTAGCCGTCGTTTTTAATGCTGTTCTGCAAATCAATAAAGGTAGGGAAGTTTTTGATATCGCCGTTTATCGGGATAGAGTAGCTTTCGTCGCCCTCTGAAGTATGTGAGATGCTGTAGCTTGTAAAGCTGTCCATTTTCTTGACAACCTGATCATCAAGCTGATTTATTACATCCTCGCAGTAAAGCTGTGTTCTCGGAAGAAGTCCTGCGTCCTGCGACTGGTTCTGGAGAGCCTCGGTAATTTTGTCCCTCTTTTCAACAAGGGTTTTTGCGTAGTCGTATTTAGTATCGTTTACGATTATGTTATCAATAACGCTTCTGCCAAAGAAGAAACCGAAGAAAGCCACGCCGCAAATGCAAAGGAAGCCAAGGCCGAATGCGCCTGCCTTTGCAACCTTTCCGCTCTGGTCAAGAGTCTTAGCCTGCTGAGCCTTTAAGCCGTAAATAAGGTTGTCTTCAAATACAGTACCGTCGTTCATAAGCTCATTCATAAGGAAGTATGAGCCTGATTTGTAGAAGTCATCTCTTGCCTTTAACGACGGCTCGGGAACAACGGAGCCGGTGTTGAAGGTGTCGGAGATAAGCATAACCTCGCCGGCAAGATTAAGACCTGCAACGTAGTTGCGAATGTGAGGTATGTATGCAATAAAGTCGCTGAGGAAAATCTGGTCAATTCTTATGTTGAGCGACATTGTAACAAGTCTGATATTACGGATAATATCGTCAATAAGGCTTTCCGAGATATCCTCAATCTTTCTCTGTGAAGAGGCGTTGCGGCACTCCTCTTTAAAGCCGTAGCCGGCGGTGCGCAGATAGTCGATTGCGGCAGCAGTGCCAAGATCTCTGTCCTCCTCGATTACCTGTAAAATTTCGTCAACAGGTGATGCAAAATCGTGGCAGTAAAGCGGAACACCGTCTTTTGCTATAAGCACTCTTACAGCCGAGTAGTCCATACTTATGAGCGCAACTGTCTTGTTAAAGCTGTAAACAGTCTTTTGCGCAGAGTAAATCATTGCCGCCTCGGACGGGATAATACGGATAAGGTTGAGAGCGAAGGATTTAAAGCCTGCCACGAGGTCGTCTGCAAGAGCCTTTGGCATTGCAAAAGCCTTTGATGTAATCTCTTCGTTTACTTCCTTTGTCTTAAAGGCTGAATAGTCCTTGTAGATTACCGTGAAGTCGGATACGGCGTCGCCAACAAAGTCCTTGATTCTGTCAATGGCAAGTCCCTCGAGCACCTTTTTTGCGCCCCTGATATGCTGATATTCCTGACAGGTAAGGTCGTAGCTTTCTACCATAAGAACTACATCCTTAACCTCACTGTGGTTCATCTGGCTGAGTCCGTCCTTTACCAGACGGGCAAGCAGAGCGGGGTCCTCCCATACGGAGCTTTTGTCCTTTAATACAGCCTTGTCAACAGGTATAATAAGAGGAGAAGAGAATGAGTAGGCTTTCTTTTCGTTCGGGTCAGCCTGCTTTTTAGGATTCGCTTTATTGGCACTGCCGTTAGCTGCTGCCTCGCCTACAGCCTCGCAGGCTGTTATGCAAAGGTATCTTTTGGCAATCTGCACCAGTACATAATTCATATTTAATACACCACCTGAATTTTTATGCTTAATTAGTCATCAAAACCGTTAATATTTAAACTGATTTGATTATAAAATTACTTTAAAGAACTATTATAAAACTAACAAAGTAATTTTATAGTCAAACAGGTTAAAGAATATAAAAGTTATTAACAATATACAAAAAATAAGTTCAATATCCCTAAAAGTCTATATACATTTCAAAAGGCTCGCACTCGGCGAGCCTTTTGCTTGTATGTTGTCGGTCATCAGCAAAACCGAGATTTACATTATGTTTAAATTAGAATAAGCCTAAAACTGTTTGAGTACCATTAGTAGTAGCATCAAAAGCATATGGAGAAGAGTCAGTACCTGGAGTTACATTTGTATCAAGGTTAACACCAGCGCTAGTAACATAGTAGCACTTATCATCTGTGTGGTTCCAAACAAGATCGTAGTCAGTACCACTGATTTTTACTGAATACTTAATGCCCTGAAGTGATTTTGTAGAAATTACATTAGCAACAGTTGAAGAAGATGAGTAACCGGCTGAAGTATCATTAGCTGCAATCTGAGCCTGAGCCTCTTTAAGTGCAAGCTCAAGAGTCTGAGCGTCTGAAAGAGCACCGCTTCTCTGTGATGATGCGATTGTTGATGATACAACAGGGATTGCGATAGCTGCGAGAATTGCAAGGATTGCAATTACAACTACGAGCTCTACGAGTGTAAAGCCTTTTTTGCTGTTCTTCTTAACTTCTTCGATTTTTGCAGTCTTTACTGCCTGAATTTCGTTCATTGGTTTTTACCTCTCTTTAAAATATTTTTGTGAGCCGTTTGTGGGAACTGCAACAGCGGTTGCTGATAGAATTTTGCGTTGCCGTTCCTTTGAACAATTATATTATAAACTACCTTTACAGATTTTGCAATGCTTTTTTACCAAAAAAAGTTAAAAAAACACATTTTTATTAACTTGCACAATTTTCAATATTCTAAACTGTTGAAAATGCTGTTTATCAGGACAGGGGCAGAGCAGAAATTTCGCACTCAATTATACTGCCTGTGCTTTCATCATAAAGCTTTGCTGAATTTGCAGGCAGACTCTTGCCGTCAATATCCTTGTCGCTCGAATTATATACTCCGTCACCGTTTGTATCAAGAGCAAAATAGACCTTGCCCTTACAGATTACAGGGTAATAGATCGTGCCGTATATGTCAACAGGCTCAAAGGCTTGTGCAATGTTATTTGCGCTTACAACCTCTGAAACTTTGATACTATTTGAGCTTGCATTGGCATATTTTAGGTTATCTTTAGCTCCAAGCAGTGAATTCGCCTCTTTAAAGGCAAGTTCAATAGTATGTGCGTTCGTTTTCGCCCTGCTCGTGAGCGAGGATTGAAGAGTATATGCAATCACCGGTACTGCAATGGCTGCCAGTATTGCAAGAATAGTTATTGTTACCACTAATTCAATAAGCGTAAAGCCTTTTTTGCCCTTGTTCTTTTCTGACTTCAATTTAATAGCCTTGTACAGCTTTTCCGTATTTTTCATTTTCTTTATTCCCTCGATTCATATTCTGCCTTTGCAAAATATTATTATAATCATATATATTTTACAATATTATTTCGGATTTTGCAAGCGTATTATCATAGTAAATGCATATTTGTTCAAAAAAATTTATCTATTTTTGATATACTCAGCACCTTGGGGAATGTTATCGTTTTGTAAAGCTACCGGTAAAGCTACTGTAAAAACAGTTTTACAAATTTTATAAAATATTGTTAATTGAAAAACACCTTTCACAAAACAATTTCCGCCATACATTATATAAGGGATTTTTTTGATTGCCGAATTTCGGTTTAATCATTTACAAAACCGAACATATGTGGTATTATGTTAGATGTTAAATTATGTATTTTTATATATTTTTATCGGAGGGCTT
Source organism: Ruminococcus sp. (assembly GCA_051880895.1). Taxonomy (GTDB): domain Bacteria; phylum Bacillota; class Clostridia; order Oscillospirales; family Acutalibacteraceae; genus Ruminococcoides. The sequence continues at coordinate 13,463 of JBJEOV010000076.1, read as the reverse complement.
TAATATGGACGCTTATAAAAAGGAATTTATTGAATTTATGGTTGACTGTCAGGTGCTTAAATTCGGCGATTTTGTAACTAAAAGTGGCAGAAAAACGCCGTTTTTCGTAAACACCGGCTTTTACAGAACAGGCGCTCAGCTCAGAAAGCTCGGCGGCTACTATGCCGAGGCTATCAAGGAGAAGTTCGGTCTTGACTTTGATGTGCTTTTCGGTCCTGCCTATAAGGGTATTCCGCTTTCGGTTGCCGCTACTATTGCAATAAGCGAGAAGTACGATACCGACATCCGCTACTGCTCAAACCGCAAGGAGGTCAAGGACCACGGTGACAAGGGTATTCTGCTCGGCAGTCCTATAAACGACGGCGACAGGGTTGTTATTATTGAGGATGTTACTACAGCCGGCACTTCCATTGAGGAAACCCTCCCGATTATCAAGGCGCAGGGCAATGTTTCTCCGATTGGTCTTGTTGTATCGGTTGACAGAATGGAAAGAGGTAAGGGCGAAAAGAGCGCACTTTCCGAAATTGAGGAAAAATACGGCTTAAAGACTACCGCTATAGTTACTATGGCAGAGGTTGTTGAGCATCTTTATAATAAGGAATACAAGGGCAGGGTTATCATTGACGATAAGCTCAAAGCCGCTATTGACGCTTACTACGAGCAGTACGGCGTAAAGGAATAATTCCGATTTGGAAATTTATTGAGAGGTGAACGGCGTGGCTAATGAACATACGGGACACCGTGACCGTGTTCGCAAGAGATTTCTTGAAAACGGATTTGATGGCTTTGAGCCTCACGAGGTGCTTGAAATGTGCCTTTTCTACGCCGTTCCCCGTAAGGATACAAACGCCCTTGCTCACCGCCTGCTCGACAGATATTTAACCGTTGCAGGTGTGTGCGAGGCGCCAGTTGACGAGCTTATGAGGGAATTTTCGCTGTCGCAGTCCTGCGCAGTTTTTCTTAAAATGCTCCCCGAATTTTCGAGGGTGTATAAAGAATCAAAAACGGAAAATCCTAATGTCATTGAACCCGAACAGCTCGGCGAAATGTTTATTGATAAGTTTATAGGCAGAACGAGCGAGGAGGTTGCCCTTATGCTGGGGGACGCCAAGGGGAAAATGATTTTCTTTGACATTATCGCAAAGGGCTCGCTCAATTCCTCTGATGTTCCGCTGAGAAAGATTGTTGACCTTGCGTTAAGGCACAACGCAAAAACCGCATTTCTGGGGCATAATCACCCCAGCGGCTCGGCTCTGCCGTCATCAAGCGATATTCAGTCAACAAGGGTAATAAGGCAGACCTTGAAAAATGTGGGCGTAACCCTCGTTGACCACTTCATTGTGACGGAATTTGACTATGTTTCCCTGCGTGACAGCGAAATGTCGGGAAGTATTTTTTTATTGTAACAGATACAGGGTAAGATTTTATGGAGTTTAAGCTGAAATCCAAATACAAGCCTACGGGCGACCAGCCTGCCGCTATCGACAAGCTTGTAAAAAGCATTGAAGAGGGCAACAGGGAGCAGACCCTGCTCGGCGTGACAGGCTCAGGCAAAACCTTTACAATGGCGAATATAATAGAAAGAACGCAAAGACCTACCCTTGTGCTTGCACACAACAAAACCCTTGCGGCTCAGCTGTGCAGTGAGTTCAAGGAATTTTTCCCCGATAATGCGGTGGAATACTTTGTGTCCTATTACGATTACTACCAGCCTGAGGCTTACATTGCAAATACCGATACTTATATTGAAAAGGACAGCGCTGTAAATGATGAAATAGACAAGCTCAGGCACAGCGCTACTCTTGCGCTCTCCGAAAGGCGTGATGTTATTATTGTTGCCTCGGTTTCCTGCATATACAGCCTGGGCGACCCGATTGATTACCGTAATATGGTAATTTCTCTGCGCCCCGGTATGCAGAAAAGCAGGGACGAGCTTGTAAAAAAGCTTGTGGAATTGCAGTACGAGCGCAACGATGTTAATTTTATAAGAAACAAGTTCAGAGTCAGAGGAGATGTGGTGGAGATTTTCCCCGCCGCATCAAACGATTCTGTAATAAGGGTTGAGTTTTTCGGCGACGAGATAGACCGTATTTCCGAGATAAATCCGCTTACGGGCGAGCTGAAAGCCGTTCTGCGCCACGCAGGAATTTATCCTGCCTCACACTACATTGTATCAAAGGATAAAATGACAAGAGCCTTGCGTGAAATTGAAGAGGAGCTTGAGGAAAGGCTTGCGTATTTCAGAGAAAACGGAAAGCTCCTTGAGGCGCAGAGAATTGAACAGCGCACACGGTACGATATGGAGATGCTGCAGGAAATCGGCTTTTGTACGGGAATTGAGAACTACTCGAGAATTTTATCGGGCAGAAAGCCGGGTTCTTCGCCCTTTACCCTGCTCGACTACTTCCCTGAGGATTTTCTGCTGTTTGTTGACGAGTCGCATGTTACGCTTCCTCAGGTGAGGGGAATGTATGCAGGCGACCACGCAAGAAAGAAAAATCTTATCGACTACGGCTTTCGTCTGCCCTCTGCGTACGACAACAGACCGCTTAATTTTGACGAATTTTACGAAAGAATTAATCAGGCGGTGTTTGTCAGCGCAACTCCGGGTGACTTGGAGCTTGAAAAGTCGCAGACTGTTGCAGAACAGATTATAAGACCGACAGGACTGCTTGATCCCGAAATCTCGGTAAGACCGACAGAGGGACAGCTCGACGATCTGGTGTCGGAAATAAATATAAGGGTAAGCAAAAAGCAGAGGGTGCTTATTACCACGCTCACCAAAAAAATGGCGGAGGATCTGACCGCATACCTTGAAACAATGGGTATAAAGGTGCGCTATATGCACCACGATATTGATACGGTGGAGCGTATGGAAATTGTCAGGGATTTAAGGCTCGGCGAATTTGATGTGCTTGTGGGAATCAATCTTCTGCGAGAGGGACTGGATATTCCCGAGGTGTCGCTCGTTGCGGTGCTTGACGCCGACAAGGAGGGCTTTCTGCGCAGTGAACGCTCGCTTATCCAGATTTGCGGCCGTGCCGCACGAAACAGCGAGGGTACTGTAATTATGTATGCCGACAGCGTGACCGACTCAATGCGCAGGGCGATTACAGAAACCGAGCGCAGAAGGAAAATCCAGCAGGAATACAACAAGGAGCACGGCATTACCCCTACTACTATTGTAAAAAAGGTGAGTGAAATTCTTGAAATTTCAACTCATACCGACGATGAATTCAAATCGGCTAAAAAGCTCAATAAGGCTCAGAAGCAGCAGCTTATCGAGAGCCTGACAAAGGAAATGAAAGCCGCCGCAAAGCTGCTTGAATTTGAACACGCCGCATATCTGCGTGACAAAATCAAAAAGCTCCGTGGCGATAAATGAGGATGGATTAAATGGCAAAAAGCAAAGCAGTTGAATACGGTGATTCGAGTATATCTGCCCTTAAAGGCGCAGACAGAGTGCGGAAAAGACCTGCGGTTATCTTCGGCTCAGACGGCATTGACGGCTGTCAGCATTCGGTTTTTGAAATTCTCTCCAACTCCATTGACGAGGCAAGAGAGGGCTACGGCAAAAAAATTACCGTAACGAGGTTTTCCGACGGCTCTATTGAGGTGGAGGATAACGGCAGAGGTATTCCTGTTGATTTTAACGAAAAGGAAAACGAATATAACTGGAAGCTTGTGTTCTGTGAAATGTACGCAGGCGGTAAATATAACAACAACGAGGGCGAAAGCTACGAGTTTTCGCTCGGTATGAACGGACTTGGACTTTGCTCCACACAGTACAGTTCGGAGTATATGGATGTTGACATCCGCCGTGGCGGCAACCGCTACACCCTGCACTTTGAAAAGGGCGAAAATGTGGGCGGTCTTAAAAAAGAGCCGTACAATAAAAAGGATACGGGCACGAAAATCCGCTGGAAGCCCGACCTTGAGGTGTTCACCGACATTGACATTCAGCCTGATTATTTTCTTGATATAATGAAAAGGCAGGCGATTGTAAATGCAGGCGTTGAATTTGTGTTCAGAAATCAGAACGGCAAGAGCTTTGACACCACCAAATATTGCTATGCAAACGGTATTGAGGACCATGTTGCCGAGGTTATCGGCGAAAACGGCTTTACCTCCGTTCAGCACTGGACAACCGAGGTGAAAACCCGTGACCGTGACGATAAGCCCGAGTACAAGTGCAAGATTGATGTGGCGGTTGCCTTTTCAAATCAGACAAGGCTTACCGAGTATTACCACAATTCAAGCTGGCTTGAGCACGGCGGTGCGCCCGATAAGGCTGTGAGAACGGCTTTTCTTTATCAGATTGACAATTACTTAAAGACAAACAATAAATACAATAAATCCGAAAGCAAGATAAAATTTGACGACATAGAGGATTGCCTTGTGTGCGTTATTTCTTCGTTCTCAAGCGTATCCTCCTACGAAAACCAGACTAAAAAATCCGTTACAAACAAGGGTATTCAGGACGCAATGACTGCGTTTTTAAAGCAGAGTCTTGAGGTGTATTTTATTGAAAATCCGCTTGAGGCAGACAAAATTGCACAGCAGGTGCTTGTGAACAAGCGCAGCCGTGAAAATGCCGAGAAAACCCGACTGAATATAAAGAAAAAGCTTTCGGGCAGTCTTGATATGACCAACCGTGTGGCAAAATTCGTTGACTGCCGCAGCAAAAACACCGAGGAAAGAGAGCTTTTCATAGTGGAGGGCGACTCTGCTCTCGGCGCCTGCAAGCAGGCGAGAAACCCCGATTTTCAGGCTATTATGCCGATAAGAGGTAAGATTCTGAACTGTCTGAAGGCGGATTACGACAAGATTTTCAAAAGCGAAATCATTACCGATTTGCTCAGGGTGCTGGGCTGCGGAGTTGAGGTGAAGTCAAAGGCGAATAAAAATCTCAGCGAATTTGATATTAACGCTCTGCGCTGGAACAAGGTTATTCTGTGCACCGATGCCGATGTTGACGGCTTTCAGATAAGAACCCTGCTTCTGACAATGCTTTACAGGCTTACTCCCACCCTTATCAACGAGGGCAAGGTGTTTATTGCCGAATCGCCGCTGTATGAGATTACCTCAAAAAATGATGTTTATTTTGCGTATGATGAGGCTGAAAAGGAGAAGTTTATTGCTGAAATCGGCAAGGAAAAATTCACCATTCAGCGTTCAAAGGGTCTTGGCGAAAACGAACCCGATATGATGAACCTCACCACTATGAACCCCGCCACACGCAGACTTATTAAGGTTATGCCGACCGACGCCGAAAAAACTGCGGAAATTTTTGATATTCTGCTCGGCGACAATCTTCAGGGCAGAAAAGATTACATTGTTGCCCACGGCAACGAGTACATCGACAATCTTGATGTGAGCTGACGGGAGGTGCGAATTTATGGCTAAAAAAAGAAGAACCCAGCCTGCCGAAATCGGTAAAACCCACGGAGTTATCAACGGCGCAGGCGAGGTGGTGGAGCAGAACATTGACTCCACAATCCGTGAAAATTATATGCCCTACGCAATGAGCGTTATACTTTCCCGAGCGATTCCCGAGATAGACGGCTTTAAGCCCTCGCACAGAAAGCTGCTTTATACAATGTATAAAATGGGACTTTTAAACGGCGCAAGGACAAAATCTGCCAATATTGTCGGTGCTACGATGAAATTAAATCCGCACGGCGACTCGGCGATTTACGACACAATGGTGCGCCTTTCAAGAGGCTACGAGGCACTTCTGCACCCGTATGTGGACTCAAAGGGTAACTTCGGTAAGTTTTACAGCCGTGATATGGCGTGGGCTGCGTCAAGATATACCGAGGCAAAGCTTGACAAAATCTGCAACGAGCTTTTCAGGGATATTGACAAGGATACCGTAGATTTTGTTGATAACTACGATAACACAATGAAGGAGCCGTCGCTGCTGCCTGTTGCTTTTCCGTCAGTGCTTGTAAACACAAACACCGGTATTGCGGTAGGTATGGCGTCTAATATCTGCTCCTTTAATTTAAAGGAAATCTGCGAAACGACTGCGGCTCTTATCCGTGACCCGAATCACGATGTTATGCAGACTCTGCCTGCGCCCGACTTTATCGGCGGCTGTCAGATTATCTATGACGAGAGCGCATTCAGACAGGTTTACGAAACCGGCAAGGGCGGCATCAGGCTCAGGGCAAGGTATCAGTACGATAAATCCGCAAACTGCATTGATGTACTTTCAATTCCAAGCACAACCACCTGCGAGGTCATTATTGAAAAGATAATCGACCTTGTAAAGACGGGCAAAATCAAGGATATTGCCGATGTGCGTGACGAAACGGGTATTGACGGTCTTAAAATCACCATTGATTTAAAGCGTGGAGTTGATCCCGACAGGCTTATGGCTAAGCTGTACCGCTTTACAACGCTTGAGGACACATTCTCCTGCAACTTCAATGTACTTATCGGCGGTGTGCCGAGGGTACTCGGCGTAAAAGCCTTGCTTGAGGAATGGATAGCGTTCAGAATTGAATGTGTAAGAAGAAGAACATACTTTGACAGGCACAAAAAAGCCGAAAAGCTCCACCTTTTAAAAGGTCTTGAGTCTATTCTGCTCGATATTGACAAGGCTGTAAAAATCGTAAGAGAAACCGACGAAGAGGCAGAGGTTGTGCCGAATCTTATGATTGGCTTTGGCATTGACGAGGTACAGGCTGAGTATGTTGCCGAAATCAAGCTCCGCCACCTAAACCGTGAGTACATCTTAAAGCGTACCGCTGAAATTGAGGCGCTTGAAAAAGAAATTGCCGAGCTTGACGAAATTTTAAAGAGCAAGACGAGAATCAAGACGATAATCGTTAATGAATTAAAGGGAATAGCCGAAAAATACGGTCAGCCGAGAAAGAGTATAATAATCTACGAGGACGCCGTAAGCTACACCGAGGAAGAGGACGATATACCCGATTATCCCGTTAATCTCTTCTTTACTAAAGAGGGCTATTTTAAGAAAATCACACCGCAGTCGCTGAGAATGAGCAGTAATCACAAGCTGAAGGACGGCGACGAAATTGCGCAGACCTGCGAATTTACAAATAACGGCGATTTGCTGTTCTTTACGGATAAATGTCAGGTTTACAAGGCAAAGGCGGCGGATTTTGCCGACACAAAGGCAAGCACTCTCGGAGATTATGTGCCTGCAAAGCTCGGTATGGACGAGGGTGAAAACGCAGTTTATATGGTAGCCACAAAGGATTACAAGGGAATTTTGTTGTTTGCGTTTGAAAACGGCAAGCTTGCCAAGGTTCCGCTTGAGGCTTATCAGACAAAGACAAACCGGAAAAAGCTGACCGGTGCATATTCCGATAAATCACCGCTTGCAGGAATGGTGTTCTTTATGGAGGACAGGGAGCTTCTGCTCAAATCGTCGTCGGGCAGAATGTTGCTTGTTCACTCGGGAGCAATTAACCTAAAAACCACCCGCTCAACACAGGGCGTGGCGGTAATGAAGCTGAAAAAGGGACACAGGCTGTTTGAAATTTCCGAGTATGCCGAGGGAACATTTGCAAAGCCGCAGAGATACAGGACAAGAACTCTGCCCACTCTCGGTGCATTGCCTGCAAATGATGACTCAACTGATGAACAGCTTTCGCTTATTTAATAAACGAAAAATAAAAGAAAAAGTTTAAAAATTTTTAAAAAAATCTTGCAAAAACCGAAATTTTATGTTAATATAAATTAGTTAGTTTTTGTATTCAGAAATGATTTTACACTTATTATAGAAAGGAACGGTAAAATATGGGCGTTTGGGGTATTGTTCTTGGCTCAGTTCTTATAGTAGCAGCCATTGCAATTATCATTGTAATTATTCTTCAGCAGGGCAACCAGCAGGGTATCGGCGTTGTTTCCGGTGCTGCCGACTCTTATTTCTCAAAAAATAAGGCTCGTTCAATTGACGCAAAGCTTGCTCGTTTTACAAAGTTTTTTGCGGCAGTTTTTGTAATTATCGTAATTGCACTCAATGTACTTGCTTACTTCCTCGGAAATACTTTCTGATTAAGCATGTCATGTATGTAATAGTTTTCAGTTAATGAGCATAATTATAGACCGTAGGTTATCCTGCGGTCTATTTTGTTTTGCAAAAGGAGCTGTGAATTATGCCTTTGTGGGGAATAATAATTATGTTTTTCAGTGCGTTTCTGCTGTTTGCGCTTGCTCATTACATAAGTAAAAGCAGACATCCCTTTAAAAGGAGTCTGCTTTCAATGGCTATAGGAATTTTAACTCTTTTAGCCGTAAATCTGACAGGCTCATTTACCGGAGTCTATCTGCCTGTGAGCCTGCTGTCCGTCTGCATTTCAGCCTTTGGGGGCGTACCGGGAGTAACGCTTATGCTCGGACTGAATTTGTTTTTCTGATAATAATAGCAGCGTTCGCTGTAAGCTGTTCCCTGTCAGATGAACAACTGTTTCCCTATTATAATATAGTCGGGCGACTGCATATTTCTATGCGGCCGCCCTTAGTCCATTTATTCGGCATAATAATAATCGTTGTAATAATCATCGTCAGTGTAGCAGAACTCAGAATTTAAGTTTATTGTGCAGTCCGAGTTAAGTATTCCGTATTTTTGCAGTACCTCTATGGTATTTGTGTATGAGTTAGGAATAAAGTAGGTTTCTTCAAGTGTATTAAAATAACTGAAACTGAATACTCCCTCGTTCTCCTGCCGCCTGTACTCCATTGATATCTCGCAGACAAAATCTCTGGAATATATTTCTCTTATTTGCGGCAATGTTACGTCATCATAACTGCCCTCATCCCAGGAGTAGCTATAAAAATTACTTATAATTGCGTACGGGTCATAAAGCACTCCGTTAAGGTATTTATCGTCAGCCTCAAAATCCTTTTTAAGCGCCTCGTTCAGCTCGTTGAGAATAATTTTCTTAGACGCAGAATTATTGCTGTCGGAGTCTGAACCGTATAAATATGAATTACTCGAAGAAACTGTCGATAAGCCCGTGTAGCTTTTTCCTCTTACCATCGCTGTTATGTCTGCTTCCACTGCACCAATCTCAGCGTCACTTTTCGCATTCATAAGTCCCGAGTACTTTGTAATGTAGGTTTTGCTTGAAATAAGCGGATTTGCTGTACTTTTAATACTATCGGTATTAACACTATAAGAGCTGTAATAATTATCATCATCCATAGAATCAGCCATTGAAAGCATTGCTTCGGAATAATACCTTGTTACCGTTCTGCCGCTGTTCAGCTTATAGGCTATAGCGTAAGCGTCGTCATAAATAAATTCTCCAAAGGCATTATACAGCATACTTCCCCATACGCATCTGAATTTTACTGCGGATTTTATTTCATCGTTTCTGCCGTCAAGCACTTTATTATGAACCTTTATAATATTCTCAATGTCGCTTTTTTCGGTAAAATCTCCTGCGCTCTTTGACATTACGCCTGAAAAATTATCATTTTTGGAATAGTAATACTCAGTGAGAATAATTCCCGCACTCTTTACATCCTCAGTCTTCGGCACATAGCTGTTGTAGCCGAATATATCAAGGTTGATAAGAGCCACACCTGCAATTACAACAACGGCAAGACCGCCGTAAATCGGGAGTGTTCTTACAAGCTTTTTCATTCCCTTGTAGAAAAGCATATGAGTAATCAGGAAAGCCGGTGCGCTCGCAAGTATAAAGCCAAACACAAAGCCTGCAACGCCGTTGCCGAATACATTAAGCGAGCCAAACATTGTACCGAGGAACATACCTGCAAGGAAGGATACAATAACCTTGATAATGTGGCAGGGAATGTAGTAGGCAAAGGAGGTCTGCGCCCTCTCCGACCTTCTCTTCATAATCAACAGAGTGCCGAAGGCTATGCAGGCAATACTGAAGATTACCCAGTAAATAAGATTATTTCCGAAATACGCCGAAATAGGATTGAGCGCATTCATTAAAAAGCTTTTGGAAATGTCGCCCGTATATGCGCCTGTAAAGAAAGCGTCAATATATCCTCTTACGAATATCATAGATAACGGATAGCAAGCGCAAACCGCAATAAACATAATAACCGTGTTAAAGGTTGTGCCGCAGCAGGCAGAAAGAAATCCGTATGCGCTTATGCAGGCGAGAGTACCGACAATAAAATTAACATACATCTGAGTAACCTGCGGCAAAAGTAATGTGCCTGTGCAGATTGACATAATTGCAATAATTCCCATAAAGACAAGCATAGGTACTATTGAGAACAAATAAGCCGCACCGCATTTTGCAAGGAAAAGTCTTGCCCTGCTTATCGGAAGCGAGCCGTAAAAATCCACCTTGCGCTTGTTGTGCATATACGAGAATATCTGCACTGTATAAATAATTGAAAATATCAATGTAAGAAGTCCGATAAATGCAGAAGAAATCGCCTGAAACGCCTGCATTTTTGAGCTTAACGGAATTTCAGCGTATGTTTCTGTTGAAGGCAAAGTCGTCCGTGCTGTAAGTACTAAAACAAGCGTAAAAATTATTACGGTAAATACCGACGCCAGAATCGCATATACCGTCATTGAGCCTTTACAGCCCTTCAAGTCCCACAAAAGAACCGAAAGAATCTGCTTTAGCTTATCTTTAAAGGATACTGTGGATGTCATATCCTGCTGCCCCCATTTCACTTATAAATATTTCCTCCAAGGTAAGAGGTATTGCAGAAACAAAGGCAGGGTTAAGAGCCTTAAGCTTTGGCATAAACTCCTCCTCTGTTCCCTTTATTGTCAGATTAAATACATTTCCGCTGCGTGTTATATTGATTGCATTTATGCCCTCAAAAATATTCGGCCTATACGGTATTTCCGCAAATGCAATCTGAACCTTTCTAAGACCGTGCCTTAAATCGTCAATACCACGCTCAAGCAGCATATGCCCTCTGTGCATAAGGCAGAGTCTGTCGCACAAATCCTCAAGCTCTCTGAGGTTGTGAGATGCAATTACCACCGTAGTATTGTTGTCTGCCACCTTTTCGGCAAGCAGGCTCTTGAGCATATGCCTTACTACAGGGTCAAGTCCGTCAAAAATCTCGTCAAGGAACAAATATTTCGGACAGGTGGAAAGCGCAAGAATAAGTGCCGCCTGCCTCTGCATACCCTTTGACATATTGATTATCGGCGCAAATTTATTAATCGGGAAAATCGAGCAGAGCCTGTTATATTCGTTTTCATTCCAGTTCGGGTATAATCGTCTGTATAAAAAAGCAGTGCTTTCGACCGTGCTTGTATTGTAAAAATACGGAAAATCGGGAATAAAAAAGCATTGCCCCTTTGTTGCAGGGTTGTCAAAGTGCTGTACCCCGTCAATTTTTACCGTGCCGCCGTCAGGAGCATATACTCCGGCAAGCATACGCAAAAGCGTTGATTTACCGCTGCCGTTGCTGCCCACAAGACCTACAACCGCACCGTTGGGTATATTTACGGTCATACTGTCAACAGCGTTTATCTTACCGAACCTCTTGGTAAGTCCGCAAATTTCAATCATCAATGCCACCTCCGTTGTAAATATCATCAATAATTCTGTTAAGCTCAGCCTTTTCTATGCTGAGCAGATTTGCCCTCTGTGCGCTCTGTTTAAAATCATCAAGAGCAATAACCCGTTCTGCGCAAGCCTTTGTAAGCTTATCGGATAAATAACTCCCTCTGCCTACATTGGAAATTATATACCCGTCGCCCTCAAGCAATTTGTATGCCTTAGCCACAGTATTTGGATTAATGCCAAGCTGTGACGCAAGACTTCGCACAGGCAAAAGCTTATCGCCCGGCCTTAAAACTCCTGCCGACGCAAGACGGATTATGTTGGTGCAAATCTGTTCATAAATCGGCACTCGTGATGTTAAATCAATCTGAATCATCCTGCCGCCTCCTGTCATATAAACTGTACTGATTGGGTTTATTGTATTAGTTTAATTAGTACATCTTTAATATATACTATTTTCTTGATTTTGTCAATACTTTTTATTTTTTCGTGAAAACACAAGTTATTGTCATATTTTATTCTAACCCTATATAATAATATTCTATAAAGAAATATTCAAAAAAATGCAGGCAAAAGAAAAAAGCAAGACAAAGTCTTGCTCTTTTCTATGCTCACAAATAATAAAAGAAGGAAAAAACTATAAACTTTTAAAAAACCTATATCAGAAATTTTGTAAAAATTTATTTTATGGCTTTATTATAGCACATAATATTTTAAAATCAAGTTTATTTTAAAAATCAAATTAAAATCATTTCTTTATATATATTGTATAAAACAAGTGTATAAACTTTGTACAATCTGCACATCAGAAGAAATTAAACTCCTTCAAAAAATAAATCCACCCGAACAGCGTAAAGCACGAAAGCATAGTTGTAAATACCACCGTACCTGCCGCAAGCTCATAGTCGCTCTCCATTTGTCTTGCCATTGTATATGACGATACTGCACAGGGCGATGCAAAAATACCGATAAGCGAAACGAGGTCAATTCCTCTGAAACCAATCAGAATCGCCGCAGTCAGGCATATGGCAGGAACAATAACCAGTCTTGCAAAAACAACAGCAATCAGGTTTTTTCTGTATCTCTTTATGCTTGCAAATTCAAAGGACGCACCAAGCACAATCAGCGCAAGCGGTGTTGCGACAGACGCCATATCCGAAATTACGCTCTGAGCAATTTCAGGCAGCTTTATTCCGAATCCGGCGGCTGAAACACCTGCAAGCGAGCCTAAGATAAGCGGATTTGTCGCAATTCCCTTGAGTATTTTTAACGGCTGTATTTTTTCTCCTCTGAAAACCTCAAGCGTGATTACAGCCAGAATATTATACATAGGCACAATTACCGTAACGAGCATTGAGGTCATACCGAGCCTGCCGCTTCCGAAAATATTTCCGACAATCGGCAGTCCCATAAGCACAAAGTTACTCCTGTAAATAGCCTGAATCAATGCTCCACGGCTTTTGTTTGACTTTTCAAACATCAGCGAAAAGCCGACAGCCAGACCGTAGATAACCGCCACTGCAACAACCGCATATAAAAGGAGAGTCGCATTAAAATCAGCAGATACATCAAAAGCGTAGATATTGTTGAACATCAGAAACGGAAAGAATACATTAAAAACAATTTTGTTGAGCACAGGCAGATGAGCTTCCTCAATAACCCTGATTTTCCGTACAGCAAAGCCTATAGCAAGCATAATAAACATCGGCAGCACCGCATTCAGTGCTACAAAAAAATTAGACATCCTATCATCTCCACAAAAAGAATACCATAATTCTTTTACAATTACAATATCTAAGGAAGCACTGAATAAATCACGCTTAAAAGCTGTTTGCTCATCTTGCTTGCAGATTTTTTTGTTTTGCTATTGACAAAAGCAAGTATTGAAATATAATACTTATTATATAGATAGGAATTATATAATGCCTGCTGAACAATTCAAAAACATAGAAATCATCAAACAAATTG
>JBJEOV010000075.1:0-9010 GCA_051880895.1 Ruminococcus sp. | reverse complement strand
TTGGTTGATGTTTTCTTATTTATTTGTATTAAAGAGCGATTTTGCTGAGTTTTTTTAAAAAATTAAAAATCTATTTGTGATTAAGATAAGTATTATAAATTATTATACTTGTCTTTTTTTATTTCCCAAATAGTTTTATTGGTTTTGAAAACTCTCGGCAAGTCGCTCTTTTTATTTTTATATAAAAATAAAAAGAGCCTTCGAGTTTTAAGAAATATAAAATAAAACTTGATTGTAGAAGTAAAAAAAGAAAGAAGGAATAATTGCAAATTCTAAAAAAATGAAAAATATTCAGGTCAACTTATATTTCGTTGACAGAAAGGAATGGTAAGATGTATAATAATAGTAACAAAAAGTTATCTGTAAAGCCGAGTAATGATTGGGTTTTCAAAAAACTTTGTATTGAAAATCCTGATCTGCTTGCAGATCTGATTCACGAAGTTACCGGATTGACGGTAGCTACAGACACAATGGTTGTAAAATCAGTTGAAGAAGCACCCGATGCACCCGAAGGCAAGGCAATCAGGCTTGATATTGAGGTTGAAACCGCAGAAAAAAGGTTTGACATTGAAATGCAAGTATGCAAGGAAGTCGATTTTTGTCAGCGAACCTTATATTATTGGGCTAAACTCTTTATGGAAAATTTCGTGCAGGGTGAGGATTATGTTAGGCTTAAACCTACTATCTGCATTAACTTTTTGGATTGCGAGCTGTTGGGTACAGATAATTTCTTTTCTAACTATATTCTCAAAGAGAGTGAGAGAAACGAAATTGAACCAAAGCTTTCCGGTCAGATGAATCTTTATTTTGTTGAACTTCCAAAGCTCAGGAAAAATTCTGATTTATCAAGGCTTGAATTGTGGGTAAAGTTTTTGAGTGCTGATACAGAGGAGGACTTAGATATGATTGAAAAGGCTAACGATCCGAATGTAAACGAAGCCGTTGGTATCATTCGTGGTTACAACAATGACGAAGGTACAAGGGAACTTGCCTTTAAAAGAGCAAGAGCTGTTACTGACTATAACCGCCGCTTTAACGCAGGCAAAGATGAAGGCAAAGCGGAAGAAAGAGCAAATACTATAAGAAAGCTTTTTGCAAGAGGCGACTCTATTAAAGCTATTGCCGACTTATATGCTGTTTCTGAAGAATATGTGAGGAGCATTATTGATAATCACATTGAAGCAGAAATCAATGATTGATATTTGATGTTACCCGAAAGGTATTGTAAAAACTGAATAACTCTAAGCGAAAAGAGTCAAAGCTGAAGAAAATCTCAGCTTGGCTCTTTTGCTTTACTCAAAAAACTAAAAAAGGAGAGCAAAGAAAATGAACGAAAACAAATGGTATGAAATTCGTGAGAATTTTGGCGACAGATGTTTTAAAACTCTGTCCGATGTAGGTTGTGTAAGGGTTGGAAATGATGACTTTTCAGTCTTAATCCCGAACGGTTACGGTGACGGCACTACAAGAGTTGCAGTGTTTGAAAACGGTAACGATTTCACAGCCGAGGATATTATGAGATTTACCGGAATTTCTGTTACAGGCAAATGTAATATTTTTTATTACGATTGCGGCGGCGACACTGTTGCAAGGGAAATTAACGGCAATTATCTTGTCTATGCTTATGAAGGCTTGGTGGCTTTTGTAAAGTATAAGTGATTTAAGCATAAATTATAATTTAATTTTAATTTTAATTTTAGAGTAAAAGAAGGAGCAAAATATTATGTTAAACAAGTTAATTATGATCGGAAGAATTACAGCAAATCCAGAACTCAAGACTACACCGAGCGGTGTTTCTACTTGTTCTTTCAGTCTTGCAGTTGAAAGAAACTATATACAAGACGGCTCTCGTGGCGTTGATTTTATTCCGGTTGTCAGTTGGAGAAAAAACTCCGAATTTCTTGTAAATAATTTCAAGAAGGGCAGTCTTGTATGTGTTGAGGGTTCTATCCAGACTCGTTCTTACAAGGACAAAGAGGGAAAAACGAGATATGTGACAGAGGTTCTTGCAGAAAGATTTTACTTTACGGGTGATAAATCCGCTAAGAATGATAATAACTCACAGCAGGGACAGCAGAACGCACCGCAGAATCAGCAGTACGCTCCGCAGGCACAGCAGTACGCTCCGCAGGCACAGCAGTATGCACCGCAGGGACAGCAGTATGCTCCGCAGGCACAGCAGTATGCACCGCAGGCACAGCAGTATGCTCCGCAGGGACAGCAGTACGCACCGCAGACTCAGCAGAACGCACCTCAGGGACAGCAGTACGCACCTCAGGCACAGCAGTACGCTTCACAGGGACAGCAGTACGCACCTTCGTATGCTGTTGACGAAATCAATCTGAGTGACGATGATTTACCTTTTTAATACATCGTTACTCGGTGTAAACTAATAGTTTTGTAAAGTAATCAGCGAACAAAAATGAAAATATGTTCGCTGATTTACTTTTACAGGAAGGAATTTCAATGAACGGCTATATTGATAAGAAAGCTTTTTTAGCTTGGATAAAAGAAGAATTTTCCGGTGTTTTATCTACTCATTTTGATTACGAATTAGCAGAAAGTGTTATTGATTATGCTAATTCTATTGAAAGAAATGTAGATTTCATCTATGAAATTTTCCCTGAAATTACCCGTAAAGAAATACAGAAATTCATAGTTTAATCGTATAAATGGAAGGAATTTAGGAATATGAAAAAATATATTTTTACTTCCCTGACCTCGGCAATACTCTTTTTCTTTACTTTTTTATGTAAAGAAACGGGAGCATATGTTATGCTCCGAAGCATTTGTCTGTTTGTTGTTATGCTTTGGAGCAGCTATTGCCTTTTCAAGGAATACGAAAGGAAACAAAGATACAATGGTACTCGCAGAAAGAATAAAGGCTCAGTTATTCAAAAAACAAAAGTATCAGGAAAGAGCCGTCACTGTAACAAATCGGCAAGAAGCTGTTACAATACAGCAAGAGCCGGAAAAGCAGCCTGACTCAGGCTTAGATACTTTTTATAAGCAGAATGTAATGTTGCCTCTTATCAATATAATAAGTGACGCTTATTATGACGGAGCGACAAGCATTACTGTTGACAGCAAAGGGGAAATACACTCAGATAAAGGTAAAAATTACCATATAGACTTAGGTGTAATCCCCTTATCATTTATATCAAAACAATATTATAACAATAACTCTTTAAGCGGTAATTGCGTTACTATTGCAGTTACCGCTTTTGGCGAAAACTTGGAGGACTGATTTATATGTCATTTGTAAATAATCATATTTTATTCAAGAAAGAAGATACCGAAAACCTTATTAACGGTATCACAACGCCTAAGATGACTCAGAAGGCTTACCTCTCCGTGAAAAATGACAGAGGCTTTTCAAGGCTTTTCTCTCCTGTTGCAAAGGCGGCAGTTTTAACCGTTGCTGACGGTCATAACATTATGAACACGGCACTTTCATCGGCAGAGCTGATGGAAAACGGAAATGTGGTAGCCGCAGTTGCAAAAATTGACGATAATATATTAGCAGAATACATCGACACAAAAAAGAATGTGCATTTATGCTGTTATAATGAAACCAAAAAGACTTTCCTTTTCGGCGGCATTTCCTCAGACGGAAAAACTTGGAAAAAGTATTCTGTTATTAAGAAGGACACTGAATACGGTGTGTGTGCTTGGCTTTGCTTATTTTGGTATATTGCCTGCACTAAAGGAGATCCGGAGTGCGGCAAAGTGCTTAAATCAACATATAAGGCAAGTCTTATTGACGAATACAAGAATATGGCTGACGGTAAAGCGGTTGCTATTACAAACGCAGTCGTTTCATCTTCTCTCTTTGTATTATGCGATTGCATTTATCATACAATCGGAGCTGACGAAGAAGTGTATGTTAATTCAACAGGCTATCTTCCCGATGTTCCGCAGGATTTAAGTGCATATCAGCCTACCCGTGAGCAGATGGTTGTTGGCGATGATTTTCAGCTTTTTTCCGATGACTCGGCTTTAGGCATTTCATCAGAGGATTTGACACCTACAACGCTGTTTTGTAAATATAAAATTGCAGAGTATGATAAGGACTCTATTCCTAAAATGCCTGATACATATGTTGTACCTCAGTGGGTAGGAAATCTTGCGGAATATACGCAGTTTTACCACAACAGTAATCTCAGCCCTGAATTAAAGCCGAAAAACTATCTGATATTCGGCGGTGCAGGCTCAGGTAAAACTCAGGGTGCTATGGCTCTTGCCTCGGCTCTCGGCTTACCCTTCTACTATATCAACTGTTCTTCAAATACTGATGAATCGGCGTTTAAGGGAGAAATAATGCCTCAGCTTGATAATGTAAATAAAGCAGGCAACATTGAGGATTTTTCCGAATTTAAGGAAGAAGTGGATATGTCGCCTGAATACGCTTATAAGGAGCTTACAGGGATTGAAAAGAACGATGTCACCGAGGAAGAATGCTTTGAAGCGTACATTAACGCTAAAGCCGCAGAAAAGAGCAACAACAGCAACGGAATAAGCTACTACTTCAAGGAATCCCCCTTTATCAAGGGCGTACGAGAAGGCGGCGTTGTAGTCGTCGAGGAATTTACGAATGTCAGGGATTCGGGTGTTGGTATTGCACTCAATGAGCTTATGGACGGTCATATGAGCTTTACTCTGCCTACAGGTGAAGTAGTAAAGCGTAATGAAAACACAATTATTGTTTTTTGTGCAAATGTTGACGAACGAAACTGTAACGAGTTTGAAGCTTCAATGAAAAGCCGTTTTCATCAGAGAATAAAGGTTGAAACCCCTCAGAAAGAGGAGCTTATACAGCGAGTATCTGCTATGACAGGTTTTACTGACAGTCAGATTCTCGAAAAAATGGCAACAGTGGTAATGGCTCTTGCTCAGGCAACGGTCAGCAAAGGCATTAACGGTACTTGCGGTGTCAGAGAATTTGCAAACTGGGTGCTTTCGTACTCGTTCAACGCACAGAAGCTCAAAAGGTTTGAAGAAAATAAACTGCTCAGGCAGACTGCATTAAGCACCGTTATAACAGGCTGTGCTTTACACGCAGAAGAAATTGAGGAGCTGACAAATGAGGTTTTGCTGAATTTGCTTGGATAACTCAGATAAACATAAAAAGCAGGCGTGAAAATTTCCTCTCGCCTGCTTTTCGGATATTTCATTATTATTTATTAAAGGAGATATACTTTTTATGGATATACCAAAAGCGTTATTAGCTAAAGAAAAGGCTGGCTTGTCGGCTGATGAGGTTTTCGGTTCTGCCGAATACCGCAATATGCTTATGTCAATGCTCGAAACTACGGCAAGATTGGCAGGCTACAAGCGTAGCAAAAAACTCTCTTTGAAAATTTACAGTGATGAAAGTGACGGTTGTGTTGCGTACACAAACGGTGAAACCGTATATCTTAATATTGGTTGCCGTTTTGGTGCAAGGCTTAAAAAATCCTTCAAGCTGTATCATCTTTTCCTTGTAGGCTTAGTCGCACACGAGTTAGGTCATATTTTATGGACGGATTTTCAAATGTCAGATGAAGCTACTGAACAGTTGAAGAATGGCTACATACCCTATGCTGAAGCAGTTGAAGAATTTGAGAATTACGAAAAGTATGATGAAATGCTTGCAGACTCAAAAATTGCAAAAACATATATCATAAGCTATTTTCACGCTCTGCATAATATAGTTGAGGATATATTTGTAAATGCAAAGCAATCCTCGGAGTTTAAAGGAAACTATCGTAAAGGTATTGCTCTCGGCAACGCTCTTGTATATGAGGAATCGCAGTCAATATCGGATATGACAGAAGCAGGTATGAGTAAGGCTATAGTTTACAGTAATGCTCTTATCCAGAAGCTAAAAACAAAATCGGTTTTCTACGGCAGTGTTGAAGCTGAAGAAGAATTTGAAGATACCGTTGATATGCTTGTATCTGAAATATCAAGTCTTATCTACGGAACGCCTGAAATGAGAATACAGGCTTGTAATATTATTATCTGTGAGCTGTGGGAGTATATCGAAAATGATATAAACGAGCTTACCGATAAGTATAAAAATAATTCCTCAGATAGTTCTGATAGTTCAGGTGCAGACGGTTCTACAAATAGTTTTGATGATGAAAGCGATTCTGACGGCGGCACAGGCAATTCCTCAAATAGTTCTGATGTTGCAGATGACTCTGATAACGGCACAGGCTACCCATCTGATGATTCTGATAGTGACGAAGGTAATTCAGAAGATGATACAGATAATTCCTCGAACGGTTCTTCTGCTGAAGAAGAAATTGAAAAAATAATGAACGGACTTATCGGTCAGACTGAAGAAACCCAAGGCACAGAACAGATTGCCGCACCTTCCGCAAAGCAGAAAAACAGCGGCAGTAATAATGTTGACGGAGAAATGGACGAAGGCTTGCACGAATTGCTCAGAAAAGTGTTACAGTCACAGGATTGTGATTGTGATACCTCGCAATCAAACACCGTTGACTATGAGGATTATTCTGTCGAGGACAGGGACTTTGACTCGCTTGTCAATGGTATTGCAAAGGAAAAAGCAGTTGAAACGGCTGAAAATGCCGTTGAGGAACAGCTAAACGATGACATTAACGGCGAATACGGCATAGCTGACTATTCCGGTGGAGCAGTAATAAAAAGATTTCGTTCAATCCCCTCAAACTCAGAGAAGGTTTACAATTTCATCGCACAAAAGGTAGCTCCTATAGCTAATGCTATGTGCAAAGAGATTGAAAGCGTAATCAAGGAAGAAAATCTGAGCGAGTGCAGGAAAAACCGCATAATCGGTAAAAAGCTGACAACAAGCAAGCTTTATAAGCCTGATTTCAAGGTGTGGGAAGATAGAAAAAATCCCAAAAAAGTAGTTGACTTGGCTATATCAGTCAGAGTTGACGAAAGCGGTTCAATGTGCGGTGACAGAATTTACACTGCACAGATGTCCTGTATTCTTCTGAAGATGGTAGCAGACAAGCTTAATATTCCGATTGAAATAATCGGAGATACTGAGGATTATCAGGTTGAGCTGTACCCTTACTGCACCTTTGACAGTGTGGACGGCAAAGATAAATACAGGCTTGCTACAATGGAATCCCGTTGCTGTAACAGGGACGGTTATGCAATACGCTATTGTTACAAACGATTAAAGAGAAGGAAAGAAAAAAACAAGCTCCTTATAATAATCTCAGACGGTATGCCGTCAGGCGATGGTTACTACGGAGAAGCCGCAAACAACGACCTGCGTATTCTCACAAGGCAGATTAAGAGGGATAATATAGCTGTTATTGCATTTGGCTTTGGCTCTGACTCAGCCTCTCTCAAAAGCATATACGGCAACAGCTTTCTTTGCTATGAGAATTTAGACAGAATACCAAAGGCGTTTGCAAAAATGCTTAAAGAACAAATTTTAAGAAAATTATAAAAATCAGAAAGGAATAGTGGTTAATTATGATTATTACCAAAGAAATCAGTAAATTTTTAAAGGTTGCTTTATCAATTATAAAGAAAAATGCTATTGTTGAAGGCTTATTCGTATGCGGTACATATATGTATGCCGCCTCAGCAGACAGACAGGTAGCTATTGAAGTTGCAAACGAAGAAATTGCAGAGCCTATCGTAATTCCGACAAAAGCAGTAGAGTATCTTCTGACATTTCCTATCTATACTAAGACAGAGCTTATCGTCAAGGGTACAACGCTCACGGTTAAGAACGGAAAAAGCAGGGTTAAATTCACCCTTATAGGTGCTGAAACATACCCGAAAAAGCTTGAAAAAGAGGAAAACGGATTTGTTTTCAGTGCCGGAGCGGATATTATAAATACGCTTAAAACGGTTGCTGTTGCAGGTGATTATAAGTCGAGCAAGAGTATTGCAAGAAGTATTCACTTGCTTTCGTTTGATAACAACTTATTAGCCGCCGCAACTGACGGCTATAAGCTTGCCTCGGCTGTCATTCCTTCGGCTCATTACATCGGTACTGATGAAATAACCGTACCTATTGAACATCTGGCTCTTATGTCGGTGTTCAGTAATTCAAGCGAAGATACCATTGATTTTTACTTCGGACATAACAAAAGGGCTGTAATGCTCGTGCAGGGCGAGGTTTCTTTATCTATGGCTATGATTGAGTCAGGAAGTATTGAGGGCGTTCTGAGGACTGTTCAGTTAAGCAAGGACGGATATTCTTTCAGAGTCAATTCCGACACTATAAAAGATACAATGGATAAGATAACATTGCTTGCCACCAATGACAAGAATAAATGCGTAAAATTTACGATTAACGGTGATACGCTTTCGGTAACTAATGTGGACTCACTTAATGAGTATGAGCAGAGCATTAGTATTACCGATAATACGGGTGAAAAAGAGGCTGTTATCGGACTCAATTACTCGCATTTGAGAGAATTTATGTCAAACATCAGTGACGAAGAAGTAGAGGTTATTTACACAACAGCGTTAAAGCCTGTGCTTATGACGGTTGAAAGCAGAAAAATTGATTTTCTGCTTATGCCGTACAGAATAAAATAAGAAAAATCTCTGCCGGAATTGCTTTGCTTTTCCGGCAGAGGGTATAATTTTGATGATAAGTAATGACAAGAGATATTTAGAGTAGTATAATATAAATAAAAGGAGATGTATTTATGGATATTTCAATAACATTAACTGAAGAAGAAGCCTTGCTTTTACATAAATACGCAAAACAGCAGTGTTTGTCCGTAGAAGAATTTATCCATAAGATTGTAATAGAGAAAATTGAAAATGAATATGATTTAGAAATATACAACAAAGCTATAGCAGAATACAACGCTAACCCCGTTACATATTCGCTTGAAGAAATTAAGAAAGATTTAGAACTGTGAGTGTTGTAAATGTCATTTTCAAAAAATCCTGATAAATCTGTTTTTATGTAAAAAGCTGAGGTCTTTGCCTCGGCTTTTATTTTTTTGCCTGTATTTTTTATATTGACAACGCAAAAAAATAATGATAGTATTAT
>JBJEOV010000074.1:0-9432 GCA_051880895.1 Ruminococcus sp. | reverse complement strand
CCTCGTTAAGCTCGGGGAAGTGGTTGCCCTGAGTCGGCTTTCTGCCTGCGCCCGTAACGCCGCTTTTGCAGTCGCAGATAATTCCCCTTGTGCTGACAAGTCCGTTTGCAACGGCTGGGGCAATAGCAAGCGGAGAACAGGTGGTGTAACAGCCGGGGTTTGCAATCAGCTTTTTGCCCTTGATTTTATCTCTGAAAAACTCGGGAAGTCCGTAAACTGCCTGCTCGTGGAGCTTTTTGTCGAGAAAAGTACCGCCGTACCACTCTGTATATTCCTCCTCGCTCTCAAGGCGGAAGTCTGCGCCGAGGTCAATGAACGCCTTGCCTGCGCTTATGCACTTTTCGGCAAGCTCCTGAGAAAGACCGTGCGGAAGAGCCGCAAAGATAACATCGCTCTTTTCAACAACCGAGTCCTGATCCTCGCACACCATATCGTTTAAAAAAGTATAGGACGGATAAACCTCGCTGAGCCTTTGTCCCTCAAAGGAAACCGAGCTGATTGCTGAAATCTCAGCCTCGGGGTGACTGCTCAGAAGTCGTACAAGCTCTGCGCCTGCATAGCCTGTTGCGCCCACAATACCTGCTTTAATTTTCATAATTATCACCTGCATATAATTTACTTAAATTATTAACTTGTTGTGTTGTTTACAAATGAACTCGCCTTATTATATATGAATTATACTTTTTTGTTATTTTTACTTTTACATACAAATAAATAAACACAAATAATAATGTACCTGCGATTACCAAAATACTGTATAAATAATTATTTATAGGTATCAATATGAAGAATACTTTCAAGAATAGCAAATGCACTAAATAAAACTCAAAACTATTGTTACCTACCCAAGCCAGTATCTTTGTTTTTGTTCTGAAAAGTAATGTAAAAGAAAAGCACATAATAGAAAAGCATAACGAACACAAGATCCGCAAGTTGTTCAGATACCTAACACCTACAAAAGCAAAAGAAAACATAAGTACCGTTACTATAAAAAAGCATATACTTTTATGTTTACTGTTAATAATTCTTAAAAGATTATCCTTTATAAGTGCAAAAAATATTCCTAAAGGATAGCACAATACAGAATTATACCACCATCCTCCTCCTAACTTCCATTTTATCATACAAAAAACATAACAACAAAGCGCCAGAAATATTACAGTACATTGAATTTTGTAATTTGAAAACAATTTTTTTGCAAGCCACTGAAGCAAAAAACATAGTAAAATAATCTTTGGAAACCAGGATTCCAATCCGGGCAGGCTGACTGTAAAAATGTCCTGCACTGTTTCTGTAACAGTTGGCATTTCCGAAGGATATAGAATTGCATCAGTTATGTAATAAAAGAAGTATACAATAGAAAACGGAACATAAATTTTTAAAAATTTGTTAATAATCCATTTAATTCCGATTTTTTTACTTTTATTAATAGAGAACATATTTCCATATCCGCTGATAAAGAAAAAGAGCCCCGTAGCAAGATACCCCATCTGTGATAAAATAGGTGAACTATAACCCAAATTGTTATGAATATGATGTATTATGATTCCAATCATTGCAACTCCTCTTAAAGCTGCAGTCGAATCACGGCAAAAGAACATCTTATCATCTTTCGTTGGTTTTGAACATATTAAAAATGCAACTGCCACGAAAAGCATTACAGCATCCAAAAAACTCATAAAACTCCCTTAAACCCTCATAATATATTATTCAAACAATATACTTTTACAAATTATAATTTTTCTGCAATTTCTGCCACTCTCTTTGCCTGTGCCTTTACATTTTCAGAGGCAGGGCCGCCGAAAGCCTTTCTGTCGTTCACGCACTTTTCGAGCGAAATTGCTCTGTAAACATCCTCGTTAAACACATCACAGACTGCTTTGTATTCCTCAAGAGGTAAATTTTCAAGGTCTGTCGAAAGCTCAATACATCTTGCAACAAGCTCGCCCGTTGCCTTGTACGCATCTCTGAATGGTACGCCGTTCTTTGTCAGCCAGTCTGCGCAGTCGGTAGCGTTTATAAATCCGCCTGCCGCCGCCTTGCGCATATTCTGCGGAATAACCCTCATTGTGTCGAGCATTGGGGTAAAGGCTGTAAGGCACATTTTAACGGTGTCAACAGCGTCAAAAATTGCCTCCTTGTCCTCCTGCATATCCTTGTTGTAGGCAAGCGCAATACCCTTCATAATTGTGAGCAGCGTCATATTGTCGCCGAATACTCTTCCGCTTTTGCCACGGACAAGCTCTGCAATATCGGGGTTCTTCTTCTGCGGCATAATTGACGAGCCTGTGGAGAATGCGTCGTCAAGCTCAATAAATTTAAATTCCCAGCTGCACCACATAATGATTTCCTCTGAAAATCTTGAGAGGTGCACCATAATAATAGAAAGCACCGAGGCAAACTCAATGCAGTAATCCCTGTCTGAAACGCCGTCGAGAGAGTTGTTTGTAATTCTTTCAAAGCCGAGCAAATCAGCCGTAATTGTTCTGTCAATCGGGTAGGTTGTGCCTGCGAGCGCACACGAGCCGAGGGGCATTTCGTCCATTCTCTTTAAGCAGTCCTCAAGCCTTGACACATCTCTTAAAAGCATTTCGCCGTAGGCTAAGAGGTGATGACCGAAGGTGATAGGCTGCGCCCTCTGCAAATGAGTGTAGCCGGGCATAACGGTTTCGCTGTACTTTTCAGCCTTGTCTGCAATAACCTTTATAAGGTCAACAACAAGGTTTTTGACATTTACAACCTCTTTCTTGAGGTAGAGCTTGATGTCAACGGCAACCTGATCGTTACGGCTCCTTGAGGTGTGAAGTCGCTTGCCGTTGTCGCCTATTCTCTTTGTAAGCTCGCCCTCGATAAAGGTGTGAATGTCCTCTGCCTCCATATCAATCTGCAAATTGCCGTTTTCGATGTCTGCAAGGATTCCTTTGAGTCCCTGCACTATGTCCTCAGCCTCTTCCGACTTGATAATACCGCATCTGCCGAGCATAGTTGCGTGGGCAATACTGCCCTCGATATCCTCCTTATACATACGGCTGTCAAACGAAATAGAGCTGTTAAAATCGTTGGTAGTTTTTGAAAGTTCCTTTTTAAATCTGCCCTTCCAGAGCTGCATATAATCACCTCAGGTTAATGAATGGTTGTCAATTTACGCAATATTCATATGTAATATTGCTTTTTAAAAATATCCGTATAAATAACTCTCAGGGACAGAGAATCCCCCTGTCCCCGAGCAAAGTAAATAAATATTATTTCAATTCGGCTTATTTAATAAGACCTTTTTTAGCACGAACCTTGATTGGAAGTCCGAAGAGGTTGATAAAGC
The DNA here is from genome assembly GCA_051880895.1 of Ruminococcus sp. Classification (GTDB taxonomy): domain Bacteria; phylum Bacillota; class Clostridia; order Oscillospirales; family Acutalibacteraceae; genus Ruminococcoides. The sequence continues at coordinate 6,113 of JBJEOV010000074.1, read as the reverse complement.
CTGCGCTGTCGTTCTGGTCGTAAACCTCGTCCTCGTCAAAGGTTGCGATTTCCTCGTCATAGAGTGAATACGGGCTTGTAACGCCTGCGTCAATGATGTTGCCCTTGTAGAGCTTTAACTTAACATCACCTGTTACATACTCCTGAGTGCTGTCAACAAAGGCAGAGAGAGCCTCACGCAGAGGTGTGTACCATTTGCCGTCGTAAACAAGCTCGGCAAAGGTGTTTGAAAGGTTCTTCTTGTAGTGGAGAGTATCCTTGTCAAGGCAGATTTCCTCAAGCTTGTTGTGTGCGGCATAGAGGATTGTGCCGCCCGGAGTTTCATAAACGCCACGAGCCTTCATACCTACAAGACGGTTTTCAACGATATCAGTAATACCTACGCCGTTTCTGCCGCCGATTTTATTAAGCTCCTTGATAAGCTCTACAGAGTCGATTTCCTCGCCGTTGAGCTTTACAGGAACGCCCTTTTCAAATGAAATTGTTACATACTCAGCCTTGTCGGGAGCCTGCTCGGGAGAAACGCCAAGCTCCAGAAAGCCCTCTTTATTATACATCGGCTCATTTGCAGGGTCCTCAAGGTCAAGTCCCTCGTGGCTTAAATGCCAGAGGTTTTTATCCTTGGAATAGTTGGTTTCACGGTTAATCTTGAGCGGAATGTTGTGCTTTTCAGCGTACTCAATCTCGTCCTCACGGCTCTTGAATTCCCAGGTTCTCCAGGGAGCGATAATCTTCATATCGGGAGCATAAGCCTTGATTGCAAGCTCAAAACGAACCTGGTCGTTGCCCTTACCTGTGCAGCCGTGGCAGATAGCGTCTGCGCCCTCAGCCTTTGCGATTTCTACAAGTCTTTTTGCAATAATCGGACGGGCAAAGGATGTGCCGAGGAGGTACTTGCCCTCGTAAACTGCGCCTGCCTTAACGGTAGGAATAATGTACTCGTCAACAAACTCCTTGTTGAGGTCCTCTATGTAAAGCTTTGACGCACCTGTCTTGATAGCCTTTTCCTCAAGACCGTCAAGCTCTGTGCCCTGACCTACATCACCCGAAACAGCGATAACCTCGCAGTTGTCGTAATTTTCCTTTAACCATGGGATAATAATAGAAGTATCAAGTCCGCCCGAATAAGCGAGGACTACTTTTTTAATTTTATTGTCAGCCATTTTAATTTCCTCCAAAAGAAATGATTTATTTATATTACACTTACATTATACGCCTAATTCCAAAAAAATCAAGTGTTTTTTGAATAAATATTCAATACAGTGCAAAATTGTGAGTATTGCACTTATTCTGCCGACAAACCATAGATTTTTACGGCAATTTCCACCTTGTTTCTTACAATTATTTTCATTATATCCATAAGTTTGTATATATACACAAAAAATGAATATACATTTTTCTGCACGGTTTTTGCATAAAATGTATATTTTAATGAATATTTATTAAAAATAATCATTTTGAAACAGGAGAATAGCAAAAAACTGCACAGAGCGTTTTCTGTGCAGTCAAAAAATTTATTCGGAAATTGCAGTCTGCAATGCTGTAACATCTGTAACATTACGGATGCCGTCACGGTTTATGTCTGCGTAGAAATACTGCAATGTGTCAAATTCCATTTCACCTGCAAGATACTGCTGTAAAGCAGTAACATCGTTTACATTAACAGAATAATCAAAATCCATATTGCCGAATATCAGTTCACGAGCCGTGAGTCCGTTAGCTCCGCCGCCACTGCCAAAGACGGTTTCGGTTCTATAACTGTAATTGGTGGAATACTCTGTTATATCGCCTACATTTGTGCTTATATAAATTGAAGCATAGCCGTTGTTGGGGGTAACTCCGGTAACAACTCCTCCGCTCACAAAATAAAGTACGGAATCATAATATCCGTCGCTTGTTTTTTCGAAAGTGAATTTATAGTTATGACCGTTTTTAGTATGAGTGCCGTCGCTGTTAAAATAATTGGGATTAATATCAGAGAGCCTGATCTTTACCTTTACATATTCTCCGCCTGTATTTTCAAAATTATGATAGGTGCTTCCGCTAGCACTTCCATCCATTGATAAATAGCCACGGTATTCCTCCGCCGACGGCAGAGTAAGCGTTTTAGGGCCTGAAATACAGTCGGCAAAATTAACGCTGTATTCCTTACCGTTCTGCTCATCCTTCATCATAATTCCGCCCGTGTTGCTTTGAACTATATTATTGGCATAAACCTTCAGCGTATTGTTTTCTACCAAAATGGTTGAATTTAAAATTTTAACTCCCTTGTGCGCCGGGCGCTCTGCGGCATTTGCGCACACCGCCGAGCCGGCCGCCATAACTGCGCATAGCGCAAGACTAATCAGCTTTTTCATTTTATATTCCTCCCGTTACCTGGCAATGGCAGCCTGCAAAGCCGTAACATCGCAGACATCACGATAGCCGTCATGGTTTGCGTCTGCATAAAAATATTGCAGCATATCAACATAATTTACTTCGCCCGAAAGGATGAGCTGGAGAGCGGTTGCGTCATTTATACTAACAAAGCCCTGTAGGTCAACATTACCGAATGTGAGCAAGGGTATCGGATAATATGCATAACCGCCGATTACTGTACCTGTTAAGCCTTTTCTATAGGAATATTCCGTAGTAAAGAACGGAATTTCGCCTATATTGGTTGAAATATAAAACTCCACACAGCCCTCTTCATCGGGCGCAGCTCCGCATACCGCTCCGCCGCTCTGAAAAACCAGCGTTGAATCGTAATATTCGTCATCGCTCACAGGCTCCAAAACGAAATTAAAATTATGCTCCGCACCGTTAATTTCCTCGGTGTGCGTGCCGTCCTCATTAAAGTAAGGGGAGGCAATTTCAGAAAGCTTAACTCTTACCTTAACATATACTCCTTCTGTGTCATCAAAGGAATAACTGTGTCCACGCCTTTCGTACTCCACACCTCGCATCAATAATAATGTTTGCGGGTTTTCTATACATTCCGAAAGCTTCACTTCAAAGTTTTCCTTACCGTTTACGGCGTTAAAGTACACCGAATGCTTGGTGTCCTCGGGCATATTATAGGAATACACCTTAATCGTGTTATCTCTGATTTCTGTAAAATCATCCAGAAGAAGCTCTGCCGCTTTATTATTGTAGTTTTGCGCATTTGCGCACACAGCCGAGCCGACAGCAAATACTGCGCAGAGCGCAAGGCTTATAAGCTTTTTCATATTTTACCTCTCATATAAAATTATTTATTTGATATTCCCTTTTGAAGAGCCGTAACATCACGCACATCACGCTTGCCGTCACGGTTTACATCTGCATAATAATACTGTAATGAATCAAAATCTGTATCACTTCCCAATAAATACCTCTGCAATGCGGTGACATCGTTTACATTCACACCGCCTGTAAGGTCAATATTGCCATAATACAGAGCAGGTACCGAGCCGCCTGTTGTACCTCCTCCGCCGCCTACCGAGTTTGCTGTGACTCTTTCAAAATCGGTACAGTATTGAACGCTTTGTCCGATTTTTGTGCTTATATAGATTTCTGCACAGCCGTTGCTGTCGGGAGTTACTCCCGTAACCACTCCGCCGCTGTGAAAATACAAAGCAGAATCGTAAAATCCGTCGTCTGTCTTTTCATATCTGAATTTATAGTCGTGACCGTCCTTAGTATGCGAACCGTCGCTGTTAAAATATCCCGGCGCAACCTCGGAAAGCTTTATTCTTACCTTGATGTATCTGCCGCCTTTGTTTGCAAAGGTGTAGCCTGCACTGATATTTCCGCTGCTTCCTCCACCCAGAGTTATGTAACGGGCATACTTTTCGCCTGCCGGCATAGAAATTGTTTTGCTTGTTCCTATGCAGTCCGCAAAGTTGACCTTATATCTTTCGTTTGTTGTACCGCCGATAAACATAACTCCGCTTTTTGTATCGGAACTCATATTATATGTATATACATTAAGGGTGTTGTCGCTGACATTTACGATTGAGCTGAGTATTTCAACTCCCTTATTCTGTTTTATCTGTGCGGCGTCTGCGCAAACCGCCGAGCCTGTTGCAAGTACTGCGCAAAGCGCAATGCTGATAAGTTTTTTCATTATTTTCCCTCTCAATGCTTCATTTTGGTGATACACCAATAAATTTCCATATTCAAGCAATATTATACAACAGTTTTGTGAATAAAGCTACAACGCAAAAAGCCGAATTTTTAATTCGGCAACAGAAAAATTGCGACAGTTTGCACATAGACAGCTGAATATCCTTGTTATCACTGCGGATTTGTGATATTATTCTTATGAAAGGCGGTATTATAATGTTGGATTTCTGCTGTCCCGTCTGCAAGGAAACGCTTGCGCCTGACGGACGAACATATAAATGTATAAATAATCATTGCTTTGACTGCGCAAGGCAGGGCTATGTAAATCTTTTGCAGAGCAATAAATCAAAAAATAAGCGGCACGGCGACGATAAGCTGATGATTGAGGCGAGGACACAATTTCTGAATACAGATGCGTACAAGCCGCTGTGCGACCTGATGTGCGAACTTTTAAAAAAGCATCTGCCGCAAAATGCCTCTGTGCTTGACGCAGGCTGCGGCGACTGCTACTATACCGAAAAAATTGCTGCTGCACTTGCCGAAAAAAACGCCGACATAATAGGAGTTGATATATCAAAATCTGCCCTGATTGCCGCCGCAAAACGCAGTAAAAGCATTCGGCTTGCTGTGGCAAGCGTTTTTTCAATTCCTGTTGCAGACAATTCCTGCGATGCGGTGCTGAATGTGTTTTCGCCCTTTGCGCCCGAGGAATACAGACGGATTTTAAAGAACGGCGGTATTCTTCTGCGGGTTATCCCTCTTGAAAATCACCTTTTTTCACTCAAAAAGGCGGTTTACGATAACCCTCTTAAAAATCCCGAGGAAAACACGCAGACAGACGGCTTTGAGCTTGCCGAAAGCAGGGAGCTGAAATATACGCTTACGCTAAGCAGCAACGAGCAGATTGAAAATCTTTTCAGAATGACTCCGTACTACTACAAAACCTCACGCTCAGACCAGCAAAAGCTTGAAAATATAAACAGACTAACCACAGAAATTGAATTTTCCGTGCTTGTGTATAAAAAGGCATAGCTTCGATAAATACTGAGATTTTTAAAAAATATTTTTTAGAATTACACATCAGCATACAAGAGAATACAAGAGAATATGAGCGTATTTAAAAGTTTATATTACGGTAAATTAAATTTTTGCAAAAAAGTGTTGACAACGCAGAATAAATGTATTATAATTCTAAAGCACAAGTAAATTACAGGAGGATTTGTTATGTCAACATATTTAGCTAAAAAAAGCGAAATTGAACGCAGCTGGTATGTAATTGATGCAGCAGGCAAGCCGCTCGGTAGAGTTGCAGCTCAGGCAGCAGTTCTTTTAAGAGGCAAGCACAAGGCAACATTTACACCAAATGTAGATTGCGGTGACCATGTAATCATCATCAACTGCAAGGACGCTGTATTAACAGGCAACAAGCTCACTCAGAAGAAGTGGCAGCGTCACACAGGCTATATCGGCCATCTTAAAGAAACAAGATACGATACTCTTATGGCTACAAAGCCTGCAAAGGCTATGGAGCTTGCTGTTAAGGGTATGCTTCCGAAGAACACACTCGGCAGAGACGCTTTGCTCAGACTCAGACTCTTTGAGGGTGCAGAACACAATCATCAGGCTCAGAAGCCCGAGATGGTTGAAGCTTAAAAGAAGGAGGCAAATTTATAATGTACGATAAGACACCTTATTTTTACGGCACAGGCAGAAGAAAAAGCTCTGTTGCAAGAGTAAGACTTTACCAGGGTACAGGCAAAATCACAATCAACGATCGTGACATCGACGATTATTTTGGTCTTGAAACACTCAAGCTCATCGTTAGACAGCCTCTCGCCTTAACAGAAACAGACCAGAAGTTCGACATCGTTTGCAGAGTAGCAGGCGGCGGCGTTACAGGTCAGGCAGGCGCAATCCGTCACGGCATTTCAAGAGCACTTCTCCAGTACGATTCGGAAAACCTCCGTTCAACACTCAAGAAGGCAGGCTTCTTAACCCGTGACCCGAGAATGAAAGAGCGTAAGAAAT
>JBJEOV010000073.1:0-9531 GCA_051880895.1 Ruminococcus sp. | reverse complement strand
GAACGCTAGCCTGTCACGCTAGAGGTCGACGGTTCGAGCCCGTTCCGGGTCGCCAATTTTGCCTCTGTAGCTCAGTCGGTAGAGCAGGGGACTGAAAATCCCCGTGTCGATGGTTCGATTCCGTCCGGAGGCACCAAAAATGCGGATGTAGCTCATCTGGTAGAGCGCCACCTTGCCAAGGTGGAGGTAGCGGGTTCGAGCCCCGTCATCCGCTCCAGAAAGAAAGCATCTGTCAAAGACAGGTGCTTTTGTTTTGCGTATTGCAGAGATTGTGACAACCAACTGTAAACCAAATGTCAGCAAAATGTCCGCCTAAGATAAGTTAAGTAAAGTAAAGATAATAATATTGTCGGGCAAGGTACGGCTGTGCATCTCTCAGAGATTTAAGAAATAATAAAGAAAACACCTCAGCAAATGTGCTATGCCGGGGTGTTGTTGTATTTTATACCTTAATAATCGGCGTTGTAAAGTCTGCGCCGCATTTTTGCGGGGGATTTACGGCGAGAGAAAATATATCTGTTGCAAAAATTTCGGTTTTCAGCAGTTTTTCAATGTCACCGCCAATTGAAAGACCTTTTTTAACTGAGGTTATTACAGGCAGATTACAGCTTTTCAAAGCTTTTGCACCCTCGTCTGTAAAGCCGAGTACCCTTGCATAGCAGGGGGGTATGCCCTGAATTTCCTTTGTAATGCCTAAAAGAGCAGATACTAAAATTCTTCTCAGCCTTGCAAGCGTGTAGCGCTTTGATTTTACGGCAAATAATATTTCATTTACAGAATTATATTCACGGACAGCCGAGAAAATTCTGTTTTCAAGTCCCTCGGTAACATCGGGCAGATTTCTTATTTCATCGGCTGACATTGAGCGCAGCTTGTAGAGCAATGCAGTTTCAAGATTTTCGGGAAAGGCAAGGGTGCAAGGCTCATACGGTACAAATTCGGATATATCCCCGCCCTTTTTCAGCTGTTCTCTTATATATGAGGCGGATGCAAAGCCATTTGCCGTAATTGCGCTGTCGTGGCTCACGCTTTTACGCTGAATCGGCAGAGGGATAATATTTTGGGGTAACGCTTTCAGATATTCAACGGCGAGTACATTGTTCGGTGTGGAGAGAATATCCGCTGTATTGTTCCCGTAAATCTCACGCACAGCCGTTTCAAGTGCTTTCGGATAATAAGAGCCGTCCTGCATTTTTTCGGCTACAAGAGCCTGTACTGCTGTATCCCTATGTGCGGATACAGCCTTTTTCAGCAGTCCGATATTATTGGTTTCACAGCCGAAGGCGAGGCAGCTGAGGTCGGAAAAGGACGATAAAATCCTCACTCCGCTTTTTGCAAATACCTCCGCATTTGCCACCGCATAGGCAACGGGCAGTTCTATTACAAGGTCTGCACCGCCGAGAAGTGCGGATTTTGCCCTTGTAAATTTATCGGTAACGGCAACCTCGCCACGCTGGGTAAAGCTTGTGCTCATTACAGCAATAACAGGCTCGTTTGTGTGACTTTTTGCCTTTTGTATCAGATATTTGTGTCCGTTATGAAAAGGATTAAATTCGCAGATTATGCCGATTGCCATAGATTTACCTCGAAAAACAAAAAATATTGGCGGATATTTAAAAAATCACTTGAAAACTCGGGAAAAAAGTTTTATCATTATAGTGTAACACTCACAGAGTGACTTTTAATTGTCCGCAGATATATTATATATCAAAAATCACTTTCGGACAACTATTATAGTTGAAAGGATGAATAATAATGAAGGTTCTCGTTATTAACGCAGGCAGCTCATCACTCAAATATCAGCTTATTGATATGGACAGCGAAAAGGTGCTTGCAAAAGGAAATTGCGAAAGAATCGGTCAGGAAGGCTCTTTTATCGGCTTTAAAGCTTCCGACGGTACAAAAATTGAGCGCAAAACACAGATGATTGATCATACACAGGCTTTTGAGGCAGTTAAGGACGCACTTCTTGACTCTCAGTACGGCGCAATCAAGGATTTGTCCGAGGTCGGCGCAATCGGTCACAGAGTAGTGCAGGGCGGCAGCTACTTTAACAAGTCGGTTCTTGTAACAGACGATGTTATTAAGAAGATTGAGGAGCTTGCTCCGCTTGCGCCTCTTCACAATCCTGCCCACATTCAGGGTATCAACGCCTGCACAAAGGTATTCGGCAAGGATGTTCCGCAGGTTGTGGTATTTGATACCGCTTTCCACCAGACAATGCCCGAAAAGGCTTATATGTTCGCCATTCCTTATAAATACTATGAAAAGTACGGTGTTCGCCGTTACGGTTTCCACGGCACCTCTCACCGCTATGTATCTGAAAAAATGGCTGAGCTTATGGGCAGAAACAAAGAGGATTTAAAAATCATTACCTGCCATATCGGCAACGGCTCATCAATCACAGCCATTGACGGCGGCAAGGTTATTGACACCTCTATGGGACTTACTCCGCTCGGCGGCTTTATGATGGGTACACGCTCAGGCTCGCTCGACCCGTCCGTAATCACTTTCATTGCAGAAAAGGAAAAGGTTTCTGCCGAGGAAATGCTCAAAATTCTTAATAAGGAGTCGGGACTTTTAGGTGTTTCGGGTGTATCGTCAGACGACCGTGATGTCTGCGCCGCTGAGGAGCAGGGCAACCACAGAGCACACCTCGCTCACGAAATGCTCTACTATCAGATTGCAAAGACAATCGGCTCTTACTATGTTGCACTCGGCGGCTGTGATGCTATCGTATTCACAGCAGGCATCGGCGAAAATCAGCCTAAGCTCAGAGAAACCGTATGCGATTACATCTCCTGCCTTGGCGTAGAAATGGATAAGGAATTTAACGCAAAGGCTAAGTGCGGCGTGACTGGCACGCTTTCAACTCCAAATTCAAAAATCAGAGTTGAGCTTATTGCTACAAACGAAGAGCTTGTTATTGCAAGAGATACTAAGGAAATTGTTGAGGCTCTTTAATCAGTGTTTACTTAATACATACATCAAGGGTGGCTGTCACATATTGTACAGCCACCCTTTTGAGTTATACGGAGTCGTTGGTAACAGCTGTGTCGGTGTCGGTATCTCTGAATAACAGCGATATACACCAGATTGCCGCAAGTGCAACAAGAATGTAAACAATTCGGCTTATAATTCCTGTCTGACCGCCGCAAATCCAGGCGACAAGGTCAAACTGGAAAATACCTACACAGCCCCAGTTGATTCCACCGATAATTAAAAGCGTCAGGGCAATTTTATCAATCATAATAATCCTCCTTAATTATAATTGTAAAAATATTATTGACGCTTTTACGGTAAATATTCAGTTTTAATTATTATTCGGGGAAAATAACAGGGAACAAAAGCATAAAAATCAGAAATAATATTCCGAGTCCGATTACGGCAAGACCGATGTAACGGGTGATTTTAGTTGCTTTTTTAAGCTTGTATTTGGAAATCATATTTTCGGTGGGAAACGGGAGCAGAATAAACATAATTCCGAGAATAATACAGCTTGCCACGGTAATTATCATTCCTGCTGTTCTTAAAAATGCGAAAAGGAAGATGCCGACAGTTATGCCGAAAAAGCAAAGCATATTGATAACGCTGAAAAGCTTTCCGAACCTTTCGGTTGTTTCGTAAAATTTATTTGCGTTGCCGTGACATTCCTCACTGCAGTATTGCTCAAAATATGTTATCTCTTTTGCACAGTAATCACATTTTTTCAAATTCTCAAGCCCTTTCATTAAAAGTATAACTTATTTTATCACATAATATCTGTTTTTTCAATGAAATCTGAGTGAATGTATTTGTTTGAATGTATATATTGTAATCAGGCTTGCTGAATGGAGAACATTATCATAACCTTACAGGCTTTTTTTAATTTTGTCTGAATAGTAATAGATAAATTCCATAACTGTGGGAACGCCCTTTTGCGGATTTATGTATGTGGTGTAGTAACGCTCAAGGCTTTCAATGTCGGTATTTCTCCAGGCGTGGTTAATAGCGGTCTGCATTGCCCGCTCCACGCTTGCGTCAGTTTTTGAATATTTCTTGGCTATAATACTGCAAAGGTTAGGCACACGCTGTTTGCAGGTGATTTCAATAGCGTCGGCAAGGTACTGTCTGCCCTTCAGCTTGGGACTTATTCCGATAAGGTCAAGCTCGGTGGATATTTTTTCTTTCATTGTTTCACTGTAGCTGACGCTTACTGCGGCTTTGGCGGCATCAGTTGAATTAATATCTGAGGTCAGAGCTGACGCTGCTACGGAGCTTAAAAATCCAAGCACCATTTTACAGCTGAAATCACTCTGATTTTTAGTAATTACAAAGTCAGCGCCCAGATTTCTTGCAATGGAATGAGTAACACTGCTGATATTGTTGGTTACAACCAGAATAAACGGTTTGTTTTTCAGATTGAGTGCAGATAATTCCTTCAGGAACATAAGACCGTTGCCGCTGCCCTTGTGCAGCTCAAGGTCAAGAATAACAGCGTGAGGGGAGTATTCTTTAACTTTTTCAAGAGCCTCTGATGAACTGCTTGTAGTGGCGGCAAGATAAAAATTGTCAAAGCATTTGATACCTGCTTTGTATTCTTCAATGGTATTATTATCGTCTTCTACAATAATCAAGTTAATTTTATTCACATAATCACCTCGCATATATATTATACTACAAAAACTAACAAAAACCAACATTTTCTAATATTTTATGTAATAAAAAGTAATATTATTTATTTAGCTTGCGTTTTATAATTATTATTGTAATTATGAATTATAGGCAGAACAGAAGGTGAGGGTTATGAGCGTTAATTTTGGTGATTTCGTTAAGAAAAAGCGAATAAAAAAGAATCTTGCGCTAAAGGATGTTGCGGCGGCGGTCGGCATTTCAAGTGTGTATCAGTCAAGCATTGAAAAGAGCAAAAGACCTGCGCCGTCGTATGAAATTCTTGTTAAGTACAAAAATGCTATGCAGCTTGATGAGGATGAGTTTGCCGAGCTGCTTGACCTTGCCATAATGAGCAAAAGCGCAAGAGCGGTGGCATATGACATTGCGGATTATATAAATGAAAATGAGTGCGTCCACAGGACTCTCAGAATTTCATTGAAAAACAATGTGCCCGAGTCGGAATGGATTGGCTTTTTAAATTCTATTGAAGAAAAATACAGTTGAATATAACTTTATGTAAAGGTGTATTTGTTGTTTCCTGAAAAATAATATGTTGCTTTTATATTGATAAAAAATTTCTCCTTTTGAGCTGTACCCGATGACTGCTTTTGCAGAAATCAGGTACAGCTTTTTATAATTTGCATTTATTTTGTTGCTGACAGGCGTTTTTTGGAGTATAATAGATTTATTATATATTATGCCGAGGTAATTATGAACAGAGAAGATTTTGAAATTTCTATTGAGGAATTAAAGAAAACGGATAACAGCACCTGCCTTGTGGTTGATATAAGAGATGAGATTTCCTATAATTACGGAAATATTCCCGGTTCTGTAAATATTCCGCTTGATAAAATAAAGGGTGACAGGAGCATTTTGCCCAAAAATAAAAAGCTTGTTATCTGCTGTAAAAGCGGTCAGATAAGCGATACCCTTGCCGAGGAGCTGAGGGAAGAGGGCTACAATGCCATAAACCTCGTAAGCGGCTACTACGGCTGGCTCAAGGATAAATTCACCGAGGACGACTACGCCGCTGATGTTGAAAAGAGTATCAGAAAAAAATTCAGCAAAACAATATGGAGCAGATTTACCAAAGCAATTATTGAATATGAGCTTGTAAAGCCGAACGATAAAATTGCGGTCTGCATTTCAGGCGGCAAGGACTCTATGCTTATGGCTAAGCTTTTTCAGGAGCTTAAGCGGCACGATAAATTTCCTTTTGAACTTGTTTTCCTTGTAATGGACCCCGGCTACAGCCCGGAAAACCGATATGTAATTGAAAACAACGCAAGAAAGCTGAATATTCCGATTACGGTTTTTGAAACACAGATTTTTGAGTCGGTGTATAATGTAAAAAAATATCCCTGCTACCTCTGTGCAAGAATGAGAAGAGGTTATCTTTATAAAAAGGCAAAGGAGCTTGGCTGTAATAAAATTGCGCTCGGACATCACTATGACGATGTTATTGAAACGATTTTAATGGGTATGCTCTACGGCGGTCAGGTGCAGACGATGATGCCAAAGCTGCACAGCACTAATTACGAGGGAATGGAGCTTATCCGCCCTATGTACCTTATAAGAGAGACGGAAATAAAGCATTGGAGAGATTACAATAAGCTGAATTTCATTCAGTGCGCCTGTAGGTTTACCGATACCTGCACCACCTGCAATCCCGGCAATACAGGCTCAAAAAGGCAGGAGGTAAAGCAGCTTATCGCACAGCTGAAAATAATAAATCCGCAGATAGAAAGCAATATTTTCCGCAGTGTGGAAAATGTAAATCTCAACACGATTATTTCTTATAAGAAAGATGATGAACAGCACAGCTTTCTTGACGATTACGATAAGTAAAAGAATATGAACTCAGTCATTTTGTATGGCTGAGTTTTTTGTATGTATAAATTATCAGCAAATATTGTGAGAAAAACTATAATTTAGCGTAGAATTAATGAACTACACATAAAGCCTTCTCCTTGAGGAGAAGGTGGCGGCGTAGCCGACGGATGAGGTGTAGCCACGAAGTGGCGTTATAGTTATAAATAATGCGATAGTATATGACGGACGCTAAAGCGTCCTACACCTCATCAGTCACATTCGGTGACAGCTTCTCCTCAAGGGGAAGCCTTGAAAACTTTTCCGCTAAATTATAGTTTATCATTCAGCTTTGCCCGAAAATAAGTCTGACTGTCAGCACGCTCATTACCGCAGCGGTGAAGTCGGCGAGCAGGGCGGCAACAAGGGTATGCCTGATTTTTTTGACCTTTATACTGCCAAAGTACATAGCTACGGCATAAAATGTTGTTTCCGACGAGCCTGCAAGAACCGAGGCTACCCTGCCTGCAAAGCTGTCGGGGCCGCAGTCCTCGTACAAAGCCGTAAGCAAGGCGGTTGAGCCGCTGCCCGACACGGGGCGCAGCAGCACCATAGGCACAATTTCCTTAGGAAAGCCGAGAACATCGGCAAGAGGAGATATAAAGTTACATATAACATCTACCGCTCCGCTTGCTCTCAGCAAATCAACGGCAAACACCAGTCCGATGATTGTCGGGGCGATTGAATACAGAACCTTTACGCCCTCTTTAACCCCTTTTATAAAAAGGTCAAACACAGGCACACGCTTTATAAGTCCGAATACTACAACTAAAGCTGCAAAAAGCGGCATTACAAGCTCCATAATTTACCTCGCTTTTTTCAGATTTAAGGTACAGGCTACTGTAAGCCCCACCGCAAGCGCAGCGGCTGAGCTTATCCATATGGCTGTTATGACCTCAAAAGGTGCGTTACTGCCGTAGCTTTGCCTGAGCGTGGCTAAGGTTGTGGGCAAAAGCTGGAGTGAGGCGGTGTTAATCACTACAAAAATTACCATTTCGTTGCTTGCGGTGTCCGAGCATCCGTTAAGCTTGTGCAATTCCCCCATAGCCTTTAGTCCGAACGGGGTGGCGGCATTGCCAAGCCCCAGAAGATTTGCGCTTATGTTCATAGTAATACTCTGAAAAGCCTCGCTTTTTTTGTCAAACTTTGGGAAAAGAGGGCGGAGGAGTGGAGCAAAAAGCCTTGAAATAAGTGCGGTAAATCCGCTTTCCTCGGCAATTTTCATAATGCCCGACCATAAGCACAGAATACCTGCCATTGTCAGGAGCAGCTCTATTGAAGCTGAACCGCTTTCTATCAATGCGGCAGACAATGTTTCGGTATTACCTAACAGCAGTGCGGATAAAACGCTTACGATAATCAGACCTGCCCACACATAACCAAGCATTTATTTCACCTGACTTTAAAAAAATTCAAAATTAAAGCAATTATGACAAAAATCGTAACAAAATTGTATTTATAATTCTTATTTGGTAATTATTGACATATTCACCGTAAAATGGTATAATGATACAACAATGATAATTGTCAACCTGAGCGAAACATCGAGGTTACAATTCAATAATACGAACAGTAAGCTGTTCAGATAAGGAGATGATGTAATGATATTTACTAATTTCAGAGAAATTGACGGCGCCGGCAGAATTGTCATTTCAAAGGACATTCGCAATCATCTTAATATCAAAGCAGGCGATATGCTTCACATTGAGGCAGACAATGAATGCATTATGATTAAAAAAGCTGAAAGAAAATGTATTTTTTGCAATTCGTCTGAAAACCTGAAATCTCTGATGGAAAAGTATGTTTGTGCTGATTGCATTAAAAAGCTCAGCAGCTAAGCGGTAATTATTTTAAGGGGTAGGAAACACCGACAGTTTTATGCTGTCGGTGATTTTTTTCTCATAATAAATATATAGAATTATTCCGGCTTTTATGAATAAATGATTCCGAAAAATTTGTTTATTTTATCAAATCCTTTACTACCTCTCCTGCAATTATAAGTCCGACTACAGACGGCACAAATGCTGTACTTCCGGGAACCTGCCGCCTCTGAGTGCATTTTCTTGCAGTGTCGGGAGGGCTGATACAGCTTGTCTTACAGCCTGATGCCGTATCGTCAACCGGTGTAATCGGCTTTTCCTTTGAATATACAACCTTGAGCTTTTTAATTCCACGCTTTTTCAGCTCGTTGCGCATTACCCTTGCAAGCGGACAGACCGAGGTTTTATATAAATCGGCTACCTCAAAGGCGGTTGCGTCAAGCTTGTTGCCTGCGCCCATTGAGCAGATTATCGGTGTGCCTGCCTTTTTCGCCTGCATAACAAGCTCGATTTTGCCTGTTACGGTATCAATGGCGTCAACAATATAATCATACTGAGTGAAATCAAATTCTCCCGAGGTTTCGGGGGTGTAGAATTTTTGGTGCTTGTTTATTATGAGGTCGGGGTTAATGTCCTTGAGTCTTTCCTCGGCGACATCTACCTTGTATTTTCCGACCGTACTTCTTGTGGCAAAAATCTGGCGGTTAATGTTTGTAAGGCACACTTTGTCGTCATCAATGAGGTCGAGCTGACCTATTCCTGTGCGGGCGAGCGCCTCGGCTGTGTATCCTCCCACACCGCCAATGCCGAATATTGCAACCCTTGCATTCTTCAGCCTTTCCATTGCATCTGCGCCGAGCAAAAGCTCCGTTCTTGAAAATTGATTAAGCATTGATTTTCTCCTTGATATAAAAGCTTAGTTTATCGTCAGCAATCTGAATTTTGTAATTCAGATTACGAAAGAATTTTTCCGCATATTTTAATACCTCGTCATTCGGTACTTCGTCAAACGAAAAGTACTGACCGCCGCAGGCGTCGTGAAAATGCAGATAAATGTTAAAATTATCCATAAGCTCAGCTTTCAGAATTTTTACCGTATCAAATTTAATTATCATAGTACCTCGTACCTCTCCATATATAATGCTTACTGAATAAACGGCAACACGCCGTTGCCGTTTTGTAAAAACAC
>JBJEOV010000072.1:0-9655 GCA_051880895.1 Ruminococcus sp. | reverse complement strand
TTAACGGCAACAGTCACGGTATTTCCGTTTTTTGAATAGATAAAATTTCCCTCACTGCCTGTACTTCCCGAAGTTGCAGGCGACAGTGTTCCGCTGCCTTTTTCAACATTTGAGCTGTCATATTTAGTAGCAACGGTCTGATTTACCGTATTAATTGCGCCATAAACCGTACCGCTTGTAACATAATTCGGACTGTTTTCCACTAAAACCGTATCAAACGGCATTTTATCAAGCTTGTTTTTTAACGCTTTGTCAAGATATGTCTTGTCGTATGCGTCCGTAATACCGTAGCCTGCGAGCGTGGTCGCCTTGTCTGCCTTTAGGTTGAGCTTTGATATTACGGCTTCATCATATTCATCTAATAAGGCATCAGCTGCGGAAATAGCTTCTGATTTAGCTGTTGCTACATCGTCCTTGGTTGCAAGTGCTGAGCCGCCCGGCTCGAATTTCGATTTATTATTTATAGCTTTTTCTGTGACTTTTACCAAAAAGTGCTGAGCCGTAATAACTGTTCCGCTGCTGGATAACACAACTTCACATTTAACTGCACCCGGTAAAGACAGAACCTTGTCTGTTAATTCAACCTCAATTAAATTACCGGAGATGTTACAGGACTGTGCTTCTGCGACTATGACATTATTAGTTGTCGCATTCAAAACGGCTGTCATATCGCTGTCAAGCGTTACCTCTGCACCGTTTGCCGTCAGTGTAATATCAACATATCTTGACTTATTGTCAAGCTGATAGCCATATATTACAGGCATTGACGATTGCTTTAACAAGTCAAGATTAAGCTTATAATGCTGTATCTTCATCCTTACCTCCTGTATTTTTCTCTGCAAAGATTGTTTCGGTTTCAGACGGTAATTTATCCTTATCTTTGTCGGCAACCGTCTTTTCTTCCGTTATAAATTTCATAGTGATTAACCTCCTACCAGGATGCTTTTTGAAGTATTCCTTTTTCAAAAGTCAGAGAAAACTCTTTCCAACTGCTTGCCGTACCGTTACTGTTAAATGCAGTGACATAGTAACCTGTTATTGTACCGCTTGTAGTTCCGCCCTTAAAACCCCAGTCACTCAGAACCGCTTTGTGCAGATAGTTGTTATGTAAATTCATATCGCAGCCTGCGTGCAGCTGGTCTTTATCGTAGTTATCGGCTAACTTCTGAGCGGCATATGTGAATTTCATTGTAAATGCTTCTGCAGCCTCTGATTCCATATAAGCCCAAGTCATATAGGCTGAATTACTGTTAAGGTCAAAGGATAAACCTCTTTTTGTATCATCTTTTAAGTATGAGCTTGTACCAATAGTGCCGACTTTATAGTCATTGTAGTAAAAATCCTGTCCATACTTATTAAGCGACATAAGCTTTTTATCTGAAATAGTGTAAATGTTAAGCTGTGCATTTTCAAACTTTATGTAATCGGAAATGTTATTCCAAGCAATCCTTACATCTTCCGCAGATTGCTGTAAAAGCGTACTCCAACGGTTCGTGCCTACTACTTTGTTGACTTCAAGAAAAAGTCCCTCGGCGGTCTGAGTGAATAATGATTCATTGACTGAGCTTGCCCAGGATTCCGACACATGGAGAACGGTGGTGTCTAAGTCCTGCCTGATTTCATTTACCTTTGTGCGGTCGTGTAGCTGTTGAGCGTTAAGCTCTGTAATGCGATTATTTATCGTGGTTAATTTACCTGTGAGCTTTGCCGCTATCGAAGAAAGCGAAACAGTATTAAGCAGAGGATTTGCAGGATATTCTTTAATCTCTACTATCCGGTAGTTTTGTTTTCTGTTGCGGTTACGGTCAACAAGAGTTACTACATCATAAAGGCTATAAGAAAGTATTTCCTCATAAATCTCCGGCTGAGCTTTTGCAAGGTCGATAACCTTACAGGTGTAAGACTGCTCGGGTTCAGCCATATTCGCAAGCTTGACAACACCATCATCTAAAAGCGACTGAGGGTCTGTGTATCGTTCATCACGCCAAACATAACTGATTACTTTGTCTGTGTAGGAATGATTTTCAATGTACTCACAGCCGTTATTAACGCTTGCAATGGATAATCCGTCCTTGCCGTAGGCATATAGTCTTGTGACCAAGCCCGAAGAGCTGCCTTTATAGTTTAAGTCTGTGAGATTTAACTCATCAGTAAAATACACTCCCTTAGGCTCGGTGTTGTTTTCGGGCTTTATAAGAGTAATAGTTTTTTGCTTTGTATTAAACTCATAAACATTTCCGTAACTCGTTGAATTTTTACATTGCTCAAGGATGTCAAGCACAGTCACATCGGTAAGCTCAAAGCTGCAGCGCTTACTTACAAGAGTATCGTTTTTTACTGACCAGTCAGTATTGGCAAGTATTTCATTACAGATATTATGAAAGCTCTCGGTAGTCCTGTTAAAGCTTGTAAACATATCCGCTCTCAGGTCATCAAGATTAAGCTCGCAGACGATAGTTGATACCGTCTTGCGCTCGTTAATACTTTTAATCAGATACCTTTGATTGTTATATTCCACCTCACCGTCCAAAGCAAAATATTTATACAAGCTGTGCTTAGGCGATATATCAAACTGCAGGCTCATCATACCGCCGTAGGATTTTGTAACGCAAAAGGTGCTGTCAATATCTGTAAACAGCTTTACATCATTGTTGTAAAAAATTATTAAAACCATTTAAACACCCCTTAAATCACACATAAACAGGTGTGTAAATCACCTTAATATCAGCCTGAGAATTATTACAGCTTATTGTATTAGCTCCGGGATAAAGCAAAGGAAATTCAATTAAGGTGCTGTCAAGGAACTTATTAACTCCGCCGAGCGTAATTAAACCAAGCTCACCGTCAAGAACTAATGGTGTATTTGCCGAAACATTTACAACAGCTATTCCCATAATTGAGAGCAATGAGCTTTGCTCGGGTAATGTTACCTCAAGCTTAAACTTACAGGGAGTAGTTGACTGACAATATATTTTACCGTTTGGGGCAACCGTTGCGGTGATTGTCGGCTTGTGACGGACAGCCATAAATGTGTAAGTAACATCGTGTTCTCCGCTGCCGTCAAATGCTGCTGTGGAAATAGCTGTAACTATTGAGGTATATATGTAGCCGTCCGGCAGGGATATTTCAACTGTCTTGCCGATAATTTCAGCCTCAAACCTTGCAATATTATCGGTTGCCGCTGCGTATCTGTCCGTTATGTCCGTTTCCTTAGCCGAACAGCCGTCTAAGTGAGGAGAAAATGTAAGCGTAACTGTCAGGGTTCGTGTGCCGAAAACGGTCGAGTAAAGAGCCGGCATTTTCAGAAGATTTGTTGTCGCCGAGGTGCTGTTGGTAAGGGTTGTTCCGCTTACCGAATAGCTGAGCAGCCTTGCGCTGTAATCAGATATATCAATGTTGTTTACCGACATTTCAGTCATAAATTAATCCCCTCCCACGCTAATTCCTCCGATATATACGGAGAAAAAGCAACTGCAAACTCTCTGCCGTCAACCTCAAGATGATTTACTATATCGCCTTTCAGAACTACTTTTTTATCGTTATCGTTTTGCAAATTAACGGTATGAACCATATTAGCGGTGAGCTGTTCGGCTACAAAGGACTTGCCCTCAGCTACAGCTGCACGCATTTTTGATATAAGACCGTCAGCGGAAATACCGGCTTTCATTCGATTTGTAAATGTCGATGCAACCTCATCGGCTTGCTTATAAAGCTTCGGTGCTTCATCTTCAAGACCGTTTTCGCCGCCCTCAAGCGTATATTTAAAAATCTTTTTGAAAACTTTTGACGGTGAATGTTCATCAAACATTGATGTGAATATTCCGATTACTGATGATGCAATGTTTGAAGCTGTGCTGAACATTGAGTTTTTCATACTTTCAAGACCCTCTATACCGCCTTTAACGGCATTAGCGAAAGCTTCTTTAGTATTTGAAGGCATATTCTTCATAGGCTCGTGAAAAGCGTCAACAATTTCCTGCGACTTCTCGTTCGTCTTTCCGGAATATGTTTCATACAAGCCTTCAAGCGCAAGAAAACCGCCAAGCTGATTCTGATAATTTTTATCATCAAGTAATTTCTGCTGACTATTTCTTGTTTTGGTTATTGCTTCAATGTGGCGTTGATTTTCGGCAGCTTCTTGTTCCTGCATTTCATCAAATGCAACTTTGCGCATAGTTTCATAATCAATGCCCTGTAAACCCTCTTCTCTGTAATGCTCAAGCTTGTCATAGTATTCTTTTTCAATTTTTCCGAGGTTTACTGAATGATTGTAATTTTCAGTTTCCTCATCATCGTTAAGCTTACTGAGCTTGTCGGTATATTCTGTCATTACATCAGCTCGCTGTTTATAACCCTCTTCAATTATGGCTACTGTATCAGCTGCTTGCTTATTAGCTGAATCAACAGCGCTCTGATATGACTTTTCAGCAGCCGCAACATCTGCATCGTGTTGCTCCTGAGTATAATCGGAGTTTGTTTTAAGCTTTTGGTCAAGTAAAGCAACCTCTTCTGTGTATTGCTCGTAAGCCTTATCTATTACCGCTGTTCTTGTTTCTTCCGCTGAATTCTGTATCTTTTTTGAACGAGTAATGTACTCTTCAAGAGAAATGTCTGATGAATTGCACAATGCCTGAGCTTGAGAAACGACAACTCCCTGCTTAGCTTCTTCAATAGCAAGTTCCTGTGCAGACAGCTCGTGCATTTTCTGAAACAACTCATCAAGCCGTTCAATTTCACCGCCTGTAAGCTTTCTGCGTTCCTCGGCAGCGGTTGAACATATTTCTGTAATTTCTCTTTGAACGCTGTCCATATTATCAGCAAGAGCTTGCTTTTCATCATCTGAAATGATTATTTCTTCGTTGAAATTATCAAAAATACTGCCTGCATTGCTTATATCTTCAAGGAAGTCGGTAAATTTACCGCCAATTTCTTCGTATGATTCACCGAGATTTTCATTACTTTCCTTTAACCTTTCCTGTGCAAGCTCAAGGTCAGATGTTTCATCTGTTGAATCAGACATAGCAAAACACAAAGCTGTAATTCCTGCCGCCAGAGCTGCCACGGCAGTAATAACAATACCTATCGGATTTAAGCTCATTGCTAAATTCCACGCATACTGCGCCGCTGTAGCAAGTGTGATTTCACCTGTGAGAGCGGCTACAGCAATCTGCTTGAGCGTTATTGTTCCGAGGGAAGCAGCTTCGGCAAGGCTTTCGGCTGTTACCGCTGCTGTCTGAGCAGTGAATAAAGAAGTAACCGTTGAAATGATTGCATACGACTTATAGGCTGTTAATAATGAAGTCGCAAGAGGTAAAAGAATATTAAAATTATCGGCAAGGAAATCAACAGCCTTAGAAAGCGGCGGTAAAACCACCTTAGCAACATTCGTAAAAGTCTTGCCTAAGTTAATTACAATGTTTTTCACGCTTTCAACAGCCTTTTTCAGACCTCCGCTTTCAAATGACTTTTGAATTGTGCTTACAGCCTCTTTAACAGGCTTTTGCAGCTCATTGGGCAATAGCTTACTGAGATTATTCGCAAGCTCCGATACTATAACCTTAGCCGCATTGATTAAATCGGGAGCGTGTTCGATTATGCTTGTAATAAGAGTCTGAATTATATCAACTGCCGATTTTGCAAGCTTGTCAGCGTTATTTGCTATGCCGTCAACAAAAGCCTGTAAAAAACCAACAGCGGCATTTATCATTTCAGGAGCTGCCTGAGCAGCCTTTACAGCAAGCTCGCCGAAAATAGAGCCAGCCTCTTCAATCATTCCCGACAGTCCGCCGCTTGTAAAAGCCTCGGTCAGACGGTTTACATAATTCTGAGCTTCAACAGCCGCATCTTTGAGAGGAGCTGACATACCCTCATAGATTTCAATACCTAAACCCTCAAGTGCGGACTTAAGAATTGTAATCTGACCTTGTAGGTTGTCCTGCATAGTGTCTGCCATTGACTTAGCCGCACCGTCAGCGTTGTTGATGCTCTGAGTAAGGTTATCAAAATCGCTGTCGCTTGCGTTTATGATGGCAAGCATACCGCTCATTGCCTCTTTACCGAAAAGAGTGCTTGCGGCGGCTGCCTGTTCGGTTTCACTCAGACCGCCGAATTTTTCCCTCAGCTGTTTCAGAACATCTATGAGCGGAAGAGCGTTGCCCTCTGCATCAGAGATGGATATGCCGTACTTAGCCATTACATTTGCCATAGCCTCAGTCGGAGAGGCAAGGTTAGAAAGGGCAGTCTTTAGGCTTGTTCCTGCCATACTGCCTTTAACGCTTGCATTAGCCATAAGACCGAGGGCAAGGGAAACATCTTCAACAGAATAACCCATAGTGCCGGCAAGAGGAGCAACATACTTAAAGCTTTCGCCGAGCATAGATACATTCGTATTTGCCGAGCTTGAGGCTTTGGCAAGCACATCTGCAAAGTGAGTACTGTCTGAGGCTTTAAGATTAAAGGCTGTCAGAGCGTCTGTAACAATGTCTGATGTCGTTGCTAAGTCCAAGCCGTCAGCAGCGGCAAGGTTCATAATACCGTCAATACCGTTGAGCATTGATTCGGTGTCCCAGCCTGCCATAGCCATATACTGTAAAGCCGAGGCTGACTCGGATGCAGAGAACTTTGTTTTCGCTCCCATTTCCTTTGCTTTGTCAGTCAGACCTTGCAGAGCTTCGCCGGTCGCACCGCTGATTGCAGATACCTTTGACATAGCCGCCTCAAATGACGAGCCGACTGTTGCCGCTGCCGTTGCTCCTGCTCCGAGTGCGGCTGTAATGCCTGCAAGCGTTGTTATTACAGCCGATGCGCCTGCCTGAGCAATGCTTTTTATCTTATCAATACCGCTTTTAAAGCCGGAAGTATCAATTTTTGTGTCAATTTTAATAGAGCCGTCATATGCCAATTCACTCACCACCTTTTTGTAATGACTTTGCACAATATAAAAATGCCCCTACACCTTGACATTTGTCAAAGTATATGGGCATTTCGTAACCGCTGTAAGGGCATTTGATTTTTGATTTGTTTCAATTTTTTCTGTACTTATGATAAATCGCATTGAGATTTACTTGTAAGTTCCGCATCGCTAAAATCAAAACCATGATTAATAATATCTTTGTAGGATTTTTTTGTAAATTCAAATTCAGCGTAACCACCATTTTCTCCATTGAATTTATAAACACTAACAAATTCAATATAGTCATCTTTATCTTCTTCAGATTCAGATATTTTAATGCCTTCGCCGCCTACAATAGCTTTAACATCATTATAAGTCAGACCTGTACGAATTTTCTCATACTCTTCCTGACTTATTCCTGTTGAATCACTTCCGCAAGCTGAACAAGTTAATGCTAATAACGCAACGACAATTAAAGATAAAACCTTTTTCATAATATCACCTCGTGAAATAATATAACTTTAACAATATTATACAAATTTCACAAGAGATTGTCAATCGTTTCTCCGTTAATTAGTGCGTCTTCAATGCTTGTTATTTTCTGCTGAATTTCTTTTTTCAGCGGCAGCTTATACTGCTTTTTCATCTTCTGATAAAAGGCTTTCTGAGCGGCAGGCATTTTTGAATTGATTTCAACAGACCTGTAGCCCATTATTTTAACAAACTCCGTGCTGTCGGATAAGGAAAGCATCAGAGCGTGGAATTTCCACCAATGGAGCTTAGCGGAGTTTAAATCAATGTGATACTGCTGCATAAACGCCGCACAGATATAGCCGTCGTCATATTCATAGCTGAAAATCTCCTTTTGCGATTTATGACTGCCCTTTTTTGGAGGCTTGCCGCAGCGGTAAAACCACAGAATTTGGTTTACTGCCTCTTCATCGGCAAGCATCGGCGGCTGTCTTTCGCAAAAAACAAGCTTTTTTATATCAGCTAAGGTGTTTTCGGCATTTTCTTTATCTTCAGATAAAAGCATTTCAAATTTCAGCCAGGTTCTGAAATCCGTTTTGATTTTGTATTCCGCTCCTGCAATATGCAAGCTGTCAGGAACGGAATCAAGCAGCATATTCATCACTTAACAGGCTTCGGACGGTTGTTGTAATGCTTATTTTTCTTCTGATTACGGCGCTGATTTCGGTTGCCAAGCCTGGATTTATACTGCTCTCCGACAGCCTTGTCAAGCTTGTTTACGGCAACGATAACGCCCTCATAAGCGTTTATGCAGGTTGTAAGGTTGACCGACTCGCCGAACACCTTTTTAGCAGTGCCGTCACCGAACACCTCTTCAAAAAATTCAAAAACAGCCGTACACTGAGCACGGATAAGCTCTGACCTGCGCTTTCCGTTTGTGTCAAGCTGTTTCATTTTATTGAGTACATTATCATTAGCCGTTTCAAATCGTTCCATTTCGAGCGCATCAGCTACATCAAGGTCGGGCAGGGTTACATTATTGATTACCATTTTTATTCCTCCGTATTATGATTTAGGTGTAAATTCCTTAGATGAGGTATCAAAAGTACCCTCAACAGGATCACCTCTGCCAAGGAAGTTGCCTGTGCAGCCCATTTCGCCGTCATCATTGGTAAAGGACGCAACCTCAACGGCTATATTGAACAATCGGGCGTGGTATGTGCTTCCGCTTGAGCCTTCCTTCTGGTCAAGGTCAACAACTACATATTCCGTTTCTGCATCCTCGCCGACAAGCTGCTTCTCACCAATATTGACGATAAAGTTAATAGCAGCCTGCTCACGGATCTGGTCAATATCAAATGCCGTATTCCAGTCGTAACCGCTGATTGACTTCGTTGCCGACTTGTCGCATACATACTTACGGCTCTTGGTCTGGGCAGACGGGTTTTCGTCAAGCGTTTTTGCGCCTACGCCCAACAGAGCAAAAGCCTTTGTTCCTTTTTCACTGCTGCAGTTGAGGTAATTTGCCTGCATTCTGCGCTGTCTGATTACTTCACTCATTGTTTACCTCCGTATTTTTTATTTTCTTAGTGTATTCCAAACGGCACTGAATCTGATACCTTGCCGTCTTTGTATCGTTGTTCATAACATAGCCCGAGGACTGCACCTTAATGGACTGAGCCGTACAGCCGTCAGGGAGCTTTGGCAGCTTGCGGTTTAAATTCTGCTCGGCAATCCATTCTTCCAACCTTTCATAAAATTCAAGGTTAGCCATATTGATGCCTTCATCCTGACTGTAGCACTCACGGCTTGCAAAGATAAAGAGATACTGGCATTTAGCCGAGCCGTCAATATAGCTTTTTACCACCGTTTTACAAGGCACGGTTTCAACGCTGTATTGCTCTGCCTCCTCGCCGAGATAGTCAATATTCAAGTCCGAATCAGCCTCAAGGATTTCACAGTCTGCAAACCATTCAAACAACGACTGTATAATTGATTTATTCATTATTTACCTCCGCTTTTTTCCTTTGCGGTTTTCAGAATATCGTCAAGGTGGTCTGCTTTCATTCTTTCAAACCAGAACTTGCCACGCAAACCGCCCTTTGCAGTGCCCTCCTTGCCCTTGCCTGCGTTCATATAGTAGTTGGTGTGGGCATAGACGGCATTGTAAACTACTTCGCCCTTGCCGATTTTCGTACCTGTGATACCGCTCTTTTTCAGGTAGCCTGTATCAAACGGCACATAAGGGTCAGAACGGCGGAGGACTTCGCTGTCAACAATTTTCTGCACCCT
>JBJEOV010000071.1:0-9677 GCA_051880895.1 Ruminococcus sp. | reverse complement strand
TATCAATGTTATCCCAATTTGAATACCACACACTTTTTCCTGCAAGTATTGATTCACGCTTTTGAATATTAATTTCTCTATACTTACCTGCCCATTCATATACATCACCGAACAAGGTCTTGTGAAGTTTACAAACTCCTGTCGGTGAAAAATCAGAAAAACCACTATTGTATAAAAGTGCCATTCTTGTACGAACCATCATTGACTCGGCAGTATCAAGTGCGGTTTCATCTGTGATACCCAATTTGTTTTTCAGCACATTGCTGTTTTCCTGAAGATAAATATCATATTTACTCATATTAAACCTTTGAACACATAGATAGCATTGCTGATGTCAACTCTTCGTCTGTCAATTTTCCGTTTACCCACTGTTTGAAGAGGTTTTCTGCCTCTTCGGGTATTTCAACACCCTCAATGCTATTGATAGCCGATGCAATTTTAACAGCTCTGTTACGTTTGTTTGTATCAATTTCAGCCATAGACAAAACCTCCGTTCATAAGTATATTTTACTTAATAATATGAAAATAGTCAAGAATTATTAAATTCCATACGGAATAATATCGTCAATCGTCAAATCCCTTTTCGGTTTTGCAAGACCGTTGTACTGCTTATGACATTCAAGCAAATCAAGGAGCAGTCCAAGGGGCATAAGCATTGTTTCATCAATGGATAAGTTCAGCTGAACCACTCCGTAATAAAGCAGTCGGGTAAAGAACTCCTCGTCACTTACCCGACTGCTATGTTTTTTGTGTTTTCCTCGCTTTTGATATTTCGCTTTGTGCCTTTGTACATTGACTCCATAATTGCCGACTTGTACTCTGCCAAATCAAATGGCGAAGTTAAAAGTTCAACCTCGTCCTCTTTGAGCAAAGGCTTTTTATCATCGGGATTTTTAAAGTTGTGAATGAGAACGCTCTGATTTGCAAGCAAGGTTATAAGCCATATAACCTCATCGAGAGCCATTTCAAAGTTTTCACTTTTCATCAGCTTGTCGCCGAGGTTCTCAAGACCGCCGTACCTTGCAGCAATTTCCTTTGTAGCCTTTGTAGTCAGAATAAGGCTGTATTCATTTTCACCGATTTTAATTTTTGTGCTTCTTTCTCTGTCCATAGCTTAACCTCCGTTATTAACCTGCAGAGTAAACAGGCTCGTAAACCTGCTTGTACCAGTTTGAAATTGTGGTTGCTTTAACTTCCGTATCGTCCTCGTTTACCTCTGCTTTCCACGGATGATTGCCCTGCGAGTCAGGCTTGTTTCTCCTTGTCACCGTACCCTCTATTGACGGTGTGGAAAACTCTATGCTTTCGCCCTTGGTGGTGAGGTTCGTTGCAGGGATACCGAATTTCACTCTGTAAAGCCAGAAGTAACGATATTTTCCGTTTGACTTCTTCGCTCTGAAACCCACTGCAACAGGACAGCCGCCGTCCTCGCCTGCAGAAATAAGCACCTTGTTGCTGTCGATTTTCGCTCCTGTTAAATCCTCTGCAACAGCAGTTCCGATGTCGTCTATGCCGAGGGTCAGTGTTCCGCTCTGAAATTCCTTTACAACTTCTGATGCACCGTCATCAGCGTAGAGTGTTGCCTCGGCAAGCTCTATTGAAAGCTCCGCAGTCATAGCCTTTGCAAGAGGCACGGGTGTTGCGTAGGTTTCCTCGCCGTCTTCATCTTCTGTAATCTTTGAATAAAATAGCTTATCAAGTCCGATTGTTGCCATTAAAATTCCTCCATTCTATATGATTTTGCCGTATCTATGGCATAGTGGTGATAGCCGGTATCATCTTCGTGACCTATGTATCTTCGGTCAGTAATTGAAATATCGGCTTTGAATATTGATGCAGTCAGTTTGTATTTTAAAGCTGTGTAATTACCCTTTGAAAATATTGAGATTCGCACCTCTTGAATTTCGTATTCCGGCATATTGTCGCAGTGCATTTCAAAGCTGTCCGCAAGAGGTGTCAGCACAATATACTCATCAGGCGGTGTGTCTGAAAACACACCTGTTTCAACCTTGATGTTCAGTTCTTCCGCTATGCTTTTTAATTCCGACAAAAGGCTCATAGGTTCTTTACCTCCTGTTCAAGAGTATCAACCATAGCTTTTACACAAGCCTTTTTTGATGATGTTCTTGCAGGCTTTAAGAAAGGCTTAGGCGGTTGACCTTGTTTGCCGTATTCAATGATGCTTGCGATTTTTGCATTGCTTTCACCATCGGAACGAGGTTCTTTAAAGCCTATTTTGATGTTTGCGTTTCCGTCTTTATCTATAAGAACGGGAGAAAGTCCGAGAGAGCGTTCAAACTCACCTGTAGAGCGTGAATCTGTTTTTGTGTCCTTTCCGATTACGGCAGAAAGGTTGCTTTTGACCTTTGCAAGAACAACCTCACCGCCAGCATTGAGAGCCTTTTCGCAGATTTCATCTGTTTTGTCACCGAGCCGGGATAGCTTTAAAAGAAAGTCCTCAGGCATCTTCACATCAACCTTAGCCACTTGGCTTTACCTCCTTTGCAAGCACCTCAATGTACATATTTCTGCCTTTTACATTTTCAACCGATGTGATTTCAAATTTTCTGTTATTGCATAGTATCTGCATATCGGTTGTTACTTCCGTGTTTGGAATACACCGAAACCGAAACAGGTCGGTAGCAGTGGAAAAAGCAGCTCTGTTTGCCCATTTCTCACTGCCGTGCCGACCCTCACGATATGCTCTGACCTTTGCAACTGTTTTCAGAGTTTCCGTTTTGAAACCCTCGTTATCGGTATCTATGCTTTTCTGAACGATTTCAACAAATGAATTCATCTTGCCAAAGCTCATACCTGCCACCGCCTGTCAAGCCGTAACAGAAGATTGACAGTATTCCATACCTGTGCAGATGCATTTGTGCTGTCAGCAAAAAAGCCGCCTGTTGAGCCATCTCTGCTTTCGTAGAAATGGCTTGCAAGCATAATTACTGCCTGTTCTGTTGTAGGCGGCATAGGATTTTTACTGTAGTAGTTTTCAGGTATGTGCTGATAGCTTTCGGCATAGGATACGGCGGCAGTTATGTACATTTTCAAAAGTTCATCATCTTCGTTGTGTTCAAGTATCAGGTTATGCTTTACCTTTTGTAAAAGCTCGTCAGTCATTTACTGCACTCCTATCAGCCTGTTGATGCTGCAGTGCCTTTCATCTTCAAGAGCTTTACTGCCTCAGGTAAAATCAGTCTTGCGTCAACTCGTTTTGATGCAAGGAAACCAACCTGTCCATTTGCTGCATAAAGTTCATTGAGTCGCTTGAAGGTCACACCCTGTCTGTCACCAATCCAGTAATATGAAAGGTCACCAAATGCAATCGGCTTTGTGCCGGACGCTGCATTTGCGATTGATGCTGATGTGTAAACAGGCTTACCGAGAAGAGTGTCGGTTTCACCGTCTTTGATTGACGGCTGCCACAAATACTGACCGTTGCTGTCCTTGAGTTTTCTAATGATGTTTACCGTACTGTCGTTTAAAAGCCATACACCGTTTTTACGGTAGGGGGCTTTAAGGCTGTAGTAAAGGTCGATAAGTTCATCGGCTGTGATAGTTACCGTTGACGCAGCCGTCACACCGACTTCACCACCCTCACTGTCATTAAAAATTCCGTACGGCTTTGCACTGCCGTCGCCGATAACAAAGGCTTCCTCCTCAGCTTCACCGATTCGTCTTGCAAACTCCTGATTGAAGTAGCCTTCAAGGTCAAATGCGGAATCATTCAAAAGCTCTTCAGACACCTTGATTAAAGCACACAACTTATGCGCACCGATTGTTTTCTGACCGAATAAAGTATCGCTGTCAGTAATTGCTGCATTTTCCTCAGTCCACATTGCCTTACCGCGTGTTGCAACAACAGGAATTTTGTGTGCATTTGACGCAGTTGTAAAGGTGTGGGCGAGCTGACGAATTACTAGCTCTTCATCAAGTGCCTGTACAAGTGTGTTTTCAAAGGTTTCAGGCACAAGAAAACCGCCCTCGCTGTCAATACCCTCACTGAGAATGTTTCTGACCTCCTGCGTAGAGCGGTTTCTCATCTGATTCCAGAATGCCTTGTTGTACTTTTCAGATGCAGTGCCTGTTTTGATTTCACGATTTGTATTTTCAGGCTTTGAGATAAGCGGTGAACTTGTCGGGAGATTTAACTCTCTTTCAAGGTCGTCTGCTCTCTGCTGACGCTCAATCTCGTGACCGAGGTCAACAATATCCTTTTCCATCTTTTCATAAACGGCGGTATCTTCTGCTGAAAGAATACCCGTTTCGTTTCTGTGGGAATCAAGAAATGCTTTTGCCTGTTCCCAGATTTTTGCTCGCTTCTCACGAAGCTCATTGATTTTAGCCATAGTATAGTTCCTCCTTAAGGTTTTAATAAATTAAGTCTTTTTTCAAGGTCTGTGATGTCTGTTCCTGCGTTGCCTGAAACATTCTTTGAATAGTGCTTTACAAGTTTGTTTTTAAGAGCCGTATTTATCGCCTTGCGAGAAAACAGGACTGAATTTTCACAGGGGTTCTTCTTTTCCTCTTCATCTTCGTCCTCTTCATCTTCATCAGGCTCTATAGTTGGATTTTCTCTTGCGATAATGCCATCTGCAAAGCCAAGTTCAATTGCCTTGTGTGCATTCATCCAAGTTTCCGCATCCATCAAATGAGCAAGCTTTGCTCTGGATAAGCCTGTTTTAATTTCGTAGGCATTTATGATACTTTCCTTGACCTCGTTAAGCATCTCAATAGCTTTCTGCATATCGTTGTGGTCACCCATAGCAACGGTTGCCGGGTTGTGAATCATCATTGTTGAAACAGGCGACATCAGCACTGTATTTCCTGCCATCGCAATAACAGATGCGGCGGATGCTGCAATTCCGTCAATCTTGACCGTAACATTGCCCTTGTAGTCCATCAGCATATTGTAAATCTGTGCGGCGGCAACGCAGTCACCACCGGGAGAGTTAATCCAAACAGTGATGTCACCGCTACCGGATAGTAATTCTTCTTTGAAAAGCTGTGGAGTGATATCATCGTCAAACCAGCTTTCCTCGGCGATTGTGCCGTTGAGAGTCAGAACTCTCTCGGTCGGATTGTTCTCCGTCTGATTCTTCCACTTCCAGAACTTCTTCATTTTCGTTATCTTCCTCCTTGTTATTAGTTTCAGCAAATGCTCCTGCATTTTTGAGCGGTAGCATATTGCCGTTTATGAGGTACAAATCTCCGCCTTCTTCTGCTGATATGCGGTCAAGGTTTTCAAGCTCTCTGATGTCATTTGCCGACATCCAGCCGTTTTGCCTTGCTGTTGAATATCCGTTCATTCGGCTTTGATAGTCACCTCGGAGCAGTCCGTCAACATTGAATTTGATAAAATACTTTTTCTTTTCATCGGTTGTCAGAAGAGAGCGTACCAAATTTTGCTCCCATCTTGACACCCAAGGGTCAAGTGTGTACTTCACAAATTCAAGCGACTGTTGTTCAATATTAGAAAAGCTCGACTTTTCCAAATCACCTACCATATGTGGTGGAACTCTGAAAATTCGAGCTATTTCATCTATTTGAAATTTTCTTGTTTCAAGAAATTGTGCCTGTTCGGGAGAGATTGAAATAGGTGTGTATTTCATACCTTCTTCAAGCACTGCAACCTTGTGTGCGTTTGAACTGCCGCCAAAGGTCTGAGTCCAGCTTTCTCTTACCCTTGACGGGTCTTTTATTGTTCCGGGGTGTTCAAGCACACCGCTCGGTGCGACACCGTTTGCAAAGAACTTTGAACCGTACTCCTCGCAGGCAATAGACATACCTATTGCATTTTTAGCCATAGCGATAGGTGAGTAACCCACAAGACCGTCAAAGCCAAGTCCGGGAATACGCAAAACATCAAAAGGCTGTAGTCTTACAGTTGACTTTTTGTTGATGGGTGCATCATCAGAGCTTACCATGTACTCATAATACAGTCTGCCGTTTTCATCTCTGTCAACTGTCATTCTGTCCGGCATAAGAGGATACAAGGCAGTGACTTCACCTTTGCCGTTTCTGATTATCTGTGCGTAGGCATTACCCCAAAGCAGAAGATGAGTCATAAGGGTTTCCCTGAACACAAACGATGTCATTTCGGGGTTCGGCTCATCGTGGAGTAAAAAGTACAGAGGACTGTCCGTTGCTTTCTCCTTGCCGCAGCTTTCTGTGTATCTGTAGAGGTGCAGAGGCAGACTTGCAATCGCCTCTGACAGAATACGAACACAGGAGTACACCGCCGTCATCTGCATAGCAGATCGTTCCGTTACGTTTTTACCGGAGGTGCTGCCGCCCATGAAAAAACGGTAGGAACTGCCGGATGTTGCATTGGTGGGCTTATCTCTGGAACGAAATAGGCCGCTGAATATACTCATGAAAATCACACTCCTTCCTTGAAAATGAGCATAAGAAAAGCACCTACCGTTTCCGATAGATGCTTGGCTATGAAAAAATGTTATGGCAGTACATCCATGAACTCGTCATAGATCTGCTTGAGTCCGGCAAGACTTTGATACGATTTCTGATATTCCAGATGCAGCCGCAACGCTTCTAATGCTTTACGGAGACCATCAAAGCCGTAGTCCGACATGATTGCAGTTAAGAAATGGGTCACAGCAATCTCTTTTACCGTACCCGTATATCGTTCGCCGCGAATCATGGAACGGACACATCGTAAATAAATCTGCGCTGACCCTTTATCCATGCCTGTTCGTGCGATGTTCATTGCAGCGGTGCCGATTTCGATTTCTCCCTCAGCCACGCGCTTGCCGTAAGCATAACAATCATAGATGTTTTGAAGTGTAATCTCTGCCATATTGAATCCTCCTCGGTTTTCTTTAACTTCATTATAGCAAAGAAAGTGCAGTATGTATTTAAGCGAATGAAAATTTTATTTGTACTGCAAACAGAGGGAAATCAGCAATCATGTATGACTGTGGTACGTCAAATACGATTGCAAACCGTGTGGGGTTATACATAGCTGCAATCAGATAAATAAAATGCCTCGGTCATCGTAAACCGAAGCAGTAGTATCGTTGCCACAGCGGATCGCACGGTCGAGAGCCATAATGGTGGCAACGGCACCGTCAATTTTCTCTGTGGATTTTTCTTTGTCTGCTTTGATGTTTCCGGCTGGGTCTGTGCGTATGAAGATGTTATCCATATTCCAACGCAAGACAGGGTGTCCGCCGTGTGCGATTTTCTGTTCAAGTGTCAGCTTCATAAGTTCCTTTGTGGGTGGTGACATATCCTTAAAGCCTTGTCCGAAAGGAACAACGGTAAATCCCATACCCTCAAGGTTCTGCACCATCTGAACAGGCTAACCGCCCCGTCCCCCTTTGTCACTTCGTGACATTTCCCCCACACTGTGGGGGAATCTTCCCCAACGGTCAAATGCAATCTCACGAATATTGAATCTTTTACTAAGCTCTTCAATGAACTTTTCGATATATCCGTAATGAACTACATTTCCCTCTGTGGTCTGCAAATATCCCTGTCGTTCCCACACATCATACGGCACATGGTCACGCTTTACACGCAAATCCAGTGTGTCCTCTGGTATCCAGAAGTAGGGAAGAATGATGTACTTGTCTTCTTCATCAAGTGGCGGGAACACAAGCACAAATGCCGTTATATCTGTTGTTGAAGATAGGTCAAGTCCACCGTAACAAACTCTGCCAATCAAATCATCTTCTCTGACCTCAAAGGCACACTTATCCCACTTATCCATTGGCATCCAACGGACTGCTTGTTTTACCCATTGATTAAGTCTTAACTGTCGGAATGAGTTCTCCTCGCCCGGATTCTGCTTTGCGCTTTCACAGGCAGTTTTAACTTTATCAATTCCGATAGTTTCACCGAGAGATGGATTGCACTTTTTCCAGACCTTCGGACTTGTCCAGTCCTCGGTATCATCAGCACCATAAATCACCGGATAGAATGTAGGGTCAATTTTGCGTCCGTCAATAATATCCTGTGCCTTTTGATGAACCTCATAGCAGATTGAATGTGTATCTGTGCCGGCAGTTGTGATCAGAAAAAAGAGCGGCTGCATTCTTGCATCACCGCTGCCCTTTGTAAGAACATCATACAATTTTCTGTTCGGCTGACTGTGCAACTCATCAAACACAACTCCGTGAACATTAAAGCCGTGCTTGCTGTATGCCTCGGCTGATAGAACTTGATAAAAGCTGTTTGTAGGTTCGTAAATCAGCCTTTTCTGTGATGCAAGTATCTTCACTCTTTTGTTCAGAGCCGGACACATACGCACCATATCGGCGGCAACATCAAATACGATTGATGCCTGCTGTCTGTCGGCAGCCGCACCGTAAACCTCGGCTCGCTGTTCACCGTCACCGCAGGTGAGAAGAAGTGCAACAGCCGCCGCTAATTCCGATTTGCCGTTCTTTTTCGGAATTTCAATGTATGCTGTGTTGAACTGCCTGTATCCGTTTGGCTTTAAAATACCGAACAGGTCACGAATAATCTGTTCCTGCCAGTCCATAAGTTCAAAGGGTTTTCCCGCCCAAGTGCCTTTGGTGTGACAAAGGCTTTCAATAAAGGCAACGGCAAAATCAGCGTACTCCTTATCGTAATAGCTGTCCTTAGCTTTGAATTTTGTAGGCTTGTAATTCTTAAGTTTTCTCGTAAAATCACCTCCAAATGACATAAAAATAGCATCGATTTTCCAACCGATGCTAAAAGATTATATTGTATTTTTCGATAAACCGGAATATGTCGAGTTCTTCGCATATAAAAATAGCAATTTTATTCTATCGAAATTCTCAATTCTACATCTCCGTTACTCAACAATTCTACAACTTCATACTCCGGAATATCCATTTTCCCAAGTCTTGTATATGACCATGAATTTGAACCATAGAATACAACAATACTATTTTCATTATACAGAACAATATCGCCCTTATGCGTAGTTGTTGGCTTATCATTACTTGTATAATTCTTTCCCAAAGAACCAACCTGTTCATTGTCACTATACATTGACATTGATACAATAATATCCCCTAATTTGGCCTGCTCCGCCAATTCTGCAATAGTGTCATTATCTTCCCAAGAAACAGGAACCTCTGTATCATTTATATATAATTTCATATCAACATTCTCACCTACATCATCGTTATTATCAATGTTAGATGTAATCTTCGTGTATTTATCTGACCGGTTGATATCATTCTGAATTTCCGCCTGGGATTCAGAAATCGTACTCTCAGGCTTTGAGGTATCATTTATTACCTGTGATTCTTTTAAATCACTACATCCACACGCTGTCAAACAAAATAAAATAACTACGCAAGCAATAAACATAGATATATGAAATATACATCTCTTCATTCTTATACACCGGTTCCCATGTCATATGCTTCTTTCAACTTAGTATTTTCTGAAATTTCTCCACCCATGGTTACACCACCGCAGAAAACATATCCTTTAAGTTCCGCCTTATCAAAGCAATCAATCCAACCGTTTAGTCCTGACAAGGCTTTTTCATATACATGTTCTCCGTCCTCGGCTGCTGTGGCTAGGAAATAAACATCCCTAAATTTATAATCCATAGAAAACATAGGATTTAATCGGTCAATAAGCACTTTCATCTGACCAGACATCTCATAATAATAAATAGGTGTTGCCCATACCACAATATCAGAGCCTAT
>JBJEOV010000070.1:0-9753 GCA_051880895.1 Ruminococcus sp. | reverse complement strand
ATAGCAGCAGTCAATATCTTTTCTGTCGTTAGCGTGCATCTGAAGAATTCTGCCCATACGCTCGTTGTTGTCCTTAACCGAGTTATAAACAGTAGTACCTGTTGTAACGGTACCTGAATATACACGGAAGAAGCAGAGCTTACCTACGAACGGGTCAGTAGCAATCTTGAATGCAAGAGCAGCAAAAGGCTCTGTGTCAGAAGACTTTCTCTCAACCTCGTCGCCTGTTTCGGGATCAACACCCTTGATAGCAGGAACGTCTGTAGGAGCAGGCATATAATCAACAACAGCGTCAAGGAGCATCTGAACGCCCTTGTTACGGTAAGAAGAACCGCAGGTTACGGGAACCATAGTATTGTCGATTGTAGCCTTTCTGATTACCTTTTTAATTTCATCTACAGAGATATCCTCGCCGCCGAAGTATTTCTCCATAAGCTCCTCGTCAAGCTCAGCAACTGACTCGATGAGTTTCTCACGGTACTCGTTAGCAAGATCCTGCATATTCTCCGGAATTTCTTCCTCGCTGTAATCTGTGCCGTCTTCGTTGTGGTAAATCTCAGCCTTCATAGTAACAAGGTCGATAATACCGCTGAAGTCGCTCTCGGCACCGATTGGGAGCTGAATCGGAACAGCGTTACATTTAAGTCTGTCCTTCATCATCTGAACAACATGGTAGAAGTTAGCGCCCATAATGTCCATTTTATTTACGTAAACCATTCTCGGTACGCCGTAGTTATCAGCCTGACGCCATACGGTTTCAGACTGAGGCTCAACGCCGCCCTTAGCACAAAGAACAGTTACAGAACCGTCAAGTACACGAAGTGAACGCTCAACCTCTACGGTGAAGTCAACGTGACCCGGTGTATCAATGATGTTGATTCTGTGTTTCTTGTACTGCTGCTTGCTACCGAACCAGAATGCTGTGGTTGCAGCAGAAGTGATTGTAATACCTCTTTCCTTCTCCTGAACCATCCAGTCCATGGTTGAAGCACCATCGTGTGTTTCGCCGATTTTATGGTTTACGCCGGTATAATACAGGATACGCTCTGTGGTTGTAGTCTTACCGGCATCGATGTGAGCCATGATACCGATATTTCTTGTCTGTTCAAGTGAAACCTGTCTTGGCATAAAATCCTCCTCAAAAAATTACTCTGGCAACAAAAATTACCATCTGTAATGAGCGAAAGCCTTGTTTGCTTCAGCCATCTTGTGAGTGTCTTCACGCTTTTTGAAGGCACCGCCTGTGCTGTTTGTAGCATCGAGAATTTCTCCTGCAAGTCTTTCCTTCATTGTTCTTTCACTTCTGGCTCTTGAGTAGGTAGAAATCCAACGAAGACCGAGTGTCTGTCTTCTCTCAGGACGAACCTCCATAGGAACCTGGTATGTGGCACCGCCCACACGGCGAGCCTTAACCTCGAGAACAGGCATAACATTTTCCATAGCCTGCTCAAAAACCTCTAATGGGTTATTACCTGTCTTATCAGCGATGATTTCAAATGCACCGTAAACAATCTTCTGAGCAACGCCCTTTTTACCGTCGTACATAATGTTATTGATAAGACGAGTTACAAGTTTTGAATTATAAAGCGGATCCGGTAATACATCACGCTTCGCAATAGAACCTCTTCTTGGCACTTTGCTTCCCTCCTTCACAATAATTGAGATATCATAGGTACTCGAAAGCGACAAACTCCCGTATGCCAACAAGAAATCCATACATATATATAGAAATCCTGCTGCATAGCAGAACTTAAAATCAATTAAGCCGAAGTTATGTCAATTCCTTATTTACCTGCCTTTGGACGCTTTGCGCCATACTTAGAACGAGACTGCATTCTTCCTGCAACGCCCTGAGCGTCGAGTGTACCACGAACAATATGGTAACGAACACCAGGCAAGTCCTTAACACGGCCACCACGAATAAGAACAACGCTGTGCTCCTGAAGGTTGTGACCTACGCCCGGAATGTAAGAGCTGACTTCGATACCGTTAGAAAGTCTTACTCTGGCAATCTTTCTGAGAGCTGAGTTAGGCTTTTTAGGTGTAGCAGTCTTAACGGCTGTGCACACACCTCTCTTCTGTGGTGAGCTCTGGTTGATAGCAACACGCTTCTTTGAGTTCCAACCCTTTAAGAGTGCAGGAGCCTTAGCTTTCTTTTCGGAAACCTCTCTGCCCTTTCTTACCAACTGGTTAAATGTAGGCATATTTTTCCTCCTTTCCCTGATATTAAGAAATTGATTAACCGCCCTGAAGTACAGGGCTGTCTGCCGAGCAAGGTGCAATTACACATTGCTCCACAATTTAGTATTATAACCCAACAAATATCGTTTTGTCAAGCATTTTTATCCCGATTTTACGGCAATTTTACTTGCTTTTTAAGCTACAGACAGTATTCTGCCCCGAAAAATTATCCATATACAGCAAAAACTGCCCTCTTTTCTCAAGAGAGCAGTTTATTAATTAAAATCAGTTGTTTTCTACCTTGATATTGTTATCCTTTGCAAACTGCTCTGCTGTTGAGCCTTTCTTTGCAACAATTACAAGATCCTTGACAGGCATATAATCAAAGCTCATACCGTCTGAGCTTAAAAAGCCGAGCGCATAATCGCCGATAGTCTTTACAGACTCGGGAACTGTAATTTTCTTAAGATCCTCACATTCAACGATTGCCTCTTCATCAATGCTCTCTACGCCGTCCTCAAATACGATTTCGGTAAGGCATTCGCAGTCGAGGAAAGCATAGGTCTGCACGGTTCTTACCGAACCCGGAATTATAACCTTAATCTGAACCTCGTCGTCATCGTTGGTTGTAGGGTTGTAAGTATATGCACTGTAAATATCAGTTACCTTTTTGCCGTCAATAGTGCTTGGAATTTTAACTTCTATACTCTTTGTATCGTAATTACCGCTGACAACATCATACAGATTTACAGATGTTACAGACACCTCATTGCCGTTAATAATTCTGTAATAGCAGCAGGAGCTTTCATCGTAAATCTCGCCGTCATCATCAGAGAAAGCGTCCGAGCTTTCTGAATTGTAAATATCGGAAGCATAGCCGTTAATCTCGGACTGGAAGCTGCTCAGCTCCGACTGATAGCTGCTTATATAATTATCAAAGCCTTTCTTGGCAGCTCCGACAACCTGACACGCAACAACGCCTATAATTATACCGAGAATTATGATAATACCGAGAACAATGCTCACTACAAGAATAGCTATCTTGCCGCCGCTCATACCCTTTTTAGGCTGATTAGGCATATTGCTGTTCGGTACATTTGTAAACTGCTGACCTGTGTAGCCGTTATTTACAGGCATACCGCTTGGCTGATTTGAATATGCATTGTTTGCATTGTAATCAAACGGCTGAGGAGTCGGCTGTGAATTGTAGCTGTCTGTGCTGAAATTATTTGGCTGTGCAGGCTGTGAATTGTAAGTATTTGAATCATAATTATTCGGCTGAGTATTATTACCGTCTGTGCCTGAGATATTCTGACTGTCATAAGCGAAAGAGCCAAAGCCGTCAGACTGTGTTTTCTGCTCCTTTACAGGCTCCTCGGCAGGTGCAGGCGTACCGCAGGATGTGCAGAACTTGCCTGTGATTTCATTTCCACAATTAGGACATTTCATTATTATACCTCTCCTTAAGGAAAATTAAAAATTTATTACCCTACTGCATAATTATACCATTTTGTTTGCAAAAAAATCAATTGTATAAATCACCATATTACATTTATTTTTATTGCCGTTTTCGGGAAAATATAATAAGCATATTGCACAAAAAGGCTCTCCGCCGATTCGGAAAGCCTTTTGTATTGTATTTTAAGAAAGCTGTTTTTCTATTTTTGCAGCCGCATCATCGAGGTAGTTGCCCTCAAAAAGCTCTACCCTGCCTTGGTCAACGCACCTTGCAAGCTCGCTGTCGATAGGCAGCTTTGCAAGCACCCTTGTATTATACCGCTCGGCGATTTCGTCAATATGGCTTTCGCCGAAGATATTGTGCTTTTTACCGCAGTCGGGGCATTGATAATAGCTCATATTCTCAACAAGTCCGAGAATTGGCACATTCATCATATTTGCCATTTTTACAGCCTTTTCAACTATCATTGACACAAGCTCCTGAGGAGATGCAACAACGATAATTCCGTCAATCGGCAGGCTCTGGAACACCGTAAGCGGCACATCACCCGTTCCGGGCGGCATATCGACAAACATATAGTCAATGTTATCCCAGACAACATCCTTCCAGAACTGCTTTACCGTACCTGTGATTACAGGGGAACGCCACACAACAGGGTCGGTCGGGTTTTCAAGCAAAAGGTTTACGGAAATAACATCTATTCCCGTTTCGGTAGTAATCGGCAGGATTCCGTATTCGTTGCCCTTGCATCTCTCGTTTATGCCGAAAGCCTTGGGAATTGACGGGCCTGTAATATCGGCATCAAGAATTGCAGTTTTTTTGCCCAGACGGTTAAAGGTGACCGCAAGAGTTGAGGTTACAAGGCTTTTGCCTACTCCGCCCTTGCCCGAAACAACAGCTATTACCTTTTTGACGCTGCTGTATTGATTAAGGCTCTCTTTCATACTTTCTGGATTTTTTGATTTGCAGTCTGAGCTGCAGGATGAACAATCGTGATTACATCCCATATTTTTTCATCTCCGTTTATTTATACAATTTGTACTGTTTCTTCGGGAACATACTCTGTTTCCGGCTCGGTTTCAGGCTGTGGCTCATAGGTTTCGGGTTCTGTATATTCCTCTGTGTACGGCTCTGTTTCAGGCTCGGTGTATTCCTCGGTAACAGGCTCGGCTGTGGTTTCCTCCACATATTCTGTATAATCGGGAACATACTCAGGCTCGGTTTCAGGCTCGTAATACTCCGTTGTCGGCTGCTGTGTGGTAACAACCGCCTTTGTTGACGGCGCAGTCGTGGCAAGCGGCTTTTTTATATCAAAGGAGCATTTTGAAAGCACAAAAGCAATCACGCAAACCACTATAACCGCTGCGGCGGCAGTTACGCATATCACCGTTGCCCTGCTGTTTTTCTTATGTGAATTTTTTGAATTCTTTTTATCTCTGCCCCGATAATAACTGTCTGTATCAGCATTATGCTCATAATAATCGTCATTATCCGTTTGTCTGCCCTTATACTCGTGTCTGTCCTCGCCTGTCTGAGAATCAAAGCCGTCGCCGTAGTCCTTATTGCTCTTGAAAGCGTTTGCCGACGGCTTGTAACGCTTGCTTACTGCCGTTTGATAATCAAAGTCATCGCCGTAAGCGTTTTCATCAGCCGTTTCCGATTTTTCAGGCTCGGTATCATCTACATCAAAATTTTCAATATCGGCAAATCTGTCCTCATCGTCCTTTTTTGCGTGGCGGGCAGAATAAAACTCATCCATAATGTCACCCTCTTTAAGTAACTGTTATGACAAACCATCGATTAAATAATAAAACAGCGGCCCGATTTTGTCAAGTCGCTGTTATTTTTCTCAGAAAAACAAATTTATTCTTCTGCGCTTTCCTCGCCGTTTTCTTCATCCTCAGCGTTGTAAGAGCTTTCATCTTCCGCTGTATTTTCTTCAGCAGCCTGAAGATCTGCCTCAATACCGCCCTCAACAGGCTTTTTCTCGTCCTCGGTTTCTTCCTCTGCAAGCTCGTAACCGCTGAGGAAGGAATAAGGAATACCGTAGCCGAACACAACAGCCGCAAGAGTTGTCACAAGGCTTAAGGTGCTGCCGTTCACAACAAATACATCGTGGAGTGGCATACCGCTTGCAAGGCTTGCTACCATTATGTATAAGGCAGGAAGAACCATAATTATTAATGTAATGGGCGAAAAACGCTTTACGGGCTTGCCGTCTCCAACCCTTGTTGCGTAGAATAAAAGCAGACCGAATGCTGCGTAAACAAAGAGCTGAATTACACTTGCAAACAAGTCAGACTGATCTGCCGCAAAATTCGAGAAAAAGTGTGCGCATACTACAAACGCAAGAACGAGGAATGCAGAGAAAAACAGATTTACTGTGTCTTTTTTATTTGGTTTTTTCATAATCGTGCCTCCGAGCATTATAATTGTTCAAATTATATCACGCTATTGTGACAGTTTTTTGACAAATGTTCAAAATTTCATTTTTTTCGCCTTTGCGGCAAGGCATACCCAGCCTTTTTCAAGGTGTTCCTCTATAATATCAAAGTCCTTGCCTACCGACTCCTTGACCTCCTCGGCACGGGTGTCGATAATACCGCTCATAATGTAAACCGCATCGTCCTTCATAAAGTCCTTTACGCCCTTTGAGAGGAACATAATAGCGTCTGCAACGATATTTGCAAGAACAATATCATATTTTCCACTGACCTTGTCTGTAAAGCTGCCGCAGATTGCCGTAAAGCGGTCAGAAACACCGTTTATTTCTGCGTTTTCACGGGCAGTTCTCACTGCAACATCATCAATA
This sequence comes from Ruminococcus sp., assembly GCA_051880895.1. Classification (GTDB taxonomy): domain Bacteria; phylum Bacillota; class Clostridia; order Oscillospirales; family Acutalibacteraceae; genus Ruminococcoides. Next base: position 3,301 of record JBJEOV010000070.1, on the reverse strand, counting down.
TCTACTCCAACGGCACTTTCTGCGCCCAAAAGCAGGGAGGCAATTCCCAGCACTCCGCTGCCGCAGCCTACATCAAGCACCTTGTCGCCCTTTTTCATATACTTTTCGCACATTTCAAGGCAGAGTCTTGTGGTTTCGTGGCTGCCCGTACCGAAAGCCAGACCGGGGTCGATATTCAGCACAATTCTGCCCTGAGGATCGTAATCATCTCTCCAGCTCGGACGGATAAGGAGCTTTTCGCCAACCTTGATAGGATTAAAATACTTTTTCCAGTTGTTTCTCCAATCCTCCTCGGCGCAGTCGAGCAATTCAATACTATGCTTTATGCCCTCTGCATTATACCTTTCAGACAAAAAGGCTAAAGCCTCATTAGGCGAAGCATCAGGCTCAAGGTAAATGTGGACATAGGCAACGCTCCTGTCCTTTCTGAGCAGTTCCTCGTCAATGAGGTCAATGTGTGCAATCTCCTGCACCTCCTGCTCAAGGTCTGTATAGTCCTCAATGTAAATTCCGTAGGGCACAACGACATTTGCAATATCGCCGGCTCTGTCTATATCCCTTGCGTTTACCGCAATTTTTATTTCTGTCCAAGACTCCATATATGATAAGCCCCTTTATTTATATGTTTATATGAATTACTCGTTAAACATTCTTTTCAGCTTTTCAAAAAAGCTGTTGCGCTGAGCATAATTCTTTTCATTGGTGACATTTTCAAATTCCCTGATAAGATTCTTCTGCTTTGTATTAAGATTTTTCGGAACCTCAACAGTTACACGCACATACTGGTCGCCCCTGCCTCTGCCGTTGAGCCGCTGAATACCCTTGCCCTTGAGCTTGAATACATCGCCCGGCTGTGTGCCCTCGTGCACCTGATATGACACCTTGCCGTCAAGGGTAGGCACTGTAACCTCTGCGCCGAGCGCAGCCTGTGCAAAGGTAAGCGGAAGATTGCACCACACATCGTCGCCCCTGCGCTCAAAAACCTGATGAGGCTGAACATTTACATATACATGAAGGTCGCCTGCCGGTCCGCCGTTGTAGCCTGCGTTACCTCTGCCGCCTACATTGAGTATCTGCTGATCCTTTATTCCTGCCGGAACAGTGATGTCAACAGTCTTTGTTATGCGCTTTCTGCCCGAGCCGCCGCACTTGGGACACGGACTGTCAATTATTTTTCCCTTGCCGTGGCAGGCGTCGCAGGCACGCTGAGTCTGAACAACGCCGAACGGTGAACGCTGGCTTATGGTGACTCTGCCCGAGCCGCCGCATACCGAGCAGGTCTTGGGCTGAGTGCCGGGCTTTGCGCCCGTGCCGTGACATTCCTCGCAGGAGGAAACGCAGTCGTAGCTCACGGTCTTTTTACAGCCCTTTGCAGCCTCTTCAAACGAGATATAAATACTTGCCTCAACATCGCTGCCCCTGCTCGGAGCGTTTGCGTTGTTGGAGCGTCTGCCGCCAAAGCCGCCGAAAAAGCTCGAAAAAATATCGTCAAGATCTATACCCTGACCATATGCGCCGTAGCCGCCCGCACCGCCTGCGCCGAAGTTCGGGTCAACGCCTGCGTGGCCGTACTGGTCGTAACGAGCCTTCTTATCCTTATCGGAAAGCACCTCGTAAGCCTCGTTGACTTCTTTGAATTTTTCCTCACATTCCTTGTCGCCCGGATGGAGGTCGGGGTGGTACTTTTTGGCGCTCTGACGGTAAGCCTTTTTTATTTCGTCCTCGCTTGCACCCTTGGAAACACCAAGCACCTCGTAATAATCTCTTTTATCTGCCATCATACTCACCTTTTAATAACTCATTTTCAGCCGTATAAGGGAAATCATCTATACGCTGTCAAAAATCCATACAGTGCTGAAGGAGCCGTTGCAAAAAACAGCCCCTTCAACAAATTTTAACAGGAAAAACAAATGAAGTCAATCATTGTGTAAATCTTTTTATCGAGTTGCCGTCAAGACTTATCAGTTGTTGCCGTCAACATCTGTGAAATCAGCGTCATATACATTAGGATCGCCGTTTGAGCCGCCCTGTGCGCCCTGTGTAGGATCACCCTGAGGTGCGCCCTGTGGGTTGCCCTGCGGATTTGCCTGCTGATAAAGCTTTGCAGAAACCTCGTAAACAGCCTTCTGTAAGTCCTCCTTAGCGGCGTCAATCATAGCCTTGTCGCTCTTTGCGATAGCGTCCTTTACTGCTGCGCACTTTGTATTGATTGTGCTTTTTTCGTCCTCAGAAATCTTGTCGCCGCTCTCGTTTACGAGCTTTTCAGCCTGATATACAAGGTTTTCAGCCTCGTTCTTAGCGTCAACCTCTTCACGGCGCTTTTTATCCTCAGCGGCATACTGCTCAGCTTCCTTGACAGCCTTGTCAATATCGTCCTTGCTCATTGAGGTTGAGTTCTGAATCTGAATCTTCTGCTCCTTGCCTGTGCCGAGGTCCTTTGCAGATACATTAACAATACCGTTTGCGTCAATATCAAATGTAACCTCAATCTGCGGAATACCACGCATAGCGGGAGCAATGCCTGTGAGAGCGAACAGACCGAGCTGCTTGTTATCTCTTGCAAATTCACGCTCACCCTGAAGTACATTGATTTCAACCTGAGTCTGGTTATCAGCGGCAGTTGAGAAAATCTGGCTCTTCTTTGTAGGAATTGTTGTGTTTCTCTCGATAATCTTTGTCATTACGCCGCCCATTGTTTCAACGCCGAGTGAAAGCGGAGTAACATCGAGGAGGAGTAAGCCCTCTACCTCGCCGCCGAGAACGCCGCCCTGAATAGCAGCACCGACAGCTACGCACTCGTCAGGGTTAATGCCCTTGAACGGCTCCTTGCCGATAAGCTTTTTAACAGCCTCCTGAACAGCAGGGATTCTGGAAGAACCGCCGACCATAAGAACCTTGTCAATCTGACCGATCTGTAAGCCTGAGTCTGAGAGAGCCGAACGAACAGGGCCCATTGTAGCCTCTACGAGGTCTGAGGTAAGCTCGTCAAACTTTGCTCTTGTAAGAGTAAGGTCAAGGTGCTTAGGACCTGTCTGGTCTGCTGTGATGAACGGGAGGTTGATTGAAGAGGTTGTAACGCCCGAAAGCTCAATCTTAGCCTTCTCGGCAGCCTCCTTGAAACGCTGCATAGCAACCTTATCCGATGAAAGGTCAATGCCTGTTTCGTTCTTGAAGGATGTGAGCATCCAGTCAATAATTCTCTTGTCGAAGTCGTCGCCGCCAAGACGGTTGTTACCTGCTGTTGCAAGAACCTCCTGAACGCCGTCGCCCATCTCGATGATAGATACATCAAATGTACCGC
>JBJEOV010000069.1:0-9792 GCA_051880895.1 Ruminococcus sp. | reverse complement strand
TCTTTCTTGGGCTCTGCCCAAACCCGCAAGCCTTTAAAAAGGCTTGACCTAAACTTTTACCCCGAGCAGATAGTAAGCTATAATTTTTAACATAGTTGCCCGACCGAAAGTTTTCCGCTAAATTACAGTTTTACTCATATTTTAAGCGGATAATTTCAGCTTAGTTAAAAGGATAGTCATATTAAAAATTACTTACAAAATCACTAACCACTGCAACGGTTTTTCTGCTTGCCGTTTCGCAGAATTTCACAAAATCCATTCCCTCGTTTTCGTTGAGGTCATCGGAAATTGCCCTTAAAATACCGCAGGGCACTCCTGCTCTTGAGCAGATATGAGCAATCGCCGCACCCTCCATTTCGCAGGCAAGGGCATTAAAGGTTTCACCTATTTTTATTCTCTGACTGCGCTCGGATATAAATATATCTCCGCTTGCAACCGTTCCCTTTTCTGCCTTCGTGTTCTCAAGCCTTTTTGCCGAGCTATAAAGCATATCGGCTATCCTGCTGTCGCAGTCAAAATACATCACCTTGCCCTCGGGAAAGGACACCTCGCCCTGCAAATCGCCGAGCGCAGTAGTATTCATATCGTGCTCAACTGCATTTTCGGCAACCACAATGTCGCCCACGCTCACCTTTTCGGACACCGAGCCTGCTACACCGCTGTTTATAATGCAGTCGGGCGCATAGTTCTCTATCAGGGCAAAGCTGCACATTGCGGCGTTTACCTTGCCTACTCCGCACACAACCACTACAAGACTTTTTCCGTTGAGCGTTCCGCTTGTAAAGGTCATTTTTGCAATCTCCCTTTGCTCCTTATCCTCCATAAGCGCAAGTATTCCGTCAGCCTCAATCTGCATTGCGCAAATTATTCCTATCATTGATTATTCCCCCTTGAGCAAAAGCTCCTTCATTTTATGCACATCGCCGTCCATTATCTTGTAATTGCTGAGCAATTCGCCCTCAATTTCGGGGGAAATGCTCTGGTGAATGTAGAGAGAATCAATGCCGAAATCGTGCGCACCCTTGATGTCGGAAATGTAGTCGTTGCCAATCATAACAGACTCGCTCTTTTCAAGACCGTATCTTTCAAAGAGAATTTCAAAATAATGCGAGTCGGGCTTTGAGCATTCCTCGTCCGAGCTTATGCATATGCCGTCAAAATACGGGGTAAGCCCGAGCATATCCATCTCGTTTGCGGTAAAGCTTCTCTGAGCGTTTGAGAGCAGATAAATTCTCTTGCCGTGCGCCTTTAGTGCGTCGAGAAATTCGGCTACGCCGTCATAAATCTTGATGTACTTTGTTGAAAAGCACCTGAACACAGCGCAGGTCTGCTCAACAACAGCCTTTGTCACCTTAACGCCCTTCTGATTATACAGCTCCTTAAACACCTTATCAATCTTAATGTCGATTACGCTGTATTCCTTGTGCCTCTTCTGAACAGCCTTTTTCTCTTTCTCAACAAGCCTGCCGTACTCCTCGTTAAGCTCCTCGGCGGTGTAAATTGCGCCCTTGTAGCCGTAATACACAGCCATCTTCTCCCACAGCTCAATGCTCCACTCGTCTGTGTTTATATCAATTAATGTTCCGTATAAATCAAAAATATAGTTTTTATACACTTGTAAATCACCCTTTCTGTCTATATTTTAACAGTTTTTTTATTTGTTTGCAATAGTAATTACTTTGTGATAAACTATTATTGAGGTGAAATTATGGATAAAAAAGAAATTGCCGTTATGGCTGTAAATGCGCTGAGGTCAGAGTATCCCGACGCAATATGCAGTCTTGTATATACAGATCCGCTCCAGCTTTTAATTGCCACCCGTCTTGCCGCTCAATGCACTGACGCAAGGGTAAATATGGTTACTCCTGCGCTGTTTGAGAGGTTTAAAACTGCCGAGGACTTTGCAGAGTCAACCCCCGAGGAGGTCAGCGAATACATAAAATCCTGCGGACTTTACAAGACAAAATCAAAGGACATTGTTGCAATGGCGAAGATGCTCTGCGAGGATTTCGGCGGAGTTGTTCCCGATAATATTGAGGATTTGGTAAAGCTCCCCGGTATCGGCAGAAAAACCGCCAACCTTGTGTGCGGTGATATTTTCGGCAAGCCTGCCGTTGTGGTGGACACGCACTGCATACGAATTACAAAAAGGCTCGGTCTGCACGATTTAAAGGACCAGAAGAAAATTGAGTTTGCCCTGCGTGATTTGCTCCCGCCCGAGGAGAGCAACGATTTCTGCCACAGGCTTGTTCTGCACGGCAGAGCGGTATGCACAGCACGGAATGCAAAATGCGGTGACTGCTGTATGCAGGACTTTTGCCCGAAAAATATATGAGGTGACTATGGAAAAAATCAGATTACTTGCACTCGACCTTGACGGCACAACGCTTACAAGCAAAAACACCCTCACCACTGCCGTAAAAGCGGCGCTTGAAAAGGCACTTGAAAACGGAATTATAATATCCGTAGCCACGGGCAGACCGTTCGGCTCTATGCCCGAAAGTATTTTAAGCATCAGCGGAATTGATTATCTCATAACCTCGAACGGTGCGGCTGTTTATGATAAGCACCGCAACAAAATTCACTCAGCCACGCTGAAAGAGAGCGATGTTTTAAAAATTCTTGATGTTATGAAGGACGAGGACATTATATCCGAGGCTTATGTTGACGGACTCACCTACACCGACAAGCGTTATTCCGACAACCCAAAGGCTTACGGGTGCAGTGACGCATACATTGATTATGTAAAGTCCTCGCACGGACATATTGAGAATATGAGGGGATTTATTTTTGAGCACAGGCACGAGCTTGACAGTATAGAATATATTTCCACCAGCGCTCAGACGAGAAAAAGGATATGGAATATGCTTGAAAATGCGGTTGACGGAATTTTTATAACAACCTCGTCCGAGCATTTTGTTGAGCTGATGGATAAATCGGCAACAAAAGCCTCTGCCCTCTCCTATCTTGCAAAAATGCTTGATGTTGATATGGCTAATGTCTGCGCCTGCGGAAACGCTGACAATGACGCCGATATGATTGCCGAGGCAGGCTTTGGGGCAGCTGTTGCAGACGCATCTCAGAAATGTCTTGATTGCGCCGACTTAATTGTACCCGACTCAGATAATGACGGGGTAGCCGTATTGATTGAGCATATTTTAAGTGAGAACAAATAACAATGTTTCACGTGAAACATTTACCGATAAACAAAACACAGTTCAAAAAGGATAGCCTTTGTTGAGCTGTGTTTTTGTTTTATAGTTATTCATATGAAGTATGCGGTTGAGTTTTCCTGACCTTTGGTGCAACAAGCTCAAAGCTCATATCAAGGAAGAATTTGATATTTTCATCATCTGCCGAGCCGTCAAGTGCAACGGTTATCCAGTTTTCCTTGTTCATATGGTAGGCAGGGTAAAACCCCTTATTCATAAGAGCCGAGCCGAGGATAGTTTTATCGCATTTTAGATTGACTATATCAATCAACTCGTCACTATCAGCCCCAACTGCCGATTTTCTCACTGTGAGAATGACAGCAAACCACTTTCTGTTGCCGATATGGCGAAACACTGCTGACTGTGAATCGTTTTTCCAAGGATAATCAGGTGCAACTGAGTACAGTGACTTTATGTATTCCGTTAATTCATTTCTGTTCATTAAACCCTCAAGAAAAGGGAAGTCAGCCGACCTCCCTTTTGATACCCTTTTTATATATTTTTATTTTGTTGGCACTTCAATTTTTTCCTTGCCGCCCATATACGGTCTGAGCGCAACAGGAATATTAACTGAGCCGTCCTCGTTAAGGTTGTTTTCAAGGAATGCAATGAGCATTCTCGGCGGTGCAACAACCGTATTGTTGAGTGTGTGAGCAAAATATTTGCCGTTTTCGCCTGTTACTCTGATTTTAAGACGGCGAGCCTGTGCGTCACCGAGGTTTGAGCAGGAGCCGACCTCAAAGTACTTCTTCTGACGAGGTGACCACGCCTCAACATCGAGCGAACGAACCTTTAAATCTGCAAGGTCACCCGAGCAGCACTCGAGTGTACGAACGGGAATATCCATTGAGCGGAACAAGTCAACAGTATTCTGCCAAAGCTTTTCAAACCACATTTTGCTTTCCTCAGGCTTGCAGACAACAATCATTTCCTGCTTTTCAAACTGATGTATTCTGTAAACGCCACGCTCCTCAATGCCGTGTGCGCCCTTTTCCTTACGGAAGCAAGGCGAATAGCTTGTGAGGGTGTAAGGAAGGCTTTCCTCCTTGTTGATTGTGTCAATAAACTTGCCTATCATCGAATGCTCGCTTGTGCCGATAAGGTAGAGGTCCTCGCCCTCAATCTTGTACATCATTGCGTCCATCTCGGCAAAGCTCATTACGCCCGTTACAACATTACTTCTTATCATAAACGGCGGTACGCAGTAGGTAAAGCCCCTGTCAATCATAAAATCTCTTGCATAAGCGATAACTGCACTGTGAAGTCTGGCAATATCGCCCATAAGGTAGTAAAAGCCGTTGCCTGCAACCTTTCTTGCCGAGTCAAGGTCAATGCCGTTGAGCTTCTCCATAATATCTGTGTGATACGGAATTTCAAAATCAGGCACTACAGGCTCGCCGAAACGCTCAATTTCTACATTCTCGCTGTCGTCCTTGCCTATCGGAACAGACGGGTCAATCATCTGCGGAATAACCATCATAATCTCGGTAACCTTTGCAGAAAGCTCCTCTTCCTTTTTCTCAAGCTCTGCAAGCTGTTCAGCCTGACGGGTAACCTCTTCTTTAAGAGCCATACCTTCTTCCTTTTTGCCCTGAGCCATAAGTGCGCCAATCTGCTTGGACACCTTGTTTCTGTTTGCTCTCAGCTCGTCAGCCTGCGCCTTTACGGCTCTGCTCTCTGCGTCAAGCTCAATTACCTTGTCAACAAGCTCAAGCTTGCTGTCCTGAAATTTATTTTTTATGTTCTGCTTAACTGCCTCGGGATTTTCTCTCAAAAATTTAATGTCAATCATTCTAATTTTCCTCTCAGTATTTTTATATAGTGTTTTCGCAATCTGATTAATTATCAGCGCACAAGTTTTGAAATAAATAATGATAAAATTTCGGTCAACCCTTTTTAAAGGGTTGCGGGTGTGGGCAGAGCCCACGAAAAGACTGCTTTATAAATGCAGGAGGGTAGGTAAAACAGTCCGGTGGACTGTTTTACCGCAGGGAACCCACATCAGGGGTTCCCTGTAAACTGTAGCTATATATTAATAATCAAATTAAGCGAATTATTATATTATTTTAGCTTATTTGAAAGCTCGGTAAGCTCCTCGTCAGAGTAAAATTCAATCTGAAGAACTCCGCCCTGCTTGCCCTTGTTTTTATTCACCTTGATTTTTCTGCCAAGGCTTTCGTTGAGTGCAAGCTCAACCATACTGTAAAACGACGGCTTTCTCTCCTGCACTGTTTCCTCTGTACTCTCAGGCTTTTTCTTTGCAAGCTTTTCAGCCTGACGAACCGATAAGTCCTTTTTACAGATAAGCTCTGCAAGCTCCAGCATTTCCTCTTCGCTGTCGAGCATAAGCAGGGCTTTTGCGTGTCCTGCCGAGATTTTGTCCTGCTTTACATACTCAAGGACGCTGTCGGGCAATTTTAAAATTCTCAGCGAATTTGCAATCGCAGGTCTTGACTTGCCCACCGAGGTTGCAACCTCCTCCTGTGAAAAGCCGTGCTCTTCAATCAGCGCCTTGTATCCAAGTGCCTCTTCAATCGGCGACAAATCCTCACGCTGTAAATTTTCAATCAGCGCAAGCTCCATAGTTTCCGTGTCGGTCAGTTCTCTGATAATTGCAGGAACTTCGGTCAGTCCTGCCATTCTACAGGCACGGTATCTTCTCTCGCCTGCCACAATCTGATAACCGCCCATAGCCAGGGGACGGACAAGCAACGGCTGTAGAAGTCCGTGCTGTGAGATGCTCTGCGCAAGGTCGGAAAGCGAGCTTTCATCAAAATCCTTACGGGGCTGACTGCGGTTCGGCTCTATGTCGGCAATCTGCAGCATCACCGAGCTGTTGCTGTCCTCGGTTTCGTTTTCAACGAAGATTGCGCCGAGTCCCTTGCCGAGTCCGCCGATTTTCTTACTCATATGTTCTCTCCTTTGCTATAATTTCCTTTGCAAGCTCGGTATAAGTAATACTTCCCTTGCAGCTTTTGTCATAGTAGATTACGGGCATACCAAAGCTGGGAGCCTCCGACAGCCTTACACCTCTAGGAATAATCGTCTTAAACACCTTGCGTGGAAAGAACTTTTTGACCTCCTCAACAACCTGCTGTGTAAGATTCAGTCTGCCGTCATACATTGTAAGCAATACGCCCTCAATATCTATTGTGGGGTTATACTGCCTTTTTATTCGTCTGACTGTGCTCATAAGCTGCGTTAAACCCTCAAGAGCGTAGTACTCGCACTGAATCGGTACTAAAAAGGTATCTGACGCAGTAAGAGCGTTGGTCGTGATAAGACCGAGCGAGGGCGGACAGTCGATGATTATGTAATCATAATACTGCTTGACAGGCAAAAGAGCGTTTTTGAGAATTGACTCTCTTCCCTTTTTGTCGGAAATCTCAAGCTCAGCCGCCGCAAGGTCAAGACTTGACGGCAGTATGTGCAGATTCTCATACGGAGTTGTAACAATACAGCTCTCCGCCTTTGCGCCGTCAACGAGAATTTCATAGGTTGAGGCTGTGACCTTGCGCTTGTCAACAGCAACTCCGCTTGTTGCGTTGCCCTGAGGGTCGGCGTCAACGAGGAGCGTTTTTTTGCCCAATGCTCCTAAGCAAGCGGCAAGATTAACCGCCGTGGTGGTCTTGCCCACACCGCCCTTCTGATTTGAAATTGAAATTATTTTTGCCAAAATATCACCTTTACCGTTAAAAATTGCGTGTTTTCTCAATCTGTTATACATTATACCACTAATAAGGCATTTTTTAAAGAGGATTTAAAGAATAATTGCAATTTTTCTTATAATTTTAGGGGAACACTGATTAAATCGTTTGTACATATTGCGCCGTCAGATTTTTTGTCAGATTGCACAAATAAACCGCAGTAATGCTGACGCATTACGAGGATTTTTTGGGCAAGCTGGCGGAAAATATGCAAGCAAGATGTGCAAACAGCTTTCAGCGTGATTTAATCAGTGTTCCCCTTTGTTTCACGTGAAACATAAAAAAGCAGCCGGTGGGCTGCACTTATCCGAGCAGATAGTTTTGTATAAAAATAACCTCTTGTTCCCGACTGCAACCGAGCAATTTCCTATAAAGTAAAAAATGCCCGACAACAACCTCGGTCATTGTCGGGCAAAAATATTAATTTAAATTAAGTTTATATTGGTAATTAAACCTCTCTGTAGGTTGTGTGCCAGATTTCCTTAGCATACTCAACAATAGCTCTGTCAGATGAGAACTTACCTGCATTTGCAATGTTGAGAAGGCACTTCTTACCAAACTCCTTACGGTTAGCGTAATCGGAGTTAGCCTTAATCTTAGCCTCTACATAAAGCGGGAGGTCATAGATGTGGAAGTAGTGGTCAGCCACCTGCCATGAAGTACCGTTGAGAAGAGCGTTGTGGAGCTCAGCAAAGCTGCCCTCGCCCTGTGCGCCGTCATCGTCAAATGTGCCGTCGATAAGTGTATCAACAACTCTCTTGATTTCAGGATCAGCCTCATAAAGCTTCTTAGGATTGTAGCCTTCCTTCTTGAGTCTTTCAATATCCTCAACTCTTGCGCCGAAGATATACTCGTTCTCCTCGCCAGCGCACTCTGCGATTTCGATGTTTGCACCGTCATATGTGCCGAGTGTAACTGCGCCGTTGAGCATAAACTTCATATTACCTGTACCTGAAGCCTCAAGACCTGCTGTAGATGTCTGCTCTGAAATATCAGCGGCAACAACAATCTTCTCAGCATAAGATACATTGTAGTTGGAAATGAATACAACCTGGAGCTTATCCTTTGTATCGGGATCGTTGTTTACAAGGTTAGCAATCTCGTTGATGTACTTGATGATTGCCTTTGCTCTTGCGTAACCCGGAGCAGCCTTTGCGCCGAAGATAAAGGTTGTAGGAGTCCAGTTCGGGAGCTTGCCCTCCTTAATGCGGAAGTAGATTGTCATAATTGAGAACGCATTGAGGAGCTGTCTTTTGTACTCGTGAAGTCTTTTAACCTGAACATCATAGATAGAATCAGGATTAATCTCTACGCCGTCCATCTTCTTGATGTACTCGGCAAGCTGAACCTTCTTCTTCTTCTTGATTGTGTTGAACTTTGTGATTGTCTTAGCGTCGATAGAATCGTTAAGCTTTGAGAGAAGTGAAAGGTTGATAAGCCAATCGTCGCTGCCAACCTTATCTGTGATAAGTGCAGAAAGCTCAGGGTTGCAAAGACCGAGCCAACGGCGCTGTGTGATACCGTTAGTCTTGTTCTGGAATTTCTCAGGATAAAGCTGATACCACTCCTTGAGAACATCGTCCTTGAGGATTTCTGTGTGGAGCTGAGCAACGCCGTTTACATATGTGCCTGCATAAGTTGCAAGTCTTGCCATATGAACTGTGTTAGAGTCAACAATGCGCATCTTAGCCTTCATCTCCTCGCTTACGCCCATAACTGTGAGCTCCTCCTGGAGCTTGTTTGCGATAAGGCAGATGATGGTGTAAATATCAGGAATTACCTGATTCATAAGGTCAGCGTGCCACTTCTCGAGAGCCTCGCCGAGAACTGTGTGGTTTGTATATGCAAAGGACTTTCTTGCAATCTCAAATGCCTCGTCGAAGTTCATACCCTCTTTCATAAGAAGTCTTACAAGCTCAGGGATTGAACATACAGGATGCGTATCGTTAAGCTGGATAGCGTTTTCCTTTGCAAAGAAGCTGAAATCGTCGCCGTGCTTTGCCTTGTATCTGCGCATAATATCCTGAAGAGATGCAGAGCAGAAGAAATACTGCTGCTTGAGTCTTAAAACCTTGCCCTCGTATTTGTTATCGTTAGGATAAAGAACCTTTGTGATGTTCTCAGCCTCGTTCTTTTCCTTAACAGCCTTTTCATATTCTGTGTTGTTGAAAGCAGTGAAGTCAAATTCGTTTACAGCCTCAGCCTGCCAGAGTCTGAGAGTGTTGATGTTCTTTGTCTTGCAGCCGATAACAGCCATATCATAAGGAACAGCCTTTACAGTCTGACCCTCGAAGGAAACTGTTACAGCCTCGTCCTCACGGCGCAGGCACCACGGATCATCAAATCTCTGCCAATCGTCGGCAACCTCTACCTGATAGCCGTCCTTGATAAGCTGCTTGAAAAGACCGTACTTATAGCGGATGCCATAGCCGTCAAGCGGTACTTCCATAGTAGCGGCGCTGTCGAGATAGCAGGCTGCAAGACGGCCAAGACCGCCGTTGCCGAGAGCAGCGTCGTCGATATCCTCAAACACATTGATGTCAACGCCCTTTTTCTTGAGCATCTTCTTTACATCCTCAAGAATGTCGAGGCAGTAAAGGTTGTTGTACATCATTCTGCCCATAAGGAACTCAGCTGAGAAATAGTAAGCTCTGCGCTCGCTGTTGTGTTTAGCCTTGCTTGCTGCCCAGTCGTCGGCAATTTCGCCCATAACAGCCTTGCCGAGAGAAAGATGAAGTTCGGAAGGTGTAAGCTCTTCTACCTTCTTACAATACATAGACTGTGCTGTAAGCTCAAGCTTTTCCATAATATTGCTCATTTGTTTAGTCCTCCAGTCGTCCGCTATTTACAGACATTGTTTTTAATTTATCTGC
>JBJEOV010000068.1:0-39628 GCA_051880895.1 Ruminococcus sp. | reverse complement strand
CCAGAATACCTTTATTTTGAAACTGGATATGGTGAATCTGTAGGGCATATTGACCTAGAATTTATTGATGCTGGTGCGAATGTCGTTTCCAGAGAAGAAGCAATGAAATGTGATATCATTACTGATGTTAAATTGGGTGATGCTGATTATTTGGACGAGCTTGAAAAAGGGAAAATTTTGTTTGGATGGGCACATGCTGCACAGGGCATACAATTTACAAACAAATGTCTGGAAAAAAACTTTACAGTTATTGCATGGGAAGAAATATTTGAGAAAGGGCGGTACATCTTTTATAGAAATAGAGAGATAGCAGGTGAAGCTGCAATCATGCAAGCATTTTGCTATTATGGAAAAATGCCCTATGAATGTAAAATTGCAATCATAGGAAATGGACAAACAGCAAAAGGGGCGTTGCGTATTCTCAATGGATTGGGTGCAGAGGTTGATGTGTACTGTAGAAAGCTGGAAAAACTATTCCTTGAGAACAAATATAAGTACGATGTTATTGTAAACTGCGTTATGTGGGATATTTCCAGAAAGGATCGTTTGATTTATAAAGAAGATCTACAAAAAATGAAGCCGCATTCTATGATTATAGATGTTAGTTGTGATCCTTACCTTGAGATTGAAACATCACATCCGTCAACAATTGATAACCCGGTTTATGAAGTTGATGGTGTGCTTCATTATTCTGTTGACAATACACCGGCGATGTTTCCTCATACAGTAACAAAAGTATTAAGCGAAGGCAATGCAAGAATTATTGATCATGTGCTTGCTGAAGATTACACCGAATCATTGAAAAATGCGATTGTGATTGAAAATGGTCATATTTGCAGTCAGAGTATTTGGAACTTCCGAGAAGCTAAAGGGCTGATCTGCAAATAATAAGAAAAACAAAGTCAATCTACCCATATATATCCAAAAGCATATACAAGAGGTATTATATTATAATACATGGATGGTACTGGGACTATTCTTCTGAGCTTGGTCATGCTGGAGGCATTGGGAGTTTTACGATAACTTGTATGACATTCATATGGCATGCAAATTTGACTTCTTACCAATAAAAAGTTGCTTATAGACAGGCTGATCAATGGATTACAGGCTGTGGATTTGAAAAAATTCAGCTACTTTCTAAGAATGTAAGAATACAGGAGGAAGGAAACCTATGGTAAGTGTAATTATTCCAATCTACAATGTAGCAGGCTATTTAGATGCCTGCGTCAAGTCAGTATCCAATCAAACGTATAGAGATCTGGAGATTATTTTAGTTGATGATGGATCTACCGACTGTTCATCAACTTTGTGTGACAAATGGGCCATGAAGGATCAGAGAGTACGTGTCGTTCATAAAAATAATGGAGGACTATCTGACGCAAGAAATGCTGGATTGAATATTGCGAAAGGAAAATATATCTACTTTGTGGATGGAGATGACACAATTGAATCCGATGCGGTAGAAATTCTTGTAAATGCCATGGAGAAGGGTGCCGATATGGTTGCTTATAATTACTTCCGTGATTATGACGATAAATCGGTAGAAATATGTACATACTTCAAAACGGGTAGTTACTCACTAAATTCAGAAAAAGAACATCTCAATTTTATTTGTGGGGTTTTACTGCAATATAAAATTGGCTGGGAAGCATGGGGAAGAATCTTTAGACGTGACTTGATTGAACGATATAATCTGAGATTTGCTGATAATCGTATTATCTTCGCAGAAGATATCTATTTTAGTCTGTGCTATCTTGCACATGCAGATAGAATTGATGTGATAGCTGATTATCTGTACCACTATACTGTTCGCAGTGAATCCATTATGGGAGTTGAGACGAAAAACATAAATATTGGTCGAATGAATGAACTCTCAAAGGCAGTCATGTCTCACTATTCGCAATGGTCTGATTGTAAATATTTAAAAAAGAACTATACACCGGTTCACTATTTTATCATTTGGAATGTCCTGGCAAGAGCATTAAAAAACACGAATCTGCCAATAAAGGAGTTTCGTAGTAGCGTTATCGAAGACATTGGAGATTGGAGCTTCTTCACGAAAGGATTTCGTAATGTCCTAAAGTATAGCAAGTATATCTGTGGGGAATCTGGAAATTTTTTCCAAGAGGAAGAGCGTCTTTTACTAACGAACTACATAATAAGCGGTAATTATGTTCGTTATGCACTTGAGTGCAGGTATCTGTATGGCACAAAATATAAACGAGAAGAGATAAGAATACAAGACAAAAAGAAAACGGATATTCAAAGAAAGTATATTTTGTTTGCTGAATACGAAAAAAGAGTTTGGCTGATTGGAACAGAAGATTTTGGAAATGTAGGCGATCATCAAATTGCAGAATCAATACTAGCGTTTGTAGGGAATATTCTCCCTGATCATAAAATAATAGAAGTTACTGCAAGTCATTATAAAGATGAAAGAGAAAATCTTCTGCAATCTATACTGCCGGATGATTTGATTGTCCTGACAGGAGGAGGAAACTTTGGAAATGTTTATCCTTTGGCTCAAAAGATTCGCGAGGATATAATCCAGCAAAAGCCAAAGAACATGAAAATTATCTTTCCACAAACCATTTATTATTCTGATACCGAGGAAGGGATGCGGAAGATTGAAGAGGCAAGAAAAATATTTACATCAAGTAATAACGTTATAATTTGTGCTCGTGAGCAAGTTTCGTTTGAAATAGCGCAAAGACTATTTCCTTGCAAAGTTCTACTTATTCCAGATATCGTGTTAAGCTGCAAAAAGATAGAAGAAATTAATAGGGAAAATATTATTTTGTGTTTAAGAGGAGATTTGGAAAAAAAGCTTTCCCAGAATGATATTGCTTTGTTGGAGAACAGCATCCAAGAGCTGAGTATCGATTATATTCGAAGTGATTTACAGTTAAAGAAAAATGTAGATGCACAGTATCGTAAAGATGTAATAAGAGCTAAATTAAAGCAATGGCAGCATTCAAAACTAGTGGTTACTGATCGCTTGCATGGAATGATTTTTGCGGCAATTACCGGAACTCCATGCATTGTGTTCAGTAACTACAATCAGAAGGTAAAAGGAACTTACGAATGGATTAAGTACTTACCTTACATAAGATATGTTGAAAATATCGAACAGGCTATTAAATATATTCCCGAGTTGTTAAAAATGAAAAATTGTAAATTTGATAATGGACCTTTATGGGAACATTTTAATAAATTGACAGAGGTTATTAAAAAGTATGTTGATTAGTGTAGTTGTACCTGTCTATAAAGTTGAAGAATATCTTAACCGCTGTGTTGACAGCATATTACATCAGACATTTACTGATTTTGAAATTATCCTCGTTGATGACGGTTCACCTGATAACTGCGGAAAAATCTGTGATGAATATGCAAAAAAGGATAATAGAATTACTGTTATTCATAAATCTAACGGAGGTCTTTCCGATGCTCGTAACGCAGGAATAGAATGGGCATTCCAAAACAGTAACAGCGAATGGATAACCTTTATCGACAGTGACGATTGGGTACATAAGGATTATCTTAAGCTTTTGTATAAGGCTGTGAAAGATAATAATGTCGATGTAAGTGTTTGTCGATATGTAGAAACAACCGGTGAAGATGATTTAAAAATTCAAGATGATGAATCTTTTGTAAAGTTGTGGAATCCGGAGGATTTTTTTGTTCAAGAAAATGTTAATGCAATTGTTGCTTGGGGTAAATTGTACAGAAAGAACTTATGGAAAGATATAAGATATCCATACGGCAGAATTCACGAGGATGAGTTTACTACTTATAAACTCTTATTTCAAAATGATAAAATAGCGGTTGTTGATAAAGTTATGTATTACTACTATACTAATCCAAATGGTATTATGGGCAAAAAGTGGAATCCCAAAAGATTAGATGTTATAGATGCATTTGAGAGCAGATCTACTTTTTTTAAGGAGAATGGCTATAATAAGGCTTATGAAGTGAATATAAATATTCTTACTATGCTTTATCACGGCGCTTTTACCAGATTATCCCAAAGTGATGATATAGAAAATAAAAATAAATATATTAAGATTATAAGAAAAAGATTCAACAAACAGTATAAAATGTTTAAAAAAGATACATTAGTAAATAAAGATCAGCTTGAATTTGTATATGCAACTATTTCGCCTGTTCGCTGCTACATTTATACTCATATTAAAGCATTAATCAGAAAATTTAAATGATTTATAATTTCTGATTTGTTACAGTCAGTATTTGTTAATAGCTGTATATAAAATAACACTACGCAGGTAATTTAACTTATCTGCGTAGTGTTATTTTATGAAGATTTTTTATTCTTATTGAAAAATGGTATTTGTAATCTTCCTGCCAACAGACTCCCAACAAATGCTGCAAGCAATATCCATGGAATTATTCTTGCGTCAAAGCAGAGGAGCAGAAGAAGGGTTACGGCGAGCGGTTTTTTCGTTGTAACTCCGAGGAGCGAGGCTGTTATTACTGCGGCGCAAAAAGCTATGTCAAGTCCTGTGAAAAGGGCAAGGCCAAAGCCTATGCTGACTCCGCAGAAAATTACGGGGAAGAAGTGACCGCCCTTCCAGCCGGATTTAATACAGACATTTGTAATTATAAGCTTTACCAGACCTGAGATTATCAAAACCCACGGTGCAAATTCTCCGATATTGCCGCTCACCTCTTTGATGCTTTCTTCACCTGAAAACATTACAAGCGGTAAATATGTGCCTGTTATTCCCAGAATTATACCGCCGAGTGTGGTGCTGACTATAATTCCAAAGCTGCTCTTAATTCTGTCAAAGAATTTTCGGAGCAGCTTTTCTGATAATATGAAGAAAAAGCCTGCAGCCGCTCCTGCCAAAGCAAGGGGGATTCCCCATAGACGCTCCGTGTTTGTTATGGTGTATTCTCCAATTCTCGGCAGTCCCATACTTCCGCCAAAGATTGAATTTAATAAAAAGACTGTGCCTGTTGCAAATAATACGGCTACTATATTTGAAATCAGCTTGTTTGTGCGTATGTCTGATGATTTTTCCGGTGTGTCAAGCTGTTCTTCATTTGTTGCGGCAAGTCCGAAAAGCGGTGCATAAAAAATCGCACATAGGGTTGCGCTTATACCTGTTTGCATAAGCTCGGGGATTCTGCTCTTTGCGTTTTTCATATGACTTCCTGCCCAGTAGCAAAGACCGACAATTACACCTGTAAGTCCTGCCTCAGGGCCGATACTGCCGCCGAAAAGCAGAGGTATAAGTGCGCCGATACAGATTAATATTACCTTGTTGTATGGATAGAATTTGTCACGCTTTACCTTTTTCATAATCTCGTTAAGCTCGTCCGGAACAGCTTTAGTGATTTTCTGATAAACTCCAAGCAAAATTCCGCCTGCGGTGCATACTATAAGAGGATAGAATGTGAAATTAATGCCTGATGGTATAGTATCCCATATCAGACCAATGCCCGACTTCATCAGCTTTAAAAAAGACCATACAATACAGGCGATGACTGCACCGCTGAATCCGCAAAAAAGATAGTATATGAGATTGTTGGCAAATGTCCGTTTTTTCATTTTTTCTCCTCCGTGGATTTTTATTCTATACTTGGATATTCAGTCTTTCCAAAAAAACATAAAGGCAATGCCGAACATACTGTACGATACTGCCTTAAAATATAGCTATGCCCGTAATCGGATAAACGAAAGCCGGCTTAGCTGTTTCCTGAAATCATAATTTGTAACTGAGTAACATCATTGACATTGATTTCACCGTTAGAATCAGTATCAGCGTTTAATTTCTGCACAGCGGAAAGAGTTGTGCTTTCTGAAATTGCAAGCTGTAAATCAGTCACATCAAGAACATCAAGATGATTGTTTAAATCAATATCACCGAGCATAGTGACCGAAACCTCGGTTTTGTTTGTAATTGCTTTTATAACAAAGGTGCCGCCGAGGCTGTCATCCCGTTCATTCTTATACCAATCAAGAATATCTGTCATATTACAGTTTTTAAATATGAAGCTATCGCCTTTATGAGAGTCATTTATAAAGGCAAACTGACCGTTTGATTTATTCAGCCATTCGCCAACGCCGATTGTATTTTTGTCACTTAGCTCGTTTTTGCTTATTTTTACAGCTATTGCACCGTAGGTAACAGGCAAATCAAAGTCATCGGTATCAATATTTACATAACCGTTGTAGGGAATAACTCCGCTGTTGAGCAGAGTCCATTTTGTTTCGTCGGCAACAGGAATTTTGTTTTCGGCAGGAACATAATAGATTTCATAATCCGAATTTTTCGATGTTGTTTCAAAAATTACAGAATCAAGGCTGTTGTAGCCCTCGGAAAAATTAAAAAGATTAAGATATGTTACGCTGTCGTCCTCAACATAATTAAATTCATATGTTGCACCGTAAATTTCATTTTGCATCAGCCTGATTTCGTCAGTGATTTCAGTAACATCTTCGATTGCAAAATTATATTTAAATGTACTGCTGAAGAGATAGGAGTCCTCATACGAAAGCCAGAAATAGCCGTTTAAGGTATTGTAATTACCCCAGCTGTTCTTAACAAGCCATGCGCCGTCATTCTTTGGTAAAACACCGTTTATAGCCTTGAAATTGTTTTTTGAATAATTATCATCCCATCCGACAACGGCGATTGCGTGACCGGTGGCTTTCGGCGAACCCTCGGGGCAGAAGTAAGCGGTTCTGTCGCTGTTCTCATAATTCGGACTGTGAGAATAAGCGGCATAAATCGAGCCGTTTTCTATAATTTCCTGCTTTATCTCACTTTGAGTGCAGTCGTCAAGATATTTGATAGCTGTTGCGCCGTAATTAACAAAAGACGATAAATCGGTGTCGGGTGTATATTTTTCTGTCAGACTGTCATAATCGCTTTGCTCAATTCCTCCCTGCCACGAGCTGATGTAGCCGAGCGAGGTAAAGGCATAGCCGTCCGAAATAATACTGCGCTGCCAGCCCTTGCCGTTTTTCTTGGTTGTTGCCCAGAGATTCATATGCTCAGCCGAAAAACCGGTTACATTGAATCCTGATTTTAAAAGCTTGGTTTCAAGCACAGAAAGAGAAGAATATGTCCAGCAGTCATTGTATTTCTGATTTTTCGGAGGAGTTACAATGTTCAAATCAACCGAGCTGTAGGACAACGGAATATCGGTTTCGGCATTTTCTGTATTTTCATTATTATTTATCTGAGTATTACCTGATATTTCAGCTTTATCGTAAGGCTGAGCCGCTGCTGCCGGGAAAACCGCAGCAGAAAACAGAGTCAGGGCAGATATTGTTGCTGTTATCGCCTTTATAACAGGTGATTTTTTCATTTTACAATCACACCTTTTTACAATATAAAGTTTATTATATCAAATAATTTCATTCTTGTAAAGAATATACGCAGTATTTGTACACAAGCTAATAGCAGTATTTTTTGTTTTGAAAGGGCGATTGTTATGGAGTTGAGAACAGACCTTGCGGTAGAGGCTCGTGAGATAGCAGGCGAGGATGTAAGCGGCGTTGATTTTATACAGTACAGCGAAAACGGACTGGATATTTCAAGGCTTGAGGTGAAAACACGAAAAGCTCAGCAGCAGCTCGGAAAAGAGGCGGGTACTTATATTACGATAGAGCTTCCGTCGCTTACAGATAATTTTACTGAAACAGACGAAAGGCTTATTACTATCGGAAAGGAAATACGCAGGCTTCTGCCTGTAAACGGACTTGTCCTTGTAGCAGGACTTGGAAATCCTGAGATTACGCCCGATTCGCTCGGACCTAAAACAAGCGCAAGAGTGCTTGCAACAAGGCATATTTCCGGCGAAATTGCAAAAAGCACAGGGCTTGACCGCCTAAGACCGGTTGCGGTTATGTCAACAGGAGTAACGGGGCAGACCGGTATTGAAACAGGAGAATATATACTGAGCATTGTAAAAAGAATAAAGCCGAACGCCGTTGTTGTGATAGATGCCCTTGCTTCACGCAGAATTGAAAGGCTCGGCTGTACCCTGCAAATAAGCGATACGGGAATTTCACCGGGCGCAGGAGTGGGAAATCACCGCACAAAAATAAATAAAGATACTATAGGAGTTCCCGTAATAGCAATCGGTGTTCCTACGGTAGTTGATGCAGCCACCTTTGCATCGGATTTACTCAGCGAAAGCTCTCCACACAGGGCAAGGCAGAGAATTACTCCGCAGGGCAGGCAGATGGTTGTTATTCCAAGAGAAATTGATTTGCTTACCGAGAGGGCCGCAAGGCTTATTTCATTTGCGCTGAACGGAGCGTTGCAGAATGAATTTAATATTTCCGAGCTTGTTTCGTTAATGTAGCATTTTCGTCATACATTAAAACCGTCAGCATATATTTTTATGAGGCGGTGATTATGTGAAAAGATTAGGAGCATTAAAAATAACGGCGTCGATAATTCTTGTATCGACAGCCGTTTTCTGCGTTTGCAGGAGAATGCCCGAGTGCTTTGCAAGCGACAAGCCTGCGGCACTTGCAGTTGCGGCGCTTACTCTTTCGGACGGTACATACAGAATTGCCGATACCTCAGATACAAAGCCGACTCAGACCACAACCGAAAACGGAGATGAGGGAGCACAGTCTGCGACAAAGCCTGTTACCGTTACCAGAAATCTGACAGGAGAAAAGGATAAAACGGGATATTACGATTCCTTTGCAGCTCACGAGGGTGAAGAGGTTTATGATATTCTTGCAGAGCAGTTCGGAGAAAACGGAGTAAAATGCGGTTACGGATATGTTAAGAATAACACAGGGCTTGACTGCGATTTTGAGTCGCTTTTAAACAGTGAGCTTACGTTTGATGTGGATTCAAACGGCAGTGCGCAGGTGCTTATCTATCATACGCATACAAGCGAGAGCTATATGGACGAAGATGTTGATTATTTTTACGAAAGCTACTACTCCCGTACTCAGAATAACGATTATAATGTCACTGCTGTCGGAAAGGCAATTTCCGATGTGCTTAATAAGCGTGGTATAAAAACAATGCACGACACAACTGTGCACGATTCAACCTACAGCGGTTCTTACGACAGGAGCGCTCAAACCGTAGAGAGCATTATGGAGAGGAATACCGATATCAAGGTAATAATTGATATTCACCGTGACGCAATAGGCACAGAAACACAGAAGGTAAAGCCTGTGTTTACATATGACGGAAAGCAGGGAGCACAGATTATGATTCTTTCCGGCTGTGATACAGACGGAGAAATGGGCTTTCCGGACTGGGAGAACAATCTCAATTTTGCACTTAAAATTCAGAATAAGGCGGAGGAAATGTACCCCGGTATGACAAGACCTCTGAATTTCGGTTATTTTGCATATAATGAATATATCTGCGACGGCTCGTTACTTATTGAAATAGGAACGGATGCAAATACTATTGAGGAGGCAGAGTACAGCGGAGAATTGCTTGGAAATGTGCTATATGAGGTGCTGAAGGACGGACTTTAAAAGATAACCAAATAATAAAATATAAAAATAGCTTGCAATATATTGCGGCTTTTGGTATAATTTCAATATATGTATCCGCAAGGAGTAAGGTAATGAAGAAATACAGAATTTCAAAATCTGCACTCTGTATGCTGTTTGTGGTAGTGTCTATGCTTGTTGCAGCCGTTACAGCCTATGCTGTTGACATTGACGGCGACGGAATAGATGACGGAGATATTGCCGAAACTGAGGTTTATACCGAGCCGCAGTACACGGAAGAATACACAGAGGCTGAAACCTATCCCGAAACAGAGCCGTACACCGAGCCGCCGACAGAATATTATACTGAAGAAGCTACAGAGGAATATACAGAACCCCCTGTCACCGAAGAACCGACTGAGGTATATGCAGAAGAAACAACGGAATATGATTTTAATAATAATGTAGTAAACGAAACCGTGTCGCCAACCCAGCTTTCAACCTCAAAGGTAAGCACAAAGCGTTACGAAACAAACTATGCCGCAGGCGTGGTATCGTGGGCTTGCGTAATTGTGGGAATAATTGTTATAGTCTTTGTATTGCTCAGCACAAAAATATCCTATATGCTTGAACGCAGAAGAGAGCAGAGAGATATTTATTCATCTTAGGGAGAGCAGTATGGACGCAGTTAAGATTGGAAATGTTGAGTTTAAATCCCGTGCGGTGCTTGCTCCTATGGCAGGAGTGACCGACAGGGCGTACCGTGAGCTATGTGTGCAGTTCGGCGCAGCCTACTGCGTCAGCGAAATGGTAAGTTCAAAGGCGCTTTCGTTCAACAGTAAAAAGAGCGAGGAGCTTATGGAAATCTCCGATTGCGAACGCCCCTGCGGTATTCAGATTTTCGGAGATGATCCGAAATGTATGGCTGAGGCGGCTGTACATTCTATGGAAAACAAGCCTGATATTATTGACATAAATATGGGATGTCCTGCACCGAAAATCAGTTCAAACGGCAGAGGAAGTGCATTGATGAAAAATCCGCAGCTTTGCGGTGAAATTGTACAGGCTGTTGTAAATGCCGTTGATGTGCCTGTTACGGTTAAAATCCGTAAGGGCTGGGACGAGTACTCTGTAAATGCTGTTGAGGTAGCTAAAATTTGCGAGCAGGCAGGCGCAGCGGCAATTACAATTCACGGCAGAACAAGGGCGCAATACTACAAGCCTCCTGTTGACTATGATATTATAAAAGAGGTCAATAATGCAGTTTCAATTCCCGTAATTGCAAACGGCGACATCACCTCCGCCCAAAAGGCTAAGGAGGTAATGGATTATACCGGCTGTTCTCTTGTTATGGTCGGACGGGCTACACTGGGAAACCCGTGGATTTTTTCAGAAATAAATTCATATCTTGAAAATCCCGATTGCATTATTAATCCACCCACCCTTGAAGAAAAGCTTGATGTTATGTGCAGGCACATTGAAAAAATGGTTGAATACAAGGGAGAGCATATGGCTATGCTGCAGGCAAGAAAGCTGATTGCAGGATATTTCAAGGGTATGCGTGGTGCGGCTGAGCTGAGAAATCAGTCGGGAAGAGTAAGTACTCTTGATGATTTGTATGCACTGAAGAATAAGGCTTTATCATCTGTTTATGATGCTTAAATATAAAAAATAATATAAAGGGGAATAATTATGAGTGAAAAAACAAATATCGCAGCACTTGATTTTCTTAACAGTTATGATCCTGCTGTGGGAGAGGCTATGACAGCCGAGCTTAAAAGACAGAGAAGAAATCTTGAGCTTATCGCAAGCGAAAACATCGTTTCTCCTGCTGTAATGGCGGCTATGGGCAGCTTGCTTACAAATAAGTATGCTGAGGGCTATCCCGGAAAGCGTTACTACGGCGGATGCCAGTGCGTCGATGTGGTTGAGGAAATCGCACGCAAAAGAGCTTGCGAGCTTTTCGGCGCAGAACACGCAAATGTTCAGCCGCACTCGGGTGCTCAGGCTAACACAGCAGTTTACTTTGCAATGCTTAATCCCGGAGATACCGTTATGGGTATGAATCTTAACGAGGGCGGTCACCTCACACACGGTTCACCTGTAAATATTTCGGGAAAGTACTTTAACTTTGTGCCGTACGGCGTTGATCCCGATACGCACAGAATTGATTATGATAAGGTGCTTGAAATTGCAAAGGAATGTAAGCCAAGGCTTATTGTAGCAGGTGCGTCTGCTTATCCGAGAATTATTGATTTTGCAAAGCTTCGTGAAATTGCAGACGAGGTCGGTGCATATCTTATGGTAGATATGGCTCATATTGCAGGTCTTGTTGCAGCAGGTGTACATCCGAATCCTGTTCCTTACTGCGAATTTGTTACAACTACCACTCATAAAACTCTCCGTGGACCGAGGGGCGGTCTTATCCTTTGCCGCGAGGAATTTGCAAAGCAGATTGACAAGGCTATTTTCCCCGGCACACAGGGCGGTCCGCTTATGCATACAATCGCAGCTAAAGCAGTTTGCTTTGGCGAGGCATTAAAGCCTGAGTTCAAGGAGTACGGAGCTAAAATCGTTTCCAACTGCAAGGCTCTTGCAGAGGGACTTCTCAAGAGAGGCAACAAGCTTGTTTCGGGCGGTACAGATAACCATGTACTTCTTCTTGATTTGCGTGACACAGATGTTACAGGCAAGGAGCTTGAGGCTCGTCTTGACGAATGCTACATCACCGTAAACAAGAACACTATCCCCGGCGAGCCTCGTTCTCCGTTTGTTACAAGCGGTGTTCGCATCGGTACTGCCGCTGTTACAACAAGAGGTCTTAATGAAGAGGATATGGACAAGATTGCCGAGTATATCACTCTTGTACTCAATGATTTTGAAAACAGCGCCGACAAGGTAAGAGCAGGCGTTGAAGAAATCTGTAAGAAGTATCCGCTTTACGAATAATTCATACTAATACCTAATAAAAAGCATATTTCCGTTCCGTCAGGACTTTGGCGGAACGGATTTTTTTACAAATTTCTTGACAAATCATACGAACAAATGTACTATAGGATATATACCAATTTGAAACGAGGCTAAAATATGAATACTCCTCTTGCAGACAGAATCAGACCGCAATCTCTTGATGATATTGTAGGACAAAAGCATTTGCTCGGAGCAAATAAGCCGCTTCGCAAAATAATAGAAAGCGGAGAAATTCCGAATCTTATTTTTTACGGACCGTCAGGAGTGGGCAAAACAACTCTTGCAACTTACATAGCAAAAAGAACAAACAGAACATTAAAAAAACTCAACGGCACAACAGCCTCAACCGCTGATATTAAAGAGGTTGTTTCCGAGCTGAACACTTTTTCGGGCGTGAACGGAATTTTACTGTATCTTGACGAGATTCAGTATTTTAATAAAAAGCAGCAGCAGGTTCTGCTTGAATACATAGAAAACGGCTCAATCACCCTTATTGCGTCAACAACTGAAAATCCCTATTTTTATGTATATAATGCAATACTGAGCCGTTCTACCGTATTTGAATTTAAGTCAGTACCGCCTGACGAAATAGAAAAGGCGGTGGAAAGGGCGGCTGATTTTCTTGCAGAAGAGCAGAATATCAGGGTGGAATTTCCCGAAAGCTGTCGAAAAAAAATAGCGCAGGGCTGCGGCGGAGATGTGCGAAAGGCTATGAATGCGGTTGAGCTTTCTGTTTTAGTGGCTGATGAGGCTGACGGAGTAAAAAGAGTTACTGACGAGAGCGTTGCCGAGCTTGTTCAGAAAAGCGCAGTCCGTTATGATAAGGACGGCGACGAGCATTACGATATTATCTCAGCGTATCAGAAAAGTATGCGAGGCAGTGACAGCAACGCCGCCTTGCATTATCTGGCAAGACTGCTGGAGGCAGGCGATTTGCCGAGTGCCTGTCGCAGACTTATGGTTTGCGCCTGCGAGGATGTCGGACTTGCTTATCCGCAGCTTATACCCATTGTGAAAGCCTGTGTTGACATTGCCCAGGCTGTAGGATTACCCGAGGCAAGGATACCACTTGCTGACGCTGTAATTATGGTATGCAATGCACCGAAATCAAACTCGGCATATCTGGGAATAAACAGGGCAATGCAGGATTTAAAGGCGGGGAAATACGGTCCTGTTCCTCGTCAACTCCAGAATATGCACTACGATGGGGAAGATAATGACAACAAAGGACAATTTTATAGCTATCCTCACGACTTTCCCAATCACTATGTAAATCAGCAATATTTGCCGGATATTATCAAAAACAGCGTTTATTACGAGTACGGAGATAATAAAAATGAACAGGCATACAGGGCTTACTGGGAAAAAATTAAAAAATTGTAATCCTGTATCTTTCACTAAAACGCGAACTTTGCATTGTGCATATCGACATTAATTCTTGCTTTGTGTACTCTTTTTGTTTATTATATACAAAATAATCCTGTAAAATTTGTATGACAGAAAATTTAATAATTCTATATCAGAAAAAACGTTCACGAACATTATTGTATAATAAAACTGTCAGAATGTGGAATTATATTTTCCGCAAAACCATAATAATAATATTTGGAGGAAATTCTTATGGTAACAAAAAAGCACAAGGTACTCAGCTTAATACTCTGTATTATGCTCGCAGTATCGACAGTTTGTGCGGGCAGTATGGCAGTATCAGCAGCAACAGGAGATACTGTATATGTTCGTGCAAACAACGGCTGGACAAATCTGCACTGCTATATGTGGACAGATGGTGCCAGCAACAACGCAGCTTGGCCCGGTGTGGCTATGGAAAAGGTTGAAGATGATGTATATGCTTATACACTCACAGGTGATTTCAAGAATGTCATCTTTAACAACAGTAACAACGGTGCCGGTCAGACCGGAACTATTACTTATGCAGGCGACGGTATGATTTATGACCTTAAAGAAGGCAAATGGTCAGCATATGACAGGAGCGATATTCAGGTAATCTCTTATACTGCTGATTCGCCAAGCACTATTTACACAGGCACAGCTGTTACTCTTTCAACAACAGCAAACAGCCGTGTAGGTGCAACTATCAGCTATCAGATTTCTGTAAACGGCACTGTAGTTTCTCCTATGAGCTCAGCTAATTCTTATGTATGGACTCCTTCAGCAGTAGGTACATATACAATTAAGTTTGAGTATTCAGACACAAAAGGAAATACAAACGAGCGTTCACTCACTCTTACTGTTGCAGACGATTCAACTCTCGTTAAGCCGATTATCAAAAGTGTTAATCCTATGGACCTTAACTTCATCAAGCTCAACACAACAGCTACAGTTAAGGTACTTGCAGGCGGCGGTAAAACTGGTACAAACCTTCTTTTCTACAAGTATGTGGTAACAGATCCTAACGGCAACAAGAACATTCCTTATTACACACTTAAAAATTCTTATTCATTTGTTCCGAAAGTAAAAGGAACATACACAGTAGAAGTATTTGTTCAGGGCTCTGACAACTCAACAATTTCTAAAAAATACACCTACACAGCAGATACTAATGTACCTGTTACAACATCTCCTGTACAGCCGACTACATCTGTACAGCCTACAACATCTGTACAGCCTACAACATCTGTTCAGCCTACAACATCTGTTCAGCCTACAACATCTGTTCAGCCGACAACTTCACCTGTTAAGCTTGGCGACTGCAACAATGACGGCATTATCAATGTAAATGATGTTACATATCTCCAGATGATCATTGCAGAATATGCAGGTATGACATATGACTTCAAGATATGTGATATTGACGGCAATGGCGTACTCGATGTTATTGATGCAACAATGCTTCAGGTCATGGTTGCCAATAAGGTATAATTTTTAAGCTAAAATATATTGAGGTACTATTATGACAAAAATTAAAAAATGGTGTGCATTAGTACTTTCTGTAATGCTCGTTGTAGCAATGGGCATAGTATCTGTAAATGCTGCTGATGAGTCAATCGAAGAGGTTGGCGCATCAGCAGGAACAGGCATTACTATTCATTATCAGAACAGCGAACTTGCACAGCCATATGTTTATCTTTGGAATTCACTTCCGACAAACAGTGCAATGTCTGACTCGTATCCGGGTGAGAAAATGACTGCTTCTTCTAACGGTTGGTTTACCTATGTAATCAACGATGTTACCGCTGTAAATATGATTTTTACAGATAAAGACGGCAATCAGTATTCACGCGAATTAAGAAGAACCACCGGCGAGTGGTGGTACAGAAACAATAGATGGACAAACCATAATCCTGATGATGTAGACCCAGTTAGTTCAGTTGATATGCGTGAAGAGTCTATCTACTTTGTAATGACAACCCGTTTCTATGACGGTGATTCAGGTAACAATGTTCACTGCTGGGATGACTCACAGGCTAACAACCCCGATTCAGACCCTGCATGGCGTGGTGACTTTAAAGGTCTTGCAGATAAGCTCGACTATATCAAAGCGCTCGGCTTTTCAGCAATCTGGATTACTCCTGTAGTTACCAACGGATCAGGCTATGACTATCACGGCTATCACGCAATGGACTTCTCAACTCCTGATGCTCGTTATGAGAGTACTGATTTTACATTTCAGGATCTTATTGACGCAGCTCATTCAAAGGGTATGAAGATTATTCAGGACGTAGTTTTCCAGCATACAGGTAACTTTGGTGAGGCTTATTTCTGTAATATTTTTGAAAGGGATTTTACTAAGGATCTTTCAAGTATTGAGGAATCAATGATTCCTACAGATTTACTTCTCAGCACTTACGGTCTTAATTCACCTGAGGAGTACTGGGCACAGAAGCCTTTCGTTCAGTATCAGGAAAGACTTAACATTATGAAGAACGTCGATTATTCCGGCGGTGACGGTAACTCTGTCGGTAGTTTACCTGGAGCTCAGGACTATGATATACATAAGCTTTCACAGAGTGATAAGTATAATGTAGACAACTACTACCATTCAGGTTATTTCCAGAGCCTTAACTGGGATGACTGGACCTGTAAATTTGCTCAGATTGCAGGTGACTGTGTTGACCTCAATACAGAAAATCCGGCTGTTGCTGAGCACATAGTAGATGTATATTCAGACTATATATCTATGGGTGTTGACGGCTTCCGTGTTGATACAGTAAGACATGTACCAAGACTTGCCCTTAACCTTATGTATAATGATCAGTTGTATGATGCAGCCAAGTCGAGCGGAAACAACCACTTCCTTATGTTCGGCGAAATCTGCACCCGTTATACACAGATCTGGTACCGTGGTCATGCAGAGGAATCTTCACCTTACTATACATGGAAAGAGTCTAACCCCAAGTGGGCTAACTTATGGAGCTGGGGATCAAGTCTCGAAGATATCAACAACAATATGAATGTTGTATTTGACCACTATCTTGAAGAAGATGATCCTACTGACGAGCCAACATCAGACAATGCTTACCTTAACGGTATCACATATCATAAACCTGACAGATCTATGGCATCCGGTATGGAGGCTATCGACTTCCAGATGCACAGAATGTTTGGTAATGCAAGCAGTGCTTATAACTTTGCAAAGAGCACAGATCAGTACTACAATGATGCAACCTACAATGTAATGTATGTTGATTCTCACGACTATGCTCCTGAGCAGCCTGATGAGAAATCCCGTTTTGCCGGCGGTACACAGACATGGGCTGAAAACCTTGACCTTATGTTCACATTCCGTGGTATTCCTTGCGTTTACTATGGTTCAGAGGTTGAGTTTATGAAGGGCGCAGTTATTGATGTTGGTCCTAATGCACCTCTTTCTACAACAGGTCGTGCTTACTTCGGTGATTATCTTGAGGGCGATGTAACAGCTACTGACTTCAGTGAGTATACAGCATCCGGTACAGTTGCAGATACACTTGCAAGCCCGCTCAGTAAGCATCTTTCTAAGCTTAACGCTATCAGAAGAGCTATTCCTGCTCTCCAAAAAGGTCAGTACACAGCTTCAAGCACATATGTAACAGATGGTGATATGTCTTATATCCGCCGTTACACAAGTGCTGAAGACGGAATTGACAGCCTTGCACTCGTAACAGTTTCAAGCGGCGCTACATTCAAGAACATTCCTAACGGCACTTATATTGATGCAGTTACAGGTGATACTCAGAATGTAACAAACGGAACACTTACTGTTTCAAGCATCGGTAAGGCAAATATGAGAGTATATGTATGCTGCGCAAATGGTTTCACTGGTATTAACGGTCAGATCGGCGGCACATCAGACTATCTTAAATAATTAATAGTTTTATTGCATAGCGGCACTCTTATGAGTGTCGCTTTTGCTCTGTCTGTAATTTCTGACAAAATAATATAACCGGATAAGCTTATATTCATATTATGTAACAGGGAGAAATATATATCTGAAAATACAGATAAAAACAGATATTTTAAATATAAAGTGGTGAATAATATGAATAAAGCAATCTTTGTTTTTAATACACTAACCTATACTCAGAGAGGCAGAGAGGCTCTAAGAAGACGGGGGATAGGTACAAAAATAATACGCACACCTGCTCAGTACAGGAGTGGTTCGTGCGGTTACAGCTTACTTGTTATCGGCAGAATTGAAGAAAGCACTGAGATTTTAAGGGCAATGAATATTCCTGTGCAGGGAGTGTTTCCTGCTGATTTGGAATGATTTATTTTGATAACGGTGCAACGACCTTTCCAAAGCCTAAATCTGTTGTGAATGCGGTTAATTACGCAATTACAAAAATCGGCGCTAACCCCGGCAGAGGCGGACATAATATGGCTATGAAAGCGTCTGAGGTTTTATTTGAATGCAGAAATAATGCCGCCACGCTCTTTGATATTGACAATTCTGAAAATATAATTATTACAAATAATTGTACTACTGCGCTGAATACTGTTATCAAGGGCATTCTGAAATCGGGAGATCACGCAGTAATATCATCATATGAGCATAATGCGGTAGTTCGTCCGCTTGAATTTTTAAAAAACAGGGGCGTAGAATACAGCATTGCGCAGGTTGATTACCCTGATAATGAAAAAACAGTTGATAATTTCAGAAAAGCGTTCAAGGAGAACACAAAGCTTGTTATATGCACGCACGCCTCAAATGTGTTCGGCATAAGGCTGCCTATAGAAAGAATTGCTGCATTATGTAAATTAAACGGAATACTTTTTTGCGTTGATGCAGCACAGACAGCAGGCTTAATTCCTATTTCCTTGAAAAATTCAGATATTGATTATCTCTGCACGGCAGGGCATAAAGGACTGTACGGCCCTATGGGAACAGGACTTCTTATTATAAACAGCAAGGTTATACCGGAAAGTCTTATACAAGGGGGAACAGGCAGTCTTTCTGCTCAGGTAAATCAACCTGACATTTTACCAGATAAATTTGAAAGCGGTACTCATAATTTAATAGGTATTGCCGGTCTGAATGAGGGCATTAAGTATGTTATGAGAAAAACGCCGCAAGGTATATTTGATTATGAAATCAGACTTGCAAGAAATCTTTATGACGGATTATCTAAAATCAAGGATATTGAACTTTACACGAAAAAACCAGACAAAAATGGATTTGTACCCGTAATTTCATTTAATTTAAAGAATATAGACAGCGAAAAAACGGCACAAATTCTTAATGATAGATTTAACATTGCGGTAAGAGCAGGACTCCATTGCGCTCCTCTTGCTCACAAGTGCTTCGGTACACTCGAAAAAGGAACTGTAAGAGCGGTAATTTCGTCTTTCACAACTCA
This sequence comes from Ruminococcus sp., assembly GCA_051880895.1. Lineage (GTDB taxonomy): Bacteria > Bacillota > Clostridia > Oscillospirales > Acutalibacteraceae > Ruminococcoides. Next base: position 20,413 of record JBJEOV010000068.1, on the reverse strand, counting down.
AAACGAAGTTAATTATCTTGTAAATTCAATCAGTCAAATAAATAATTACAAAAGAATGTAAAAAAGGTTGCAATTCAATACTGTTATGTGTTAAAATATAATGAAGAACAGAGGAGGTTGAAATGATGGAATGGCTACAAAATGTATTTGCAGTGCTAAAAACCATTGAAATCAGAGATATTATTGACATTATTGCAATAGCATTCGTTATTTTCAGCCTTTTCAAGCTTGTAAAAGAAACCCGTGCCGCACAGCTTTTAAAAGGTGTAGTAGCACTTCTTGTTATATATTTATTCTCATCACTTTTTGGATTGATGATGCTTACTTCGCTTTTGAGAACATTTTTTGAGGCAGCTGTTGTGCTTGTTGCAATTATATTTCAGCCTGAAATCAGAAAATATCTTGAGCAGATGGGCAGGAATAACACCTATAAAAAGTATATCAAGCTGTTAGCGCATCGTGAAAAAAGTGACGATTGGAAAATTGCTGTTAAAAAGTCAATTATTGACGCTGCTGATACAGCTTTATTGTTTTCACGCTCAAAAACAGGTGCTTTGCTTGTCTTTGAAAGAGAAACAAAGCTTTCTGATATTGCGGCAACCGGAACAATAATTAACGCTGACACTTCTGTTGCTCTGTTTGGAAATATATTTTTCAATAAGGCACCTCTTCACGACGGTGCGAGTATTGTGCGTGACGGCAAGCTCTTTGCTGCAGGATGTATTCTGCCGCTGACAGATAATAAGAATGTTGATATTAATCTCGGAACAAGGCACAGAGCAGGACTCGGAATCAGTGAGCAGAGCGACGCTGTGGTTTTGATTGTCAGCGAAGAAACCGGTGTAATTTCTCTTGCAATCAACGGCGTTCTTCTCCGTAATTTCACACGGGATGAGCTTGTTATCAAGCTTGAGTCGTTGTTGCTTGAAAATACTGATGATGATTCTATGGCTGCCGGTTTACTCCAGAAGATAAGGAGGAAGTCGGATGAAGGAAAATAAAAGCAAAGCCAAAGGTTTCAAGGCTTATATTCAAAGCACTAATTTTTTATTTATTTTATCTGTAGTCATTTCTCTTTCCATCTGGATAATTATGAGTATCAGCACAGGTAACGATACAAGTCTTACTATTTCGGGCATACCCGTTCAGGTGGAGCTTTCTGACGAGGCTGTAAATAACGGCTTGCAGGTTTTTTCCGGCAGTGATTATACCGCATCGCTTACAGTAACAGGCAACAGAGCAGTTGTGGGATCATTGCAGGCGTCGGATATTACTGTGAAAGCAGCTGCAAACTATGTTGATTCAGCAGGTAACTATACATTGTATCTTAATGCCTCAAAAAACAACCCTTACAGCGATTTTCAGATTTCTTCTTCAATAAAGCCGTCAACTATTGATGTATATATTGACTATCTGAGAGAGGCAACCTTTGATATTCAGGAAAATGTCGTTTACAAGGTTGATGACGGATACTATGCGTCAACTACACTGTCTTCAAAAACCGTATATATTTCCGGTCCACAGTCAGAGGTATCCAAGATTGCCAAGGTAGTGGCAAGCGCTGACATTGACGGCACTCTTAACTCATCACAAAAGGTTGATGCTGATATTAAATTATATAATTCTGAGGGTCAGGAAATTAAAACAGACTTGCTTTCCCTTGATTTTAAAACAGTTGAGGCTGCAATTTCTGTTCTGCCTGAAAAGGAAGTTCCCTTGAAACCTGTATTCACTAATCTGCCGTCAGGCTTGCAGATTACTGACGATATGATTTCTGTTGAACCGTCCTCAATAATGCTTGCAGGTACTGATGATGTACTCGTTAAAACAGATTCGGTAAGCCTTGCGCCTATTGATTTCACAACGCTTACTAATACCAAGACAACATTTGATCTGGCTGTTGAAATTCCGACTGATTGCAAGAATATCAGCAATACCTCAACTGCAAAGGTTACGCTTGATTTATCGTCATTATCAAGCAAAAAGCTCGTTGTTGAGAAGTTTACCGTTCAAGGTCTTGCGTCAGGCTATTCCGCTGAGGTAACGCAGAAAAGTCTTGAAGTCACAGTTTACGGTACGAGCAGTCAGATTGACTCGCTGAATGCCTCAGACATCACAGCGGTGATTGATGTTTCCGCATCAGACGGAATGAAAGGTTCGGTTTCAATGCCCGTTACATTTGCTATAGAAAACGGCTCTTCGTGTTGGGTGTCCGGCTCCTATAAAGCAAATCTTACAATTTCAGAGTCATAACAAAACAGCCCGTGGCTTAAGCTCCATGGGCTGTTTTTCTCTCAAAAAAATAAAAAACGCCTGTCAACCCGATAAAATCATAATAGGTTGACAGGCTTTAGCTTTATTTTTGAAAAGCAAAATTTTTATAGCGGTACCGAAAACGATACCGCTGAATTTTTGTACATTAAAACTTATTCAATGCCGAGGAGCTTTTTAGATGCTTCTACAAGGCTGTCTTTGATGCTTTCTGCATCGTCAAAGTTCTTGCCGACTGCTGTGATATATGTCTTAATCTTCGGCTCTGTGCCGCTCGGGCGGATAATAACCTCGTTGTCGCCCTCAAGAGCAAATGAAATTACATTTGAGGTAGGGAGGTCAATGGCTGTCTTAGTGCCTGTTGCTGTGTCAAGCTCATACTTAAGGAGATAATCGGAAACCTTGACAACCTTTCTGCCGTCAATCTCTGTCGGCAGATTCTCTCTGATTTCAGCCATAATGTTGTTCATCTTTTCCATACCTGCCGCACCCTCAAATTCAAATGCTGAGGTGTGATTGAGGTAGTAGCCGAATTCCTCATAGAGGGAGTCAATTACCTGTGCAAGCGACTTGCCCTGCTTTTTAAAGAATGCGGCCATTTCGCAAACAAGCATTGACGCTACAACTGCGTCCTTGTCACGGACATAGGTTCCTGCAAGGTAGCCGTAGCTTTCCTCAAAGCCGAATACATATCTGTTTTCCTCGCCGGTCTTTTCAAGGTTAAGGATAATTTCACCGATGTATTTAAAGCCTGTAAGTACATTCTTAAGCTCACAGCCGTACTTTTCGCAAAGCTTGTTGATAAGCTTTGTTGTAACGATTGTCTTAACCAGAACAGGCTTTTCAGGAAGTGTGCCGTTTGCCTTGCGTGAAGAAAGAATATAATCGGTAAGCATAATACCGTCCTCGTTACCTGAGATAAGGCGGTAGCTGCCGTCATAATCCTTAACTGCAATGCCCACACGGTCTGCGTCCGGGTCGGTTGCAAGAAGAAGGTCAGGCTGTACCTTTTCGCAAAGCTCAATGCCCTTCTGAAGAGCCTCTTTGATTTCGGGATTCGGGTATGGACAGGTAGTAAAGTTACCGTCAGGTAATTCCTGCTCTGGAACTACTGTGATTTCCTCGACGCCAATTTTATTAAGCACCTTTCTTACAAGCTTGTTGCCTGCACCGTTAAGTGGAGTGTAAACCACCTTTAAGTCCGCACCCTTACAAATACCGGGATTTACCTGCTGTTCCATTACCTTTTCAAGGTAGGTGTCATATACATTATCACAAACATATTCAATAAGACCGCTTTTCAAGGCTTCGTCAAAATCGGCAACCTTTACATCCTTGAACATATCGAGCTTGCAGATTTCATCATAAACAATACCTGCGGCAACATCTGTCATCTGACAGCCGTCCTCGCCGTATGCCTTGTAACCGTTGTATTTAGCAGGGTTGTGGCTTGCTGTAACCATAATGCCTGCCTGACACTTAAAGTAACGAACCAGATACGAAAGTACAGGCGTAGGCTGTAATTCAGAAGTAATATAAACCTTAATTCCATTGCCGGCAAGCACTCTTGCAGCCTCAAGCATAAAGAGGTCAGCTTTAATTCTGCTGTCGTGAGAAATTGCAACAGCACCCTTGCCATACTTTTGAAGAATGTAGTTTGCAAGTCCCTGAGTAGCCTGGCGAACAACATAAATGTTCATTCTGTTAGTACCGGCACCCAAAACACCTCTCAGGCCTGCTGTGCCAAAGGTGAGCGACTTGTAAAAACGCTCGTGAATTTCCTCTTCGTTGTCCTTTATGCTTTCAAGCTCAGCAATAAGGTCAGCGTCTTCAACAGCGTTTTCCAACCATTCATTGTAAAGTTTCATAAAATCCATAAATAACCCCCGAGATATACTTTCACCGCATAATATTTATTTGTGTGAAAATGGTATAAATTTATTTATTTGAAAATACTGCACTGTATAGTATAGCATAATAACCCGGAAAATTCAAGTAAATTATTCATTCCCGGATGCTTTTGAAGAAATGAGAGAAAATAGTAAAATTTTTATATTACTAAAAGCATATAACTAAAAATATAGGAAAATATTGTCAGATTAATGCTTTGCGTTATATTCCTCTTCTTCTTTACATTTTATTCTGCTTTTTCTTCTTTTTACGAAATCCGATATTTTTTTCCAACAAAATTCAATTCCTGCCGCAATCAGATTAATTATGAATGACGCAAGCAGTGAGCTTACAAAAACGCATAAAATCATCAGAGGCATATACGGAAATCTTGCATAAAAATCAGGCGTATTTTTGTTAAGAATTTCGTAATAGTAAATTGAGTCGAAAATAAACGATAAAAGATAAACTCCAAGCACAAGGTCTGAAATTTTCCAGAGTGCAAATTTTGCTTTAACATTAATATTTTCGAGCTTCAGCTTGCTTATTATAAGAAAAATCAGCACAGACATTACATACGGCTCAATACCGCTCCAATAAACATAGTTTTCTGTCCTGAATGTAACGCCATAGCTTCTGTAAAAATTAAAGGTTCCGAACGCAAAAATTGCCGTAACAAGAGCAATTACAAGGTAACGGGTTTTAATTTTTGTGCCGAATTCACGGATATAGCAACCGGTAAAATAGTAGGTGAGAGGGAAAATTCCTACCCACCAGCTCGGAATAAGCTTTTGCATATTGTTATCCGAAGCAGGGTTTGCCCACCATTCAAGCGAATCATACTTAAATGCATTTATAATTGAGGGAAGAATTGTCATTGCTATCAGCGTTATAAGCAGAATATTCTTCTGCTTTCTGCCGTCAAGATTTTTATAAATAAGATTGAGAAACGGAACAAGCAAAAACAACCCTATGTACATTTCAATGTACCACGAATAATTTGCGCCGGAAAAATCCAGTATTCCGGTAAAGAATGTCAGTCCTGTAAGCTCATATGTACCTATGCAGGATTTATAGATGATACACGCTATTGCTGCGAATATATACACTATAATTGTTTTTCTTATGCCCGAATAATAGCCTTTTTTCAGCGTTTTGTTGCATAAAAGGTAGCCGGAAAGTATCATAAACAAGGGTACGCACACAGAGAATAATGTGCGCAGCACTGTTGCAAGGTACATTGCAGGATTGTCAATTGTTGTGTAATAGAAACCCGAATGATAAAAGAAGTGGATACTGATTACACAAAGCACCGCCACAATTCTTACAATATCCATTGACGGATTGCGGCTTTTTAGTTTTTCAAGATTCATTGTTACCCCTCTTTAAATGCCCTTCGCAAAGAACGAAAGGCATTTTCTGTTGTTTTTTATTATTATGTTGTCGTTGTATTGTCAGTCCTCAAGAAATTTCTCAACAATAAATCTCGGACGCCTTTTGACTTCCAGATAAATCTTGCCGATGTACTCTCCTATAATGCCGATAGCAAGAATCTGAAGTCCGCCGATAGCCCAGATAGAGCAGAGAATACTTGCCCAGCCGCTTACCGCAAAGCCTAAAAAGTAGCTGACAAGACTGTAAATTATCATAATAATGCTTACGGCAAACACAACTGTACCAAGTCCCGTTATCATTCTGATTGGCTGAATACTAAGAGATGTAATACCCTCCCAGGCAAGAGCAAGCATCTTTTTGAGCGGATATTTACTTTCGCCTGCCAGCCTTTCAAAACGCTCATATGTAACTATGTCTGACTTGTAGCCGATAAGCGGCACCATTCCTCTTAAAAAGATGTTGGTTTCCTTGTATTCGGCAAAGGCATTGAGCGCCCGTCTGCTCATAAGTCTGAAATCAGCATGGTTAAAAATAACCTTTGCGCCCATTTTGTTGAGAATTTTATAAAAAGCCTCAGCAGTAAATCTCTTGAAAAATGTGTCTGTTTCACGCTTGGAACGCACACCGTAAACAACATCACAGCCGTTTTCGTATTTTTCAACCATTTCGTCAAAGGTGTTGATGTCGTCCTGAAGGTCGGCGTCAATGGAAATAACAGCGTCAGCCTTGTCCTTGAGAGTGATAAGACCGCAGAGCAGGGCGTTCTGGTGACCTCGGTTGCGAGATAATTTTATGCCCTGAAATACGGGGTTTTCGCTGTGCAGCTCACAGATAATGCTCCAGGTTCTGTCCTTTGAGCCGTCGTCAATAAATACGATTTTACTGTCGTGCGTAATTTTTCCGTCGTGTATCATTTTACTGAATTTATCCGAGAGCTTCGAAGCCGAGTCCCTGAGCACATCTTCTTCATTGTAACAGGGAATGGCAAGATATAGCTTTGTCATAAGTACCTCCGAATATATTTTTAAATGCGGAATTATCCATTAATTTACATATATTATATATCCTGAATACTGTAAAGTCAATAACGCACGAATTTCATACAAACTATATTTACAAAAACGCAAAATGATGTAAAAAGTTTATTTTTTTTAATAAAATAGTAAATTACTCTTGTAAAGGGTGAAATATTGTATTATAATTAAAAGGTAAAAAACCTTATGGAGGTATAATAAAATGGCTCAGAAATCAATAGCAGTATTAACAAGCGGCGGTGACGCCCCCGGTATGAATGCCGCTGTCAGAGCAGTAGTTCGTGCAGGTATAAATAAAGGAATGAGAGTTTACGGTGTTTACCGTGGATACAACGGCTTGCTTAACGGCGATGTTCAGGAAATGAATCTTCGCAGCGTATCAGATATTATCGGCTTTGGCGGTACAATGCTTTACACTGCAAGAAGCGACGAATACGCTACTCCTGCCGGTATTAAGAGAGCTGCTGATTTTTGCAGAAGTATTGATGTTTCGGGTGTTGTTGTAATCGGTGGCGACGGCTCGTTCAAGGGTGCCCGTGCTCTTACTAATGCAGGAATCAACTGTATCGGTATTCCCGGAACTATTGATAATGATATTGCTTGTTCAGAATATACAGTAGGCTTTGACACAGCTATGAATACAGCTATCCAGATGGTTGACCGTATCCGTGATACAGCTCAGTCACACGACCGTTGCTCAATCGTTGAGGTTATGGGCAGACGCTGCGGTGATATTGCTTTGCAGACAGGTATTGCAACCGGCGCAACAGCTATTCTTGTTCCCGAGGTTCCTTATAACATTGAAAGAGATGTTATTCAGAGAATTATAAACACTCAGAAAACAGGTAAAAAGCACTTTATCGTTGTTGTTGCCGAGGGCGTAGGCAAGGTAGCAGAGCTTGCAAATTATGTAGAAAACAGACTCGGCATTGAAACCCGTGCCACAATCCTCGGTCATGTTCAGCGTGGCGGTTCACCTACACTTCGTGACAGAGTTGTTGCAAGCCAAATGGGCTTCAGGGCTGTTGAGCTGCTTGAGCAGAATATCGGTAACCGTGTTGTAGCAATGAACGGCGGCAAAATCGTTGACCTCGACATTAACGAGGCTCTTGATATGGAGCGTGTATTTGACGAGGACCTTTACAGAGTTGCTATGACCATTTCTATCTGATATATTCCGATTTAATTTATTCGGTATTAAGCGTCGGGGCGGACTATGTTCGCCCTGACTTTGTATTCTTATTTGAAAGGATTTTCGCCTTATGATAACCTCTCGGCAGGAATTGACAAGGGATATGATTTTTTATTCTGTCTGTGTATCTGATTTTGAAAAGCTTGATTTTAAAAATGACGCACTTGCAGGAGTCCGTGCAAATTATTTTAACTCAAACCACCGACCGCAGTCAGACGATACCGACATCTCTTTGGACGAGGTTTCGTATAAGCTTTCCTATAAGATGAGCAAGAATCAGCCTTTGTCTTGGAAAGTAACAAAAAATCTCCGTCCGTATCAGTCTGTAAAGCGGGAAACAGGAGGAATTTACTGCGTGAGGTATTATACGGAAAACGCTACCGTATATAAAAAGCAGTTTTTTGACAGCTCGCATTTATGGATAAGAACGGAGTATTTTGACAAAAGCATTGAGGGCGAAAGAATCAGCACCGTTTCACCGAAAAAGCTTGACGGTGTTATTACCTTAGAGAAAATTACCTTCCGAAATAACCGCAAGGTCAGCAGTGAAACTCTTTTTCCGTCAGATAAAAACCCTGATAATAACTGCGCTGCCCTCGTCTATTCCAACAAAGGAATGATATGGTATGACAGCTCGTTTGCACCTGCTTTTTTAACTAAAGAAAAGGAGCAGCCGGAAGCTGAGCCTGAGCAGAACAGACTTGCGCTTGAAGAGGATAAGTTCCTGCCGGGTTATCAGCCTGAAAATGCTATTGATTTATCAAAGCTTGAATATCTTGAGGATACATTTACAGAGCCAGCACCGCAGATTACTGCCTATGACAGAATTGAGAAAATTCTTGAAGAGGCGCACAAGACCAACAAAAACCTTTTCGGTCAGATAATTGAACATTCGGGTGTTGAGGTTGCAGATGAAGAGGCTGAAAATTCTCCTGAAATCAACAATGCCTGCGATGAAACGCCTGATGTAATTTCAGAAGATGATGAACAAATATTGACAAAAACAGAAAGCACAGCTTCTGTTGATGACGCTGATGATGCTGTTGATGTTGTTACCACTGAGGAGGATAAAAAGTCCGACGCTGTTGTAAGTACATCTTCGGGTGATTACAAGTATTACGGCGCTGTTGACGATAACGGCTTGCGCACAGGCAGAGGAAGAACCGAGTCGCCAAGCGGAATTACCGCCTATGACGGTGATTATGCACAGGGCAAGCGTGACGGATTTGGTGTATTTTACTACAAAAACGGCGATATTAACTATGTCGGCGAATGGAAAGAAAATATGCGGAGCGGCGCAGGAGTAGGCTACAGAACCTCAGACGGCACAATGCACATAGGCAGATGGGAGAGTAATTCTCCGACAGGCTATGGCGCAAGATTTGACAAAAACGGCTCTTTCATTGATGTTGCGGACTATACAAACGGTGTAAAGAACGGAAAGTGCATTTCTTTAGACGAAAACGGAAATTTCTATATTTCAATCTGGGATAACGGAAAGAAAATTTCAGAACATATAATTGAGCTGTAGAGTGGTGATATAATGGGTGATTTTGATTTAATAGCTGCTTTTAATTCGTTTTGCGAAAAATATCTTCCCAAAATAGTGATTTTTCTGATTGTATTGGTAGTGGGCTACCTGCTTGTCAAATTTTTGCTCAAGCTGATTAGAAAAATTCTTGAAAAAAGCAAAATTGAGCGCACGGTTGTTACATTCTTATTCTCAATCTTAAAAATTGTGGCATATGCGGTGGTTGCAATGACTGCGCTTTCCACAATCGGAGTAAATGTTTCGTCAATTATTACAACCTTTGCGGCGGCTGCAATTACCGCAGGTCTTGCCTTGCAGGAGTCGCTCGGAAATGTAGCCAGCGGCGTAGTCATTCTCATAAGCAAGCCGTTTGTTGCAGGCGATATTCTTGAATTTGAGGGTATAAAGGGTTATGTAAGAAGTATAAGGATTTTTTCCACACAGATACATACCTTTGACAACAAAATTGTCAATATTCCTAATTCAAGACTCACCGCTAACAATGTAACAAACTGCACAGGTCAGACAAACCGCAGAATTGACCTCTCATATACAGTAAGCTATGACGATGATATAGATCTTGTCCGCAGGATTATTCTTAATCTTGCAAAGCACGATGAAAGAGTTTTAAAGGATCCAGAGCCAAAGGTGTATGTTGACAAGCACCTTGACAGCGGTGTTCAGATTGTAGCGTGGGTATGGGTTGTGCCTGATGATTATTACGGCGTTTACTATATGATGCAGGAAAATGTGCTTAAGGAATTTAAAAAGCACGGCGTTACCATTCCATATCCGCACATTCAGGTTGTGGATAATAAAAATTAAAATTCATAATTCAAAAATTATTGCAAATAAATAATAGTGCCTTCAAAGCGGAGGCACTATTTTTATTTAAGGATGATTTTATGAAAAGAATAATTGCTGCATTACTGGCAACCGTTGCATTTGCTGCGGTGCTGACCGGTTGCGGAGGTAAAAAGAATAATACTAATAATCAAACCTCAGCGTCCTCAAAGGCGGCAAGCTCGGCATCCTCCAACAACGAAAGCTCCAAGAAAGAAAATTCTAAAAACGAAACCACGAGCAAAGCGGAATCAAAGATGGACGAGGCTGAAAGAAACGGCAGAGTGAGGGACGGCGACGGAATTATCGGAAACGAGGGTTACGAAAACCGTGACGATGGGATTATGGACGGTGTTGAGGACTTTATTGAGGACGGAGTCGAAAACAGAGCTACACATTCAAACGACGCAATATTATAAGCAGAAACGGGCGTTTTATGCGTCCGTTTCTTTTTGAATCACACAGCCTTTTCAAGCTCACGGCGCAGTCTGTGTATAATCTTTTTTTCTAATCTGGAAATATAAGACTGAGAAATTCCGAGCTTATCTGCAACCTGCTTTTGCGTATGCTCTTTTTTGCCGTTAAGCCCGAATCTCAGCTCCATTATAAGGCTTTCTCGCTTGTTTAATTTAGATACTGCCTGCAATACAAGGCTTTTTTCAAGCTCGTTTTCAATATCCTTATTTACAAGGTCGGGGTCACTTCCTAAAATATCGCACAGCAAAAGCTCATTGCCGTCCCAATCGGTGTTCAACGGCTCGTCAATGGACACTTCATTTTTCAGTTGGGAGGATTTTCTTAAAAACATCAGTATTTCATTTTCAATGCAGCGGGAGGCATATGTTGCCAGCTTGATGTTCTTTTCGGGCGAAAAGGTTTTTACAGCCTTGATAAGACCGATTGTGCCGATTGAAATCAAATCCTCGGCACTTGCGCTCGGCGAATCGTACTTCTTTGCAATGTAAACTACAAGCCTTAAATTATGCGTTATAAGCTCCTCTCTTGCGTTGTCGTCGCCGTCAACTATTTTCTGCATTATTGATGCCTCCTCGGCTTTGGTGAGCGGCGGAGGGAGGGTTTCACTTCCGTTAATGTACATTACCTCATCGTCAAAATTAAAAAACAGTCTTATTTTTCTTAAAATCTGCATAATATCCATTCTAATCTCTCCTGTCAGTTATTAATCAGCTCGCTTGGAATTATAGCCTTTATATCGCCCTTGAAGATGTTTTCGCATATTCCTATGTAAACCGAATTATCAACCGCCTTTCCGTCAATAATAATACTGTCGGCACAAAAGCCTTGCAGTATTCCGCTTCCGCCAAGGCTTGTAAAGGGAATTATTCTGACCTTTGTTTTATCCGGAACAAAATCCTCAAAAACCTCCTTTTCTGCAACAATTACGCTTTTGCCCGAGAACGGCTCTTTTACATTGCAGCCCGTGTCAAGCTTTGCGCTGAAAATATAGCTTTTTTCGTTTATGATAATTTCAATATTATGAATATCAGATTTGTAAACGCTTTTCGTCAGTTTTTTTATCAACAGCAGAATATAATAGCATACAAGAGTAAGAATTATAAGCAAAACAGGGGAGATGTCAAAGTAAATAACATCATTGTAAATCCCCATACCTCTCGGCTTGAAAGCAAGATAAATAAAAATCATTATTCCGCCGAATAAAAAAGACAGAGTAAAAAATACAAGAACCCGTTTTATATAAGCTTTTATTTCACATCTGCCAAAGGTAATAAAAATCAAAAGCATTGCAACTATAAAATCAGTGAGAATGTTCAGCCCGAAGGGCAGCATGGGGAGCAGGGCGGTAAGGCTGAATACTCCGCCTGCAACACTTCCGATTATAATTCTCAGGTACTTTGCATTTGAGCCGATTATTTTCTTTGTGAGCATAAGAAGAAAATAATCAATAAAAATGTTTACCGTAATCAGAACATCAATGTAAATATTATTCATAACATTCACCTTAACTATTATTGCATACATTCAAAATAATAAATGTCAGATTATGTACAGGAGGTAAAATTATGCTTATCGGAATAATCATAGGTATGTTCATAGGTGCTTTTATCGGAGTTGCAGTGATGTGTCTGTTATATTATCATAACTGATACAAAACGGCTGAGCTTTCAAATCGAAAACTCAGCCGTTTTTGCGGTTTTTTCTTTATAATCTATTCTTTATGATTTTAAATTTCTTGTGCCGAGGAAAAGGATTGCAAGCATACCTGAGCCGACATGAGAGCCGATAACAGGTCCGATGTCGCAGATGATTGATTTTTTGCACATTCCCTTAATTCTTTTCTGCAGCTCAAGCGCTCCTTCTTTGTTGTCTGCGTGACCGATAAATACAGTCTGCTCCTTTGGATTTTCAGCGTCACGCTCTAAGTGCGAAACAAGCGAATTAATTACATTGCTCGCACCTCTTACCTTGCCTACGGTGATTAGCTTTCCGTTATCGTCAACGCTGAGAAGAGGTCTTATCTGCAAAGCTTTGCCGAATGTAGCGGCAACAGCAGAAATTCTGCCGCCTCTTTTAAGGTGGTCTAAATCCTCAACAATAAACCAATGGCAGATTTTAAGCTTAATATCATTAATATACTGCTCAAGCTCATCTATTGTAACACCCTCAGTGTATTTCTGACCGGCAAAATAAACAAGCATACCGAGTCCGACCGAGTCGCACATAGAGTCAATAACAACTATCCTTCTGTCCGGATACTTTTCCTGCAAATCCTTTACAGCCATAAGACAGGTGTTGTAGGTTCCGCTCAGACCGGTGCAGATGCCGGTATAAAGAATGTCCTTGCCTGCCTTTAAATAAGGCTCAAAATAATTTATAAAGCTGTTGTAATTAATCTGAGAGGTTTTGGAATCAATACCGCTTTTAAGCTTTGTGTAAAAATCATCAAGGCTCATCATTCTTGCGTCTGCGTAATGCAGGTAAGCCTTGTCCTCCATACTGAATTCCATAGGTAAAATTTCAACATTAATCTCCTTGGCGATTTCGGCAGAAAGGTCGCAGGAGGAGTCGGTCATAAAGATATAATCCATAAAAGCATCTCCTTTGATGTTTACATTTGTCATACAATTATATTCTATCAAATATATATATAAAAGTCAATGAACGGAGGTCTTTTTTATGAATTGCAGACTTACTGATATAAGGCATAAGGAAGTAATAAGTGCGTGTGACGGATGCAGAATAGGCTTTGTTGATGATGTCATAGTTGATACCAAATGCGCTAAAATTGTTTCTCTTGTAATTTTCGGAAGAAGCGGTTTTTTGGGAATACTCGGAAAATGCGAGGATTATATAATTCCTTGGGAGAAAATTGAGTTGATTGGCGAGGATACAATTATAATATCGTGTTCGATGCCAAATCCTGTAAAAAGGGGCAAAAAACCCGGATTTAAAGAGAAATTCTGAAAAAATTCATTTTCTACCTATATCGCATAATGCACGAATTAAAGATTGAAAATTTATGCAAAATAGACAACCAATAGTTTATAGAAGAAAATTAAAATCTACTTGTTACAGCATTATAACAAGGGAATTACAAACGATAACAACGCAAAACTTGCATTTTCGGGAAAAGTGTGGTTTAATAACAACGAATTGTGTGTTTGATAAAATTTTAACGACTAAAGGAAGTCGCATAAAACACAGCCAAAGGGTATTTGGCAGGTGATTATGCTAATCACAGGGAGGATAAATTTTTGAGAACAAATAATAAACATCTTTATAATGGCAAAGAACAGGTTACTGCAAAAAAGACAAGCAAAGCACTTAAACCGATTTCTTTCATAAGTGCAATTATACTGGCATCTGCTTGCCTTCTTATTCCTACCACAACACTTGCGCCGAGTGTTGACGCTTATGCAGACAGCAGAGCGGCTGCATACTCCGTAGGCGGTATAGATACCTTCTCACAGTCTATCGCTGAAAACTGCGCAGAAACAGTACCGACGGAATCTGCTGACAAAAAAGCACAGGAAACAACAGCAGCAACAAAACCCACAGAAAAGGCAACTCAGCCTTCAACTGCTCCACAGGAGGAGAAAAAGGCTGAAACAAAGGCAACCGAGCCTGTTGAAGAAAAAGAAGAAGAAACACAGCCTGCGGAAAATGTGCAGACATACCTTATCAGTATTGACAATCCCGACCTTTCATATTCACCAAGTAAGGTTGAGCTTTCTGAATATGACAGAGCAAAGCTTGAGCGTCTTGTAATGGGCGAGGCAGGCACTATGGGATACGAGGGCTGCGCCCTTGTTGCTCAGGCAATAAGAGATGCTATGAATCTTTCGGGCAACACATCAATAGACTATATTATTGATGAATATAAGTACTATGCACCTACAAATATTGAGCCTAACTCGGATGTAAAGGCAGCGGTTTCTTATATTTTTGACAACAACGGCTCAGCCGTACAGCACAGACTTATCTGCTTTTACACAGGCGAAAGCAACTGGCACGAAACACAGAATTTCATCATCAGCTGCGGAAATGTAAGATTTTTCGATTTAGCAGTCTGATACATAACAATATGCAAAAAATCAAGTGTTTTTTTAAAATAACACTTGATTTTTTTGCATTTTATGGTATAATAATATAGCATTTCGCACGCCGGGCTTGTCGGAACGGTGGCATTAATACTAAAACCGGATTCAAAAAGATATTTGAGTTTTTAATCAGGCTTTAGTATAAGCTCTTAACCCGATAAAATTCAAGGCTTGGCGGAGGTTTTAACCTAAGGAGGATATTTAAAATGGCAGTAGTTTCAATGAAACAGCTCTTAGAAGCAGGTGTACACTTTGGTCACCAGACAAGAAGATGGAATCCTAAGATGGCTGAGTACATCTTCACAGAGCGTAACGGTATCTACATTATCGACCTTCAGAAGAGCGTTAAAAAGCTCGAAGAGGCTTACAACTTTGTTCGTGAGCTTTCAGCAGAAGGCAAGAGCGTACTCTTTGTAGGTACAAAGAAGCAGGCTCAGGATTCAGTTAAGGAGGAGGCTCTCCGTGCAGGCGCTTACTATGTAAACGCAAGATGGCTCGGAGGTATGCTCACAAACTTTGCTACAATCCGCAGAAGAATTGCTCGTTTAAAGCAGCTCCGCACAATGCAGGAGGACGGCACATTCGATCTTCTTCCGAAGAAGGAAGTTATCAAGCTTAACCTTGAGATTGAAAAGCTTGAGAAGTTTATGGGCGGTATCAAGGATATGACTCAGATGCCCGGCGCACTCTTTATTGTTGACCCAAGAAAAGAGAGAATTGCTGTTGCTGAGGCTAAGAAGCTCAACATTCCGATCGTTGCTATTGTTGATACAAACTGTGACCCTGACGAAATCGACTATGTTATCCCCGGTAACGATGACGCTATCCGTGCAGTAAAGCTTATTGCAGGCGCAATGGCAGACGCTATCATCGAGGGTAAGGAAGGTCAGATGGGCGCAGCTGCTGTTGAAGAAGAAACAGCAGAAGAGGCAGCTGAATAATTTTATTTTACTTTTAATTATATCAATCAATCGAAAGGATGTAATATAAATGGCAGCATTTACAGCTCAGGATGTTAAGACATTAAGAGAAAAAACAGGTTGCGGTATGATGGATTGCAAAAAAGCACTCTCAAATGCCGATGGTGATATGGAAAAGGCTATTGACTTCTTAAGAGAGCAGGGTCTTGCAAAGGCAGCTAAAAAGGCAAGCAGAATTGCTGCTGAGGGTGTTGCTTATGCAGCAACTAACGCAGATTCTTCTGTAGGCGTTGTTATCGAAGTAAACGCTGAAACAGACTTCGTTGCTAAGAATGATTCATTTATGGATTTCGTTAAGGCTTGCGCACAGACAGTTATTGACGAAAATCCGGCTGATGTTGACGAGCTCCTTACACTCAAGGCAGCAGGCACAGAGCAGACTGTTGCTGAGCTTCTCCAGGAGAAGATTCAGACAATCGGCGAGAACATCAAGATTCGCCGTTTTGAGCGTATGGAAGGCGCTTGCGTAGCTTATGTACACGCAGGCGGTAAAATCGGCGTTCTTGTAAACTTCACAACAGACATTGCCGTAAACGATGAGTTCGTTGCTTACGGTAAGGATGTAGCTATGCAGATTGCAGCTCTCAATACTCCATACCTCACAAAGGACGAGGTTCCTGCAGAGGTTATCGAGCACGAGAAGGAAGTTATGCGTCAGCAGGTAATTAACGAGGGTAAGCCTGAGGCAATCGCTGATAAGATTGTTATGGGTAAAATCGGCAAGTACTACAAGGAGAACTGCCTTGTAGATCAGGAGTTCGTTAAGGACAACAAGATGACTGTTAAGCAGTACACAGACAACACAGCTAAGGCTCTTGGCGGTAAGATTGAGATTGCTAAGTTCGTTCGCTTTGAAAAGGGCGAGGGCATCGAAAAGCGTCAGGACGATTTCGCAGCTGAAGTTGCAAGTATGGTTAAATAATTTCTTTTTAGAATTTAATAACTAATATTAACTCCCACTCAGGCAGATGTGTTTGAGTGGGAGTTTTTTATGTAAGTTATTTTGTTATAAAAAGGCTGACCTGCAAAAATGTAAGTCAGCCTTTTATGGTATGTAATTAATCGGCAAAAGGTATTACAGGCTTAACACTTGCGAAAAAGCCTATAATGCCAATTACCATAAATGATAAGTCAACAATAAGCAGAAGTGCTGTCAGACACATAAAAACAAATGCAATCAATTTATAGTTCTTTTCTTTCTGCACGGTTTTGCTGGTAATGTTCGGAGCTTTGCTCAATATATAGTCAATAAAATTCACATTATTGAGATTACTCTTAATATCCTTTTCGACAATCATATGCATATTATACTGCATTTTCAGAAGATAATATTTTTCAGTTTCTTTAATTGCCGTAATATTTGAGTAGTCAAATTCAAGAGTGCCGTTTTTTTCTTTAGAAATGATTTTGTCGCCAAAGTATATTGTCTGAGAGATATTCTGTTCGCCTGATAAAAATAAAGCTCTTCTGAAATTTTTCTTTTGCGCATAGTGCGTTTTGAAAAACATAATAGCCATAAACAAAACAACTAATCCCGTTAATATTATATGAGTAATTGAATTATCATTAGTTCTGAAGTTTATAATTATTTCCATTATTGAGAACGCAAGCAATATAAAGAATTCTACAACAAAAATTAAAGAAAAAACAAAATAATTCATTCTGCCTATCTCAAGAAAATCCTTTTCGTCCAACACTACTGTTGATTTGAAGTCGTATTTTATATCATTATTAATAGCATTTTCATTATCCATCATATCACCTCAATACAATATTAACATATATTGCCAAAAAGTCAATAGTTTTACAAAAATAACACAATTTCCGTCTTCTTGAGCGGTAGTTTTCTGCGTTTCCTTAGGTTTTATACTTCATTCAATAATTTTGTTTTTATTTATAAAGAATTCAAATAAACAGAAAGAAGTTTCAAGGCTGTTTCTCTTTCTTTTGTTTTGCAGGAATTGAGTTGTTTAAATAATCTTTCCTGTTCAATTTGTAATGAATTATCATCATCAATTAAAATCTGATTCGGAGTGATATTCAGTGCTTTACAAATGCTGACAAGTGTTTCCATACGCATATTTGTACTGCCTCTTTCAATGTCTGCATAAGTTCTGTCAGAAATTTCAGCTAATTCGGCTATTTCTGCTTGGGTAAGTCCTTTTTGTTTTCTGAAAGTCAACAATTTATTTCCGATTATATGCATATCAGATATAAGCATAATTCTTCCTCCTAAATGCCTTTATATAAACATTTTACTTCCTATTTTGCTTGACATACAGGAAGAATAGTTGTATAATTTAGGAAGAAAAATTCCTATATTATACAAAAGGGGGAATAAAATGTCAGAAAAATATGTATATAATACGGGAACGGGTACTTTGCATATTAAAGGGTTTTGCTGTCACAGTAAATTCAAAAGCATACCTGACAATTACAAATGCTTTGAAACCGAACAAGAAGCCTATAACTATGCAGGGCGAAAAATAAAGCCTTGCGGCTTGTGTCAAAACGAAAAAGAAAAAAGACTAAAAGGAGAGTAAAGAAATGGAAGAAAAAGTCTTAATTAAAAGCGAACGATATAGTTTAAAAATTCTATTAATAGCGATTTTAATAATAGGTGCTTTGACAACTATAATTATGTTTTCTTCAAATAGTCATATAGCATATGATTCAAAAACATATGATAGTATGCATAAAACATATTTAGAACATAAAGAAAATGGAGCGTGTACTACTGAATATGGAAAAACTCTTGACGACAAGTGTGATTCTTGTCAAACCATTGAAGAATATCCCATTAAGTTAGGATATCTTATTGATAATTTACCTAAACCAGGTACAGTTTTCTTCTTTGAAGATATCATTATTCCTTTTATTCCCTTATTTGTTTCAGTTTTAATCAGTATATTAGTTTTACTTTGGCTTCGTAGTCAAGAATTAACTGTCACAGATAAAAGAGTTTACGGCAAGGCTTCTTTCGGAAAGCGTGTTGATTTACCGCTTGATTCAGTATCAGCTGTTTCAACAAGTGCATTTAAGGGAATTGCAGTTGGAACATCATCAGGAAAGATTAGTTTCAAACTTATAAAAAATCAAGATGAAATTCACGCTTTAGTCAGCAAACTTCTTTTAGAAAGACAAAAAGATGAGAAACCTAAAACTGAAACACAAGAATCAAACTTTACTAATGCTGATGAAATAAAGAAATACAAAGAACTTTTAGAAAACGGTGCAATTACACAGGAAGAATTTGAAGCAAAGAAAAAACAGTTACTTGGTTTATAAATGAATTAAGGGGCAGCGAAAAACTGCTCCTTTAAGCTACGCTAAACAAAACAGAGCAGAGATTGTCTTATGACTTTCTCTGCTCTGTTTTTTATGAAAATTTGTGTTTTTTAAAAGGCTAAATTAACCAAAATATCTCTTTAAAAGACCTGCAAAGCCTGCGCCGTGTCTTGCCTCGTCCTTTGCCATTTCGTGAACTGTGTCGTGAATAGCGTCAAGGTTCTGAGCCTTAGCTCTCTTTGCAAGGTCAAACTTACCCTCGCATGCGCCTGCCTCAGCCTCTGCACGCATCTGGAGGTTCTTCTTTGTGCTGTCTGTGATTACCTCACCGAGAAGCTCTGCAAACTTTGCAGCATGCTCTGCCTCTTCAAAAGCGTACTTTGTGAAAGCAGCAGAAATCTCAGGATAACCCTCTCTGTCAGCTACTCTTGCCATTGCAAGGTACATACCAACCTCTGAGCACTCGCCCTCAAAGTTAGCTCTGAGATCCTTGAGAATATCCTCGCTAACGCCCTGAGCAACGCCAACCTCGTGAACTGTTGCGTAAGAAGCACCCTCTACAACCTCTTTGAACTTGCTTGCAGGAGCCTTACACTGTGGGCAAGCCTCGGGAGCTGTAGGTCCTTCATAAACATATCCGCATACTGTACAATACCATTTCATAATTTTTTCTCCTTTACAATAAATATATAGTGAAAGCATACTACCAAATTTGGTATTATGCATTACAGCAATCAGAACATTTGCCGTAGTAGATAACAAGCTTGCTGTCAATCGTGTAGCCTTTGTTTATAAGAGAAAGACATTCAGGCGATGCGTTGCCGTCATCCATTACATCAATTACCTTTCCGCAGCAGTTGCACACAAAGTGCGTGTGGGGTGATGTGTTGCCGTCAATACGCTCCTCACCGTTTACTGTGCACACAACATTTACCATACCCTCGTCTTTAAATAACGAAATGTTACGGTAAACTGTGCCAAGGCTGAGATCAGGGTAATCAGGCTTTAACTGTTCATATATCCAACGGGCGCTGGGATGCGTCGTTGTATTGAGAATTGTGTTGTATATTGAGTTCCTTTTTGAACTGAAATTTCTTTTCATTGCAACATTTTCTCCAAAAAAATTGATAATGATTACTGATTAAAATTATAATATCACATATTATAAGCATTATATTTACATATTAGAAAAATAAAATATATTTTTGAATTAATTATTGGGGTTTTTTATGGAAAATTTATTTAAAACCAGATTAAAAACACTTATGATTTCGCTTGTTGCTGTAATTAGTGCAATTTTTTTCCTTTGTTTGATGAGCGGTGCAAGCGAAGTACCGCCAAACGCCGTAAAGCTGCCCGTTATTATGTATCATTCCGTACTTACGGATAAGTCAAGCCAAAATGATTAT
>JBJEOV010000067.1:0-10038 GCA_051880895.1 Ruminococcus sp. | reverse complement strand
TGCCCCTGCCAAGCAAAAACGGCTTAAACACTGCGTTTAAGCCGTTTTTTGATATGATTTTATGTATGGAGCACGGTCTGATTTTCCCGTTTTGGTGCTTGTTTCAGGCATCAAAATGTTCAACCGGCGCTAATAATTCCAACGTTTCCGTCTGCTACATCATCAAAATAGCATCAAAAAGAAAAAAATATATTTATGGGTGATATCAATGCGCTTTTCGGAATCATCAAATCAAATAAATCAAGATATATACAACGAGAATCGGCCATTAACAAAACTACCTTCAAATTATTGTTTTGACGGTATAGATCTAATTAAATTTATTTGTGCCTTTTTAGTTTGTATAATACACATCAGTCCGCTTCCTACCGAAAGTCTTTTATATTCAAACTATATTAACTTTGGTTTTCAACAATATATTTGTAGAATAGCTGTACCATTTTATTTTATGGCTTCAGGATTTTTCCTTTTTAGAAAAATTGATTTAACTAATATTGATACTAATAGAATTCAAAAATACTGTTTTAAGACATTACGACTTTTGGGTACATGGACACTTTTGCTAGTAGTGGGTTGGACGGGGCACCTTTGGTATTTAGGTGCTCTTGTAGTTGCTGTTGTGTTAATAAGTGTGCTATTAAAATATCATATCAAATTTAAATATATAGCTTTGCTTTCTATTCTTCTTTATATAATAGGATTATTAGGTGATTCTTATCACGGGATAATTGAACCGTTAAAAAATATAAATATTTTTAGCTTTATATTTTCGGGATATGAGTATTTCTTTTCAACCACACGCAACGGTGTTTTTATGGGTTTTATTTTTGTTCTGATGGGTGTTTTGTTTGCACATAACAAAATCTTATTAAATCTAAAATCAGCTGTTTTGTGCTTTTGTATCTCTATGCTTTTATTGCTTGTAGAAGTATTTGTGCTTCAATATTTTTCAAACCCGAAAGACCATAATATGTACATATCACTTATACCTGCTACTTTCTTCCTTTTTACATTGCAACACATATAAAACTAAAGAACAGACCAATATATAGAAAATTACGAGTAATGGGAATGTTAATATTTTATTCGCATCTTTTAGTAAATCAAATAATAGAACTGTTATTTTCAATAATAAATAAAATTTTTAATGTGGATTTATCTGGTTTGTCTTTTATAGCCACTATAATGGCTGTGACGGTTTTTTCTTATTTAGTTGAATGGTTATCACATAAAGAGAAATTCAAATGGTTAAAATATCTATATTCTTAAATTAAACTTAATGAATTTTCCAATAGTTAAATTTAACCCCAACTTTTAATTTTCTTTATTTAAAATTCAAACCCATCAGTAATGCCATTCATCTTTGTCAAATCTCTTTTTACATAATACAGCTCAGTAATTTCAGAAGTTGTGTGTCCAAGCAAATCTGCGACCTGTCGTGGGGTTAAAGATTTGATTGAGCCGTCAGGTTGCTTTATGCCGTTTACGAGGTTTGTGGCGAAAGTATGGCGGAGTGAGTGTAAGCCTTTGGTTTCTATGCCTGCGGCTTTGAGGATTCTGTAATAGCGTTTGCGGAAATTTACCGGTCGGGTGAAATTGATATACTTTTGACGAACTTCTATAAAACTCAAATCCACCCTTACGAACGGTGCATAGAGTTTCGCTTGCTTTGGATATTTATTCCATATTTCCTTTTCTGTAAGGCAGCTTGCTATGATGTACCTCTCTTTTCCGCTAAAACCTTCATATTCATATCGAATATTAATAACTTTACAATCCTTATTAAACTGCTCCTCGAGAGCTGAAATAAAATTATTTGACATATACTGTAATCTCCTTTGAATTTTGAATTTGGGTTAAATCAAAATCCAAAGGCTACGGATATTTTGCAATTACAGCTTGCCAGTATAGCAAAAACATTTAGTGTCCTTTCCGCAGAGAACAGTCAGGACAAGAATACAAATAGGGTTGGCACCAATCGGTACCAGCCCTTGCAATTTTGAGTATACAAAGGTAAGGGTACCGATTTCTGCTTTTGACCTTTCGGTCTTTTTAGCAAATATCTGTATCCTTGCCCTGATGTACACTCAGGCTTGAATATTTTTTATTTCACATTTTGATGACAAAACAAAAAGCCGACACGAACATTTCCAAAATCTCAAAATCAAAAATTCTGAAAATACTCGTGTCGGCTTAATTCATCTTGATTAAGCTCAATCGTTGAGCTATATTTTTTTGTAATGCGAAAACCTCATATTTGGGTTTACTGCTTAATTTTGATTGGACATCAAAACCATAAGTTCAATTAGTTGGCTCATTGATATTGTTTCATACATATCTTTATTGCTCTTTTTTACTTTGAGTGCGGGTTCTCCCGTCTCCGTTCTCACGCACTCACCAAGCGTAATTCTTTCTTTCGGTGTTTTTATCAAATTAGTTTTTTTCATCTTCCATCTTCCTTCCGAACTAACATCATTATTCACATAATTTGATACATATTCAATTGAAAGTAAAACTACACTTTTTTGAATCAACTCCCATAAACGCTAATATATTTCTAACCTCGCAACGGGGAAGATAGGAAAGATTCTTGAATAAAATAGAACTATTGTTCGATTTATTAAGTGCTATAAACCTGTTTACAAAAAATGTCAAGTTTTTTCAGGGGGTTACAAACCTATTATTAGGGTATATAATGCACTAAACAGAACGATTGGAGACTTCAAGTATGAATATAGAGCTTAAGAAATGGACAAAAGAGGACGATAAGGCTTTGCAGCAGCTTTGTACGAGGCAGATAGGAAATATCTCTCAGACAGGCTTCCCTATCCCTACACATTGGAAAACGCCCGGTGGTGGCTGGACTTTGCATGCAAAAACGAGGGTAAAAACGGAGTTTTCAGGAAGGTGCTTGCAGACGGCAAGGTCGTAGGCAACATAACGGTCGAAAGGCTTGTGGATGTACGCAAAAACGACGGTGAACTGGGCTATTTGTTCGCAAGGGAATACTGGGGCAAAGGCATCGCCACCGAGGCCGCAAAATTGATTTGCGACATAGCATTTAGGGAGCTGTCCCTTAACCGACTGACCGCTGAAGTCTATGAGGATAACATCGCTTCCCGCCGAGTTTTGGAGAAATGCGGTTTCACTTTGGAGGGAAATCTCAAGGGTGCAGTTACAAAGGGAGATAAGGTCTACAACCTACTCATCTTCGGCAAGCTGAAATAGCCTTTTATACTGCACTTTCTGCACTAACATAAATTTACAACCCTTTAGGAGTGGTTTTATGAAAAAGCTGAAAATTCTCAGAGGAATCCTCAAAAAAACTCACGCAAACAGTATCATTTTGGGCTTCATAGTCTTTATACTTATCTGTGGATTTGCGGTATTTTTGATTGAGCCTAATATAACGAGCTATTTCGACGCTCTTTGGTACATTTATTCCGTTACCTTTACGGTGGGTCTCGGGGATATCGTAGTCACTACCGCTTTGGGTAAAATCTGCTCCGTTTTAATCTCAATCTATGCCCTATTCGTAACCGCTTTAGCCACAGGAGTTGTTGTCAGCTTCTACAACCGCTGTGTTGAACAGCAGTATAAAGAAACCCGTGAAGCAATTCTCGACAAGCTCTCAAGGCTTCCTGAGCTTTCCAAAGAGGAGCTTGAGGCAATTTCTGATAAGGTAAAGAATCTAAAGTAATAATTATCGCTATTGCATTTACCTGTGCACTGTGATAAAATAAATATGAAAATTAATGTATCGGAGGTTTGGTTGTGAAAAAAACATTATCTCTTATTCTCTGCTTCCTTATGGCAGCTTCCCTTGTCACCGTAGGACTTGTATCCGTTTCTGCGGCTGACTCCATTAGTTACAGCTTCTCAAAAACCGAAAAAGGCTTTGCCGAGGGTACAATTACTCTCTCGGTTGCAGACGGCACCTACTACCTCTACTGGGCAGATTCGGAAAAAGCCTTAGAGGGTATGGACACCTTGGGAAAGGTTACTGTTTCCTCGGGAAAAGGCACTCTCACAATGCCTAAGCAAACTGCAATCCCAGCCGACGCAGAAAAGCTCATAGCAATAAAATCCGCTTCCGAGCCTGCTTCACTTGCAAACTGCACAGCTTCTGAGGCCTCGGCTGTTTACTCTATTCCGGCTTCAAAACAGCTTCCCTATAAAAGCCGAGACGCTTTCTACACCTTCGGCTCAATAAGCGACGTTCAGCTTGCAAACGACTCCTACGGCGAGGGCAGATATCCCTACGACGAAACCCATCTTGCAGCAGCCTTTGAGACTCTCGCAAAGAGAGACGTTGACTTTACCGTTTCCTCCGGCGACACAGTAAACGACCAGAACGGCAACCAGACCTACGCCGCCGAATACAAGCGCTATCAGAAAATCTTAGCCGACTCCTCCTACGTTATGCCCATTTACGAAGCAATCGGCAACCACGATGTAGCAACAGTTTGGAATGGCTCCTCAAAAACCAACTTCGACGCCTTTATCAAGGGCACGGGTCTTGACTCAGATATCAACACAATAAACAGCGGCAAGGGCTATTTTGAAATCACCGAGCCCAATACCGGCGACCACTTCATTTTCATGGCCATGGAGGGTGCTTTCTACACCAACCAAAACACCCAATTCTCAAGCGCACAGCTTGACTGGCTTGAAGGGCTTCTCAAAAAATACTCAGGCGACGGCAAAAACATCTTTATTATGGAGCACGCAAACATCGCAGGCTGGGGCAGCGGCGACAAGCTGACCTCCCCCTACTACTACGACTTAGGTCTTAACAAGTCAAGCTCTGACGTTAGCCGTTTCATAAAGCTCATGGAAACCTACAAGGAGTGCGTAATCATCACAGGTCACACTCACCTAGAGCTTTCCGCTCAGTATAACTACTCAGACAACAACGGCACATCCTCGGTTATGATGCACAACAGCGCCGTTGGCGGCGTCAGACGACTTATAAACGGCTCTGTTAACCGTTCTCCCGTATTGGGACTTTCCGAGGGATACATTGTTGAGGTCTACAAGGACAGCATTCTCTTTAACGGTATCAATCTTTACAGTAACGAGATTATGCCCCTTTGCTCCTACATCATTCCCTTTGATACAACCTTAGCGGATACTCCCACGGAGCCAACAACAGTACCCGAGGCAACAACCGCCGCTCCCACAACAGTTAAAACCGAACCCACAGAGGTAACGACCCAGCCCTTCTCCACCTCCGTCACCGAGCCTGAAATCTATCTCTACGGTGACGCAGACTTAAACGGCGAAGTCAACATCAATGACGCTACCATAGTTCAGAAGCATATTGCAGAGTTAATTACCCTTAAGGGTAAGGCACTTACACAGGCAAAAGTCACAGGCGACACAGAAGTAAATATATGTGACGCAACGGCTATTCAAAAGAAGGTTGCCGACATAATAGATAAATTCCCCATAGAGAAAAAATCTCCTGCTCAGGTTGGAGCAGCAGGCGGCGAAAGCTTGACTGACATTCTTTCAAATATCAAGCAGGCGCTTGAGAAATACTATGAATACAGCTCCTTTGACCAATATCAGGCTCTCAAGAAAGCTCTCCGCGACAACAATAACACCTACGAAGAGCTTGAGGCTATGCTAAATGGATTATATGATGTTATAGAAGCTGTGGGAGGCTCCACCTCCGGCGGTGATACAGGCGGCGATATCACCGTTTACTTCAGCAACAACCAAAACTGGTCCACAGTTAAGGCGTATGTTTGGGGAAGTGCCGGAAGTATGTCCGCTTGGTCGGGAAATACAATGACCTATGTTAAAACCGACAGCCAAAATCAAAAGATTTATTCCATTTCCTTTAGCTTTGACGATTATCAAAACATCATCTTTAACAACGGAAGCGAACAGACTATTGATATAACCCTCACAGGCGACACAGGTATAGTCTACTATCTTGACAGCAAATCATCAGGCAAATGGACAGTTAAAACCTACAAATTTTCTTAATTTTTTGCAGACACCGTAACAGAAAAATCTCAATAGACGCAAAGAATCCCGAACAGTTTGAAAGCTGTTCGGGATTTTTAATGTCCTATATCTTTATTTATCTGTTGTTCTGAACGGTGAACTTGAGCATTACGTCGTGGTAACCGCCCTCAACAATAGAGGTAGAGGAAACAACAGTAAGCTTTGCGTTTTTCTGGAGGTCGGGGATATTTGTAACACCGCAGTTGCACATTGTGGACTTAACCTTGTAAAGGCTCTTTGCTATGTTGTCCTTTAAGGGACCTGCATAGGTAACATAGGAGTCAACGCCCTCCTCAAATGAGAGCTTGCTCTTTCCGCCTAAGTCGTATCTCTGCCAGTTACGAGCTCTGTTTGAGCCCTCACCCCAGTACTCCTTAACGTACGTGCCGTTAATATTGAGCTTAGTTGTGGGAGATTCGTCGAAGCGGGCAAAGTATCTGCCAAGCATCATGAAGTCTGCGCCCATTGCAAGAGCGATAATTTCTATAAGTCCGTCAGCAGGAATAGAAGTTCCGCTTGCCGAAACAATTTCTTTTTCTGCAAACAAGCCAAAGGATATGTTCTTTATTTCCTCGTTTGTGCCAATATCAAACGCTTCATTGGTTTCCAGCCACTTTTCAAGATTTACCTTAACTTTCTGTCTGTCATTGAAAAATGAAGTTGCTGTTTCAGTAAGCTTCACGGTCTGATCTGCATAGGTAAGCTCTACAGTATGCACTTCATCATTGAGTACCATTCCATATGGAGCGTGAGTTTCCTTAATGCTGTACTTACCGAGATAAAGAGTTTTACTTACAGCAATTCCGTCCTTGCCTGTGGTAACTGTATCAACAAGGTCTCCTTTTTTATTGTGTATTGTGCCGTCAGGAGTAATAATATCCTCTGCCGCACGGATTTCGTATGTTGCGCCCTCAAGTCCTGCTGTTTCATAAACAGGCTGATAGACGGTCGGTATTTCGTTGCCGTTCTCATCAATGCCGCCGCTGACATTTACGCCATAGAAAACCTCACCTTCCTTTGAAATTGAGATTTTGCCCTTCTGTGCGACATTAGCTTTGTTCACCTTAATCAAAGTAACACCGCCTTCGTTTGTAGAATTTTCCTTTGTTACATCAAAATAAACAGGTGTTTTATCAAGGACATATACGTAGGGAGCCTGTACCTCAACAAGCTTGTATCCCTTTCCGTAAACGAGCTTTTCAGGCGTGATAAGACTGCCGTTGCTGTCAGTATAAAAGGTATCAATCGTCATATTCGACGGATATTTTACCGACATTGTAATTAAAGTATTATCGGAGTCATAAATCTGAAATCCTGCTCCTGCGTAGGGAATTGTTTTCCCTGATTCTGCATCCACCTTAACCACCTTAATATAGGATTCAAAAATCTTATCATTGATGATATAGCTGTACGGCTTTGAGTTTTCGCAGATAAATACATCAAAGTCGGCAATTTTATCTCTGCCCTCCCAGCCTTTGGTCTGATGAACTGTGTATGTGCCGTAGGGGATCTTCTTTGATTTTGCATATCCCTTTTCGTCACATACAAGGATATCACGCTCATCCGGGTTGGCATTTTCATAGCTGCCTGCGCTTTTGAGAAAAAGCTGAAATTCGGCACCTACTTCAGGAGTTTCGATTTTGGTCTGTCCGTCATCGCAATGCTTGACGATTTCCACATCGCCCTTGATAACATTCTCGGTTACATCAAGTGAAATAACATTATGCTCAACCGTGTATTTTTTTGCTTCTGCACCTACCTTATAAACAGTTGTATCAAGTAAATATCCCTCTGATGGTTCAATTTCTCTGATTGTCCAGTTATCACCGCAAACATATTCCTTTGCCGTGAATTTGCCGTTCTCATCGGTTGTGTAGGTATCAATTAACTTATCGCCGTCATAAATGCCGTACTTTGCTCCAGCAAGTGTAGCGTCGCCCTGTGCTTTCTTCTTTTCGGCATCGGTCTTTTCTACTGTGACTGTAAACTTCTTCAGCGTATTGGTAAATTCTCTCTTTGTCACCTTATCCCAAGAAATAGGTGCTGTCTGTGATTTCGGTACAACATAGCGAATAGCTGTATTCACTTCTTCAAGGGTATATGGCTTGTCACCGCTTACCAAAATATTTTTGAAAACAGCAACACCGGAGTTATCAGTAACAGCATATTCATCTACATTTGCCCCCGATAAAGATGTTCCGTATAGGTGGAATTTCACGCCTGCATTGAAATTATCCTCAGAGGACTTTACAACCTGAAGCTCACCACGCTTTAGAACATTGCTAAATTTTACGGTTGCAGTTTTTCCGCTTTCAACCTTAACCTGCTGTGCCTTTTGTGTTTCGTACTTATCCTCAGTTACCTCGGTTACGGTATATGTGCCGACCTTCAGGTCATCAAGCTGAAATTCACCCTTTGAGTTCGTAGTAACCGTCTTACTGTAATTATCAGCACCTGTAATCTTAAATTTAACTCCTTCGACCTTTCCGTCGTCCGAGGTCTTAACGATTTTCAGACTTCCGGCTGAGGTCTTTACGGCAAAGTACGCCGTCTTGGTTTCAGTATCAGACTGAACACCTGTTACAACATCCTGCTTTGACGAGCTGCCGCAGGCAATTAGCGTTGTCGTAACCTTCGGCATATTCTTCGTTGCGCTGAACACAACAGCGTCAGGAATAGCCTTTGTTGAAGTCAGCGTAATCTTGTTACCCGAAACAGAAACGGAAACGCCGTCAGTCGTTTTGAAATCATAGTCTGACAAAATATTGTTGCTGTCTGTAAGTGTAAGTGAATACTTACCGTCACTGTACTTTAACTCATTAACATTGCTCTTTGCCTTTGCAGAAGTTTCATAAGCAAAGCTGGGAATAATGTTGTAATCTTCAAGTTTAGTGATGATTTTATTGTAGTTGGTTTTTACATTCGGGTTTGCACCGCCCGATGTGATGCCGTCAATAAACTTTGAGTTTTTCAGTTTAAATGTTGATGCGTCACGACAACCTGTGCAGAACTCCCATACAACAAGCTGTGTAGCAATCCACTTCTGACCGTCTGTACCGACAAGGCTTGAAGCACTTCCTGACTTTCCGAAAAGAAGTGAAAGATTTACCGCCTTTTTCTGTGCCTTTGAAAGAGCGTTCCAAGCCGCCGAAGCATCTGTTGTCAGCGTATTGCCTGAAAAGAGAGAATGACCGGGTTCAATGCAGTATGCGTCTTTTCCGTCTGCATAAATCCTGCACAATTCTTCTCCGACTGTTCCGACTACATATCCGTCGTGTTCTGTGTACTTTACAAATTTTATGATATTTCCGCCTGTGTCGTAAGCATAGTCAAATGTGACTGTGACTTCTTTTGCGGCGGCATTTGCAGGAAGAATAAAAATTGTTGAAACGATAGAGATAAGTGCGAGCACAACCGCAGTAATTCTCTTTGCGTTTCTCTTGTTAAAAACTTTTGTCATTAGTTTACCTCCATAATAAAAATCGGACAGCTAAATTCTGTCCGTTGAAATAAAATATGCGTTTGTTTGCCTTTAGAGAAAGATATATTTATGCGATAAGGTTAATTTATGAGATAGTATATATCTTTCTTTTCGGGTAGTTCAGGTAGTATAAGGGGATAGAGTGTGAGAAAGGGGGAAAGTAAAAAAATAACTTGTCCTACCTGCCGTCACGCTCTGCTCGGCTTCGCAGGTATCTGCGGTAGTGTTCCAAAGCCTTGCAAACATAGTCCTCCGTGTCCTTTAGCTTTACGCTTTTCGGAATAAGGCTTCGCACTCTGTCACCATGCAGCACAATACGCTCTCGCTGATTCGGTTTTTCTTCCGACATAATTGCTTCAACAGCTTCTGCTGTCAGCTTTCCGCTTTCAAACATTTTCCTCATTCGGATTGTCTGGTCGTGCGACGGTGTACAGTCGTTAATGTCAATCTGTAGGGCGACATCACGCTGACAATCTTCATCAAGCCCTGCCAGCCCATCAACTGCTACCGGGAGACCTTCGCCGAGACGGTGGACTTTG
>JBJEOV010000066.1:0-109786 GCA_051880895.1 Ruminococcus sp. | reverse complement strand
CAGATAAGCCTGTCCTGAAATTCTTATTTCAGAAATTTTCATTACATTTTTAATGTAGTCAATCGACCTTTGCACAAGCTCTCTGCCAAGGCCGTTGCCACGGTAGGCTTTGTCAAGCACAATTCTTCCGATTGACGGCTCTTCATACGATACACCCGGCGGCAAAATGCGTGAACAGCCGACAACCCTGCCGTTGTCCTTCATAATAAGGTGCACAGACGGCTTATCCTTGCCGTCGGGGTCAATGTCAAGGCAGTTCTGCTCAATTACATAAACCTCAAACCTCAGCCGTAAAATATCGTACAATTCATCATTTGTAAGCTCATAAAAGCTCTTGATTATCCATTCCATAAATATTTTCCAATCATAACAGGACAGCCAAAACGACTGCCCTGTAATTATCTAAGGAAACACTGATTAAATCGTTTGTGCATATTGCACCGTCAGATTTTTTGTCAGGTTGTACAAATAAACCGCAGTAATGCTGACGCATTATTTTTGAGGATTTTTTGGGCAAGCTGGCGGAAAATATGCAAGCAAGATGCGCAAACAGCTTTTAAGCGTGATTTATTCAGTGTTTCCCTAATTATTTCAAAGCGTCAATAGCTGCTGTGATGAGTGCAATCTGCTCTCTCTCCTTTGCAGCCTGTCCCTTAACCTTTTCAATAACAGCCTCGGGAGCCTTTGCAACAAAGCCTGCGTTATTAAGCTTGCCCTCGCTCTGAGCAAGTCGCTTTTTAACCTGCTCAAGCTCCTTGTTAAGTCTTGCAAGCTCGGCGTCCTTGTCAACAAGCTCACTGAGCGGAATGTAAATCTTTGCGTCAGCCGTAACAACGGTTACTGCGCCGTCAATGTCAAAATGCTCGGCAACCTCAACCTCATTTGCAGACGCAAGCTTCTGAATGAACGGTGTGCCGTTCTTGAAGGTATCGGCAAACTTAGTAGCAACATAAACCTTTGCCTTTCTTGACGGCGGAACATTCATCTCCGAGCGGCGGTTACGGATAGCACGGATAGCGTCCATAACTCTTTCCATCTCGGCAACTGCCTCGGGGAAGTCAAGCTCTGCCTTGTACTCGGGGTACTTTGCAAGCATAATTGTTTCGCCCTCGTGAGGAATTGTCTGCCAGATTTCCTCTGTAACATACGGCATAAACGGATGAAGGAGTCTTAATATCTGATCAAGCACATAAAGGAGTACCTGTCTTGCGTTCTGTGCGTCCTCGCCATCGCCTGTAAGTCTTGTCTTTGCAAGCTCAATATACCAGTCGCAGTAGCAGTCCCAGATGAACTCGTAAACCTTCTGAACGGCTATACCAAGCTCAAACTTTTCGAGGTTTTCGTTTACCTCCTTAGCAACTGTGTTGAATGTAGAAACAATCCACTTGTCCTCTGTTGTGAGGGTATCGGGTAGCTTGTTCTCAACATTGTAATCGTCAATATTCATATGAACATAACGGGCTGCGTTCCAGAGCTTGTTAGCAAAGTTTGCGCAAGCCTCAATACGCTTTTCGGAATATCTGATGTCATTTCCCGGTGAGTTGCCCGTTACAAGCAAAAATCTGAGTGAGTCTGCACCGTACTTGTTGATAACATCAATCGGATCAGGGCCGTTGCCGAGCGACTTTGACATCTTTCTGCCAAGCTCATCTCTTACAATGCCGTGCATAAATACGGTTTTGAACGGCGGCTCTCCTGTCTGCTCAATAGCAGAGAATATCATTCTTGCTACCCAGAAGAAAATAATGTCATAGCCTGTTACAAGGGTGTCTGTCGGGTAGAAATACTCAAGCTCAGGGGTTTTGTCAGGCCAGCCGAGTGTTGAGAACGGCCACAAAGCCGAGCTGAACCAGGTGTCGAGTGTGTCCTCGTCCTGACGCAGGTGATTTTTACCGCACTTCGGGCAAACCGTAGGAGCTTCCTTGGCAACGATAACCTCGCCGCAGTCGTCGCAGTACCACGCAGGGATTCTGTGTCCCCACCAGAGCTGACGGGAAATGCACCAATCCTTTATGTTTTCCATCCAGTGGTAATAAACCTTTTCAAATCTCTCGGGAATAATCTGAGTCTGCTTTTCATTAACGCACTTGATTGCAGGCTTTGCAAGAGGCTCCATTTTTACAAACCACTGCTTTGAAACTCTCGGCTCAACGGTAGTTTTACAGCGGTAGCAAGTGCCTACATTGTGGGTGTGCGGCTCAATCTTAACGAGGAATCCGCCCTCCTCAAGATCCTTTACGATAGCCTCACGGCACTCGTATCTGTCCATACCCTGATACTTGCCTGCTTTTTCGTTCATATGGGCGGTATCGTCCATTACATTTATTATCTCAAGGTTATGTCTTAAACCAACCTCAAAGTCATTCGGGTCGTGTGCAGGAGTAATCTTTACTACGCCCGTACCAAAATCCTTTTCAACATATGAATCTGCAACAACGGGAATTTCTCTGCCTACAAGCGGAAGAATAAGCGTTTTGCCTACAATATCCCTGTACCTCTCGTCATCGGGATTTACTGCAACTGCGGTATCGCCCAAGAGGGTTTCAGGTCTTGTAGTAGCAAGCTCAACATAGCCGCTGCCGTCTGCAAGCGGATAGCGGAGATGCCAGAAAAAGCCCTCCTGCTCTGCAAAATCAACCTCTGCGTCTGAAATTGATGTACAGCAGTGCGGACACCAGTTAATAATACGCTCGCCACGGTAAATAAGCTTTTTATTGTAAAGCTTTACAAAAACCTCTCTTACTGCCTTTGAACAGCCCTCGTCCATTGTAAAGCGTTCACGCTCCCAATCGCAGCTTGAGCCAAGCTTGCGGAACTGACGGGTAATTCTTGAGCCGTACTCCTTTTTCCATTCCCACGCTCTCTCAAGAAAACCCTCTCTGCCTAAGTCTTCCTTTGTAACACCCTCCTTGCGCATAGCCTCAACAATTTTAGCCTCGGTTGCGATAGAAGCGTGGTCTGTACCCGGCAGCCATAATGCACTGTAGCCCTGCATTCTTCTCCAGCGGATAAGCGTATCCTGCAATGTAAGGTCAAGTGCGTGACCGATATGCAGCTGACCTGTAATGTTTGGCGGCGGCATAACTATTGTGTACGGTTTTTTATCCTTGTCAACTTCTGCGTGAAAGTAGTTGCCCTTCATCCAGAAATCATAAATTCTGTCCTCAAACTCAGACGGTTTGTAGGATTTAGCAAGCTCCTTTGCCATAATCATATCTCCTTACAATTTATTCGGGCAGAACGCCCGACAAATATACCCTTATATTATCGCATTTTGAGTGTAATTTGTCAATTATACAGAGATAAAAAATCCTGATGATTACACATAAATACAGATAACTGCAAAGCATAAATAAAATCATTTCTTTTTTGAACAGTATAAATTCTTGCAATTTGCACATTCATATTATGAATATGTGCGGAAATACTCTACATTCCGCAAATTGACTAAAAACGCAAAAAATGATAGAATAATAAATATATTATCAGAATCAGGATGTGTAATAATGAAAATTATAGTTAAATGTGCTTTGCCTGTTTTTTTATCATTATTTGTATTGATTTTTCTGTTAAGCGGCTGCGGAGATAAAAGCGAAAACGAAGTGCTAAAGGGAAAATGGATTCCGATTTCCGCAGTTATCAACGGTGAGTCTGTTCAATACAGCGAGCTTGAGCTTGAGGAAGGATATTTTCAGTTCAACTTCAAAGGAAACGGAAGCTGCACCGCTACGCTTGCGGGAATTGAATACTCGGGCAGTTATGTTTTCAGTGGAACAAGCGTTGACGCCGTCTTAAACGGCAACAACGAAAAGCTCAGCTACGAAGCCGCAAGGCAGACACTCACATATTCCTACGACAGCACAACATCATTTACTTTTATAAAAGAGCAAAAATAAAGCTTTCCCCTGCATATCGGGTATGCAGGGGAATTTTTATCAGCGATTTTGTGAAATTATTATCTGAAGATATGTAATATCATTGATATTGATAATGCCGTTGCCGTCAATATCGGCGTTGTCAAGGCTGTTTTTATCGTTAATATCTATAAAATCAGAGTCTTCCTCTGTTTTTTCGCCGACTAAAAACAGCTGAATAACCGTTACATCCTGAATATCAATATTGCCGTCCTTATTTACATCGCCCTTGCTTTTGGCAATTATTAAAGCGTCTGTAAAACCGCCTATGTTATCTTCTGTAACAACAACCTCAGTTACGGCTGTATCGGTAAAGTAACCGACAGGCATATTTTTCTGCCTTATATAGTACGCTCCTGCCTTAACGCTCTTATTGAATACCGCAGCTCCGCTGTCATCAGTTATACCTGCATCAATAAGCTGAGTACATTCCTCATCGGCAAAAAGCTCAAGCTCTGCACCGCTTAACGGCTTTCCAGCCTCGTTTTTAAGGCTCACCCTGACAAGTGAGGTATCAATAATTTCGGGCTGACTTTCTAACTGCGCATAGTAAACAGTAAGTCCGCTCCAGGTGTATTGATAAACGCTGTCAAGCAGAATTTTATCATCATACAATTCAAAGCCCTTTGGCGCAACAATCTGCTTTGCGTAATAATTGCCGAAGGGCAGATAAAGTGCAGACTCAAACGCACCTTCCAGCCACTGGATATTGTCCGGGTTATCGGATTTTGCTGTTGAGGTGGCGCAAACCCAACCGTCGGCAGAGGTTTTCATATATCCGCAGAATGAGTCATCTGAATTATATACCTCATAAACCGCACCCTCAAGAGAATAATTATCGTTATTATCCGTTAATTGAGGATTTGCAGATAAATTCTGAATACGCAGGGCAAGCTTAGGGGTTTTATTAATTTTACGGAAGCTGTGATTATTTTCATTTACAGCCGTACCTGCATAATATCTTGCCGTACCGCCCCAGGATAAGGTGGATTTTTCAAATTTATATACAGTGTTATCGGCAACATAGCCGTTCGGATTTTTAGTTTCCCTGCACCAGTAGGCTCTGTTTGCTACGGGAACACCTCTTGCATATGCGCCTGAGGACGAGTATTGCCCTGCGCCGGTCAGACCGAATGCCCCAAAGCCGTCCGACTGAGGTGTAATTTTTCCTACAGGTTTTGTGCAGGCTGAGTCGGCATATACAGTGTATTCAAAGTCAGAAAAGCTGTAGGCAGTGCCTTTCAATCCGCTCTGAGTGCTTTTGAGCTGGATATTCAAATCAATTCCTTTTGAACAGCCTGTTTTATATACATACAAGCCGTAGCAGGTTCCTCTCGGCTCTATACCTGTTATAGTATTGACGCTTTGATATTTTGAATGCCAGAACTTGTTGTCGCTTGAAGTATTGCCGTAAAAAATTCCGACATGGGCGTCTGCTGTTCCTAACAAAAAGATAATGTCGCCCTTTTCCAGCACACCCGAATTAAGTACATTATTGATAGCGTTTGTGCCGTCAAAATAATAGGTTTTTATGTTATTGTTATTTGCCCAGTTTATCCAGGTGTCCTGTCCCGTATCATAAGCAGCGTATGAATAGCTCGGAATATGTGTATTTGCGTATGCGTAGCTTACAGACTGACCGTTCTGAGCCTTGGTATTGGCAAGAGATTTATAAAGAACATGCCAAACAAAGCCCGTACAGTTCATCTGCGGTTTGTATGACGAGCCGTTAAGCTCGTCCTGTCTGCCGTAGCCAACGCAGTAATAACCGCTGTACGGCGAATACAAATCGGTGCTGAAATATCCCTTGGTATCACCGTTGGGAGTGCGGTGGTCACCCGATAGATACTTTGTGCCGAGATAATAATTTGTTCCGGTTGACGAATCATAGTTCGAGGCTGAAGTATAGGTCTGATAGTCATTCTCAGAGCTACTGTCGTGATTTACTATCCACTTGTAATACTCGGCTGAGTCAATTCCTAAAGCCTCGCATACGGTTTTACTTCCCCAATTACTGTATGAAACAGGCTCTGTAATCTCTGCTCCAAAGGCTGTTGCCGTACAAGGCAGGGCGATTACGGCAGACAGTAAAGCAGCCGTTATTTTAGATGTTACTCTCATATTATCCCTCATTTCAAAAAGGCGACAGAACCTCTGCCGCCTTTTATTCATTGTTATTCTGTTATCAGATAGCACGAACACGGATTACACCGTCAATAGCTGCGATTGCGGCTGAGTTGTCGGGATTACCGTCTGCAACATCAATGATTGAATAAGCGTAGTCGCCACGGCTCTTTGAAAGCATATTTTCAACATTACCGTTTACCTCTGAAAGCACCTTTTTAAGAAGCTCGGGAACATTCCTGTGCATTACGCAGAAACGAACATTCTCTGTGCTTGATCTTGCAAGTGAAAGTGCAGGGTAGTTTACGGAGTTGATGATATTACCGTTTTCGAGGTACTCTTTAAGCTCATCGCATGCCATAACTGCACAGTTATCCTCACTCTCGGGAGTTGATGCGCCGAGGTGCGGAAGGCAGATGATGTTTTCCTCGCCGATGATATCGTCTGTAGCAAAGTCGGTTACATACTTTGAAACCTTGCCGCTCTTAACAGCCTCAAGAACTGCTGTTGAATTTACAAGACCGTCACGGCTGAAGTTGAGAATACGAACGCCGTCCTTCATCTTTGCAATCATTTCAGCGTCAACCATATCCTTTGTGTCAGCTGTAAGCGGAACATGGATTGTGAGGTAATCGCAGTTTACCATAACATCCTCGCCGCTCTTCATAAGCTTTACGGCAGGATCAAGCTTTAATGCGTTTGTTACGGACATAAACGGGTCAAAGCCGATAACACTCATACCGAGTGCAACAGCGCAGTTGGCAACAAGAATACCGATTGCGCCAAGGCCGATAACACCGAGGGTTTTGCCCTTGATTTCAGGACCGACAAACTGACTCTTGCCCTTTTCTACCATCTTGCCTACTGCGTCGCCGTTGCCCTTGAGGGTTTTTGCCCAGTCTGCACCCTCTGTAATCTTTCTTGAAGAAAGGAGAAGACCTGCAATAACAAGCTCCTTAACGGCATTTGCGTTTGCTCCCGGAGTATTGAAAACAACAATACCCTTTTCAGAGCATACATCCTTTGGAATGTTGTTTGTGCCTGCGCCTGCTCTTGCAATAGCAAGGAGGTTGTCGGCAAACTCCATATCGTGCATAGCGGCACTTCTTACGAGCACTGCGTCGGGATTCTGAACATCGTCGCCGCAGGTGTAATTCTCACCAAGACGGCTTGTGCCGACAGCGGCAATTTTATTGAGAGTAAGTATATTAAACATTGTATTCATCCTCTTTAATTACTAAGCAGAATTACTTGTTTTCTGCCTCAAATTTTTTCATAAAGTCAACAAGAGCAACTACACCCTCGTAAGGCATAGCATTGTAGATAGACGCTCTCATACCGCCGACTGAACGGTGACCCTTGATATTTACAAGACCAGCCTCTGTTGCCTCTTTAACAAACTTTGCGTCAAGGTCAGCGTCGCCTGTAACAAACGGAACATTCATAAGTGAGCGGTCCTCGGGAACAACAGTACCCTTGAACATCTCTGAATTGTCGAGGAAATCGTAGAGGAGCTTTGCCTTTTTCTCGTTAAGCTCTTTCATCTTGTCAAGGCCGCCGATCTCGTTCTTAATCCACTCAAGAACAAGCTTTGCAATATAAATTGTATAGCAAGGCGGTGTGTTGAAAAGTGAATCTGCGTCAGCGTGAGTCTTGTAGTTGAGCATTGTCGGGCAGATGTCCATAGCGTTGCCGATTAAGTCCTCACGAACAATAGCGATTGTAAGACCTGCGGGAGCCATGTTCTTCTGTGCGCCTGCAAAGAGTGCGCCGAACTTTGTAACATCAATAGGCTCTGAAAGAATGCAGGATGAAATATCTGCAATGAGCGGAATATCGCCTGTATCGGGAAGCTCGTGATAAACAGTACCGTAAATAGTATTGTTCATACAGATGTAAACATAGTCTGCGTCCTCTCTGAACATAGACTTATCTATCTTAGGAATATAAGAGAAGGTCTTATCCTCAGAGGATGCAACAGCCTTGGCATCACCGTAACGGGCAGCCTCCTTGTAAGCCTTTTTAGCCCACTGACCTGTGATTATGTAGTCTGCCTTGTTGTTCTTATTCATAAAGTTAAGAGCTACCATTGCAAACTGAGTTGAGCCGCCGCCCTGGAGGAACATTACCTTGTAGTTATCGGGAATGTTCATAACTTCACGGAGTAAGGCCTCAGCGTCCTTAATAATCTTGTCATAGGTTTTGCTGCGGTGCGACATCTCCATTACGCTCTGACCGCTGCCCTGATAATCAAGCATTTCATCTGCTGCTGTCTTCAATACTGCCTCCGGAAGCATTGAAGGACCGGCAGAAAAGTTATATACTCTTGCCATATTGAAAATCTCCCTTGAAATATTATTTTTTAATATATAGTATTAACTAATACGACTATTCAATTATACCGCCAAATTTTAGTAAAGTCAACAATATTTTGTGTTTTATACATAAAAATAACAATTTATTGTATTTATTCAAAATTATTTCTTAATTTCGCCGATGCAGGCAATTATTTCGTCACGCATACGCACTGCCTCGTTATAAGCAGCCTTTGCAAAATCGTTCTCGGTAAGTCCCTGCTTTTTCCATGCGCACATAATGCCACGGCTTGAATTGATGATTGCGCCAAGACCGTTTTTGTCAAAAGCGTTTTTAACATCATCTGCACCGCCGCCCTGAGCACCGTAGCCGGGTACGAGGAAGAAGGTGTGCGGACAT
This sequence comes from Ruminococcus sp., assembly GCA_051880895.1. Lineage (GTDB taxonomy): Bacteria > Bacillota > Clostridia > Oscillospirales > Acutalibacteraceae > Ruminococcoides. Next base: position 101,033 of record JBJEOV010000066.1, on the reverse strand, counting down.
TTCTCTCTCATTTCGGCAAGCTGTTCGGGATAGGTTGCGCCTACTACTGCGCCAACGCCCGAATAGCCGTATTCGCCCATCAGGTCTGCGCCCCATTCCTCACACATTTTGCCCATCTGCTCATAAACAGTTACACCGTTCTCAAGCTTTTTATCCTGTAATTCGCCCGAGCTTGGGTTTGAGGTTTTAACAAGTACAAAAATTCCCTTGTCGCCACTATTGCAGATATTTACCAGCGGTTTGATTCCGTCTGTGCCGAGGTAGCCGTTTACCGTGAGTGCGTCTGCGCCAAAAGCCTCAACATTCTCGCCTACAACGGCTGTTGTGCCGAGGTGAGCGGCAGCGTAAGCCTCCATTGTTGTGCCGATGTCGTTGCGCTTGCCGTCTGTGATTACGAACATACCCTTTGACTTTGCGTATGCAATGGTGTCGGCAAGAGCCTTGACGCCCTGCCAGCCGTACATCTCATAGTAGGCTGCCTGAGGCTTGATTGCAGGAACTACCTCGTAAAGTGCGTCAATAAGAGCCTTGTTGAACTCAAACAAAGCCGCAGCCGCACCCTCAAGAGTTTTTCCGTACTTTGCAAAGCACTCTTCCTTGATATATTCAGGTACATAATCAAGCTTTGGGTCAAGACCTGCAACTGTAGGGTTCTGCATTTCAACGATTTTGTCAATAAGTCTGTCAAATGCCATTTTTTACTCTCCTTTTAATTCAATTTCAATTCCTAAAACGCCGTATTTTTTCTGCTGTTCCTCAGAATAATAGCTTAACATATCCTCAGGCTCGGCAGTCATAACATCTTCCTTTGTATATCCGCATCTGAGCAAAGGCAGATTGGCGTATAATTCTTTAAAGGATTTAAATTTATAAATACCGATAACCTCAACCGAAACGGTTTTCAGGCTGTTTTCTGTATTTACAAAGGTAATTTCATCTCCGGTTTTTATTTTTCTCCGCTTTTCGTCATTCAGACGGAGTTCAATGGTCTTTTCACCGCAGGAAATCATTTCAAACGGAGCCGGATTCAATCTCATTATATGCGTCATCAGCTGTTAATAATGTCAAAAAGCTCGTGAGCAAAGTTTGTGTAATCCTTTCTGTCGTCCTTAACAAACGAAATAGCAGGACGAGGATGGGTGTTGTACTGACCTGTCAGCATATACGGAACATCATAACCCCACTTAACGCCACCTTCTCTGAACTGCTGGGTGTATTCAAGCATTTTGAGGATCGGATCAACCTTGTACTTAGGATTTTTGAGGAAGCCTAAGATAAGCTCAAGAGCGCAGTTGCCTGCACCTCTGCCCATTCCGTCAACGGTAGCGTCAAGGTAGCTTACGCCCTGAGTCATAGCCTCAATTGTGTTTGCAAAAGCAAGCTGCTGATTATTATGAGCGTGAATACCTACAGCCTTGCCGTACTTTTCGCCGTAGGTGCAGTACAATTCAGCGAGCTTTCTTGACTCCTCGGGATAAAGTGCGCCGTAGCTGTCAACAATGTAAAAAGCGTTTACGGGGCTTTTACCGAGAATATCGAGTGCGGTAATAATATCCTCTGTTCTTGCCTTTGAAACAGCCATAATATTGATAGTTGTTTCATATCCCTTCTTTGCGCAGTCCTCAATCATCTCAACTGCGGCAGGAATTGTATTGATATATGTAGCAATTCTTACAAGGTCAATAGGACTTTCGTTCTTTGGCAGAATGTCGTTTTTAAAGTCTGTTCTGCCTACATCTGCCATTACGGCAACCTTTAAATCCGTGTTGTTTTCACCGACAATTTCTCTTATATCTTCGTCATTGCAGAATTTCCACTTGCCAAAGTCTTTTTCGTTAAAAAGCTCCTTTGAAGCCTTGTAGCCGAATTCCATATAGTCAACGCCTGCTTTTACATTTGCCTTGTATAAAGCCTTTACAAACTCGTCGGGGAACTCAAAATTATTGCAGAGTCCGCCGTCACGGATTGTGGCGTCCACAACCCGTATATCTTCTCTTACTGATAACAAATCACCTTTTTGTGCCATTTTTTATTCTCCTTTTATCTTATGGGCAATCCGATTATTTATCCTCAAATACGGTTTTACCGCCCAAAATTGTATATTTAACCTTTCCGCAGAGCGTTTTGCCCTTGAAAGGTGTGTTTTTACTTTTGCCGTGCAGCTTGTTTACATCTACAACCCATTCCTCGTTCAAATCAACGAGTGCAAGGTCTGCCGCTGCGCCTTCTTTGATATGTCCTGCGTTTATTTTGAGTATTTCGGCAGGGTTCGTGCTCATTTTTTCAACAAGCTCTGAAATTGTGAGAAGTCCTGTCTTTACGAGATATGTGTATGCTACCGCAAAAGAGGTTTCCATACCTATAGAGCCGTTTGGCGCTTTTACAAAATCAGCCTTTTCCTCGGGTGTATGCGGAGCGTGGTCGGTTGCGATTGCGTCAAGTGTGCCGTCCTTCAGTCCGCTGACGATTTCAACTACATCCTCGTGTGCGCGCAGAGGCGGATTCATTCTGAAATCTGCGTCCCCTGCAAGCAATTCCTTTTCTGTCAGTGAAAAATAGTGCGGAGCAGTTTCGGCTGTAACCTTAACCCCTCTTCTTTTTGCATCTCTTATAAGCGCAACGCTTGTTTTTGTGCTTACATGGCAGATGTGAACCGGTACATCAAGAGCCGCCGCAAGAGCAATTTCCCTTGCAGTACCGCAGTCCTCAGCCGCCGCAGGGATTCCCTTTACGCCAAGCTTTTCGCTTACCTCGCCCTCGTTTATCTTGCCGCCGTCTGCAAGGAATAAATCCTCGCAGTGGGCAACAACCATCATACCGATTTCTGCCGCCTTTTTCATTGCGTCGCTGAGATATTTTGTGTTTTCAACAGGTCTGCCGTCATCGGAAAGTGCAACCGCACCTGCTGATTTCAGCTCGTCAAGGTCAGTAGGCTCAAGGCTTTTCAGCCCCTTTGTAATACTGCCTGCTACATAGACATTCGCATCTGCATCCTTTGCCTTGTCAAGAATATACCTTACGGTTTCTGCGTTATCTGTGGTCGGAATTGTGTTCGGCATAGCAAGCAGACTCGTCACACCGCCTGCCGCAGCCGCCTTACAGCCTGTGATAATATCCTCTTTATGAGTCTGACCGGGGTCACGGAGATGAACATGCATATCCACTAGTCCGGGGATAAGCGTTAATCCCTCTGCATCTATCACCGTGCCGTCCGATAGGATATTCTCGGAAATTTCTGCAATTTTTCCGTCTTTTACAAGCACATCCGCCACCCTGTCAAGTCCGTCTGACGGCGAAACTAAGTGCGCTTTTTTAATTACTAAAGTATCTATTTCAATCACCCCTGATTATTTTCTTCTGTTGTTGCCGTTCTGCTGAGGTCTTCTGCTTGGTGCTTTGCGCATTGACTGATTCCCCGGCTGCGGCGCTCTGCCCTGCGGCTTAGGTCCTCTCTGAGATGCGCTGTGCACCTTTACAAGACCGTTCTTATCCCGCCTTGCGTCAGTCTGCTGTCTTCTGATACGCTCTCTTTCCCTGCGTTCAAGCTCAGCCTTTCTGCGCTTTTTAGCGGCATACTTACGCTTTATAAGTCTTGACACATTCGTGCAGAAATATCCGCAGTGAACAAAGAAATTCTTGATTCCTGCCCCTGCTTTCGATGCCGCCTCTATAAAGCTCTCAGTTTTATCGTTATCATCGGCAGTTTCAACCTCTACCGCACGCTTTTCTTCCTCTGAAAGGACATCATAATCAACTGCATTTTTAAGATCCGAGCTGTCAACATCAATGATTCCGACAATTCTCCTCGGCTTTTCCTCGAAGAAATCATAACCCTCGTCAAAATCATCGGCTGTATTTCTCTCAGCCTCTCTTCTCAGTTCTTCCTCGTCTTCCTCATCTTCCTCTTCTGTTTCTTCTTCGTTTTCTTCCAAGGGCTCGTTTTCCTCATAAGCTTCGTTTTCATCCGGTACTGTTCCTTCATCCTCATATGATGTATCTGAATTTTCCTTACCGTCTGAATTTTCGTATTCTTCATCCGCAGAAGCGTGCGTATCATCAGCTTGTTCTGACTGCAAATCCGAGTCCTCATTCTCGTCAGAAATCACCTGCCCGGGCTTTTCGGTATCTGCTCCGATTACCTCCACCTCTGCGTCATCATTTCTGAATCTTGCCTTGCTTTCGTTTACAATAGCATCAATTTCAGCGTCCGACGCAGTCGGCTTTTCGTAAATCCTGACCTTTACCTCTTCCTCGTCAATATCCGTAAAATCATCGAACAAATCGTCATTCTTTCTGTTGCTTGCATTGTTATCAGACTCATTCATTTCATCATAAGCCTTGTAAATGCTCATAATATCTTCGCCCTGCGTTTTTCTTAAAGGCTTTTTGTCCGACCTGTATTTGTCGGTAAGCTCACGCAGAATTTTATCATTTCTGGTCTTACTGTTCTTTTTCTTTGTCTTTTTACCAGCAATCATCAGAATGATAAAAAGTATGATGACAAGAGCCGTTATTCCTATGTAAACATAAACCGTAAAATCACTGTCGGGGGCAGCCTTTGAATCAAATGTTACAGTTGAAAGCACAGCCTGCAAGGTCTGATAATCTGCCGGAGTAACATTTCCGCCGTTGCGCTGAATTGTAACATTTATGCTCATTCCGTCATATACGGTATTTGCCTGAAACGCCTTGATTTTTCCGTTCGGACTTGTAACATTCAAATCAAACATAAGCCAGACAATGTCCTGCACCTGGTCGGGTGTACAGCTGATATATTCTCCCTGAGAAATAAAGTTTTTCCTTACCTCATAAAGCTTTTCGTCCGAAAGACGGTTGTAATTCTTAATACCCTCACTGTCGCCGTTGCGTGTCATAGTAACGGTTACTGTCGTAGCCGCCCGGTTGTCCATAGCCTGCATAAAAATATCACTGCTCTTAAAATCAGACATTGTCTTGTCATAATCAAGACCGAAAACAGAAAAATACTTGTCGGTACTCTTGCTGTCCCTTGTTATGCCGAGCATATTGTCAGGCAGCTGAATGCTCATATTATCAAGCTTTTCAATTTGTATCTTGCTCCCTGCGGCGTTGCAGACAACGGCAGTGCAGACAAAAAGTACAGCGCAGACAAAGGCGGATATACATCTTCTTATATTTTTATCAGTCATACAAAAATCCCCCGAAAAACAGAATTTTCTGTCAATAAATCCATATACATCATATATTATACATAATTTAAGCAGAAAATACAAGTGCAAGGGCGAGATATTAAGTTATTTTACATTATTAATACTGATTTTTATCAGCCGCCACTGCAAAAATCGGCTTAAAAGTTGCATTTTTAATTAAAGTATGATATTATTATAATGTATAAATATGTACCGAAAGGAATCATACACTATGAAATACAACAGAATCAAGAAAACCCTGTGCCTTATTGCGGCACTTGCAATTATTCCTGCCTTTGCAGTCGGCTGTTCAAGCGAGAAGAGCGAGTCACAAAGCTCAGAAACAGAGGCAACAACAACAGCCGTTGCCACAAAGGACGAGGCTAAGGTAGGCAAGCCTGCCGTAAGCGCACTCGAGGATATGGGAATTGTACCGTCAACGGTCGGAATCAATCCGTCTGTAAATTATGATGACAACAAGGTCGGATTTCAGCTTGACGCACCTAAGGACGGCGACACAATCGCTGTAATGCACACCTCAAAGGGCGACATCAAGCTCCGCCTTTTTGCAGAGCAGGCACCTAAAACCGTTACAAGCTTTATTAACCTTGCCAAAGAAGGCAAGTATAACAACACAATATTCCACCGTGTAATCAAGGACTTTATGATTCAGGGCGGCGACTACGAGAACGCTAACGGCACGGGCGGCACAAGCTCCTACGGCGAAAGCTTTGAGGACGAATTCTGCGACAAGCTTTTCAACATCAGAGGAGCTGTAGCAATGGCAAACAGCGGCCCGGACACAAACGGCAGTCAGTTCTTTATTAATCAGACTACTCCCGAGGCTTACAAGAGCAACGGCGGTTTCCAAGCCTTTGAAAATCAATGGACAAATATCAAGGCTCAGCTTGAGAATTACAAGGATTCGGAGCTTTTCTCCGCCTTTGTACAGCAGTACGGCACATACTGCTATAACACAGATGTTATCAGTGATGAAATCAAAAAGCTTTATGACGAAAACGGCGGCAACCCATACCTTGACGGTGCGTACAATGCCGTTGACAGAGGTCACACGGTATTTGCACAGGTAATTGACGGTATGGATGTGGTTGACGCAATCGCTGAGGTAAGCGTTGACTCCACATCAAGCAAGCCTACTGAGGATGTAATAATAACCTCTGTTGAAATCACAACCTATTCAGCCGAATAAGGGGATAATTATGAACGAAAAGCCTGTTATTGCAATAATGTATGACTTTGATAAGACCTTATGCACAAAGGATATGCAGGGCTACGGCTTTATTCCGAGTCTGGGCATAACCGAGGAGGAGTTCTGGAGCTACGCAAACGAAATCGGTCACAAGGAGCATATGGACTCAATTCTTGCATATATGTATGCAATGGTAAAAATCTCCAAGGATAAAAAGATCCCTCTGCTAAGGGAAAGGCTTGTTGAAACAGGCAAAAAGGTTGAGCTTTTCAAGGGTGTAGAAAAATGGTTTGCCCGTATAAACAGCTTTGGCGAACAGCTCGGCGTATGCGTGGAGCATTATGTAATTTCCTCGGGGCTAAAGGAAATAATTGAGGGCACTGCGATAGCGGATGAGTTCAAGAGCATTTTTGCCTGCGAATTTCTTTATGACGAAAACGGCAACGGAGTGTGGCCTAAGACCGATGTCAATTACACCAACAAAACCCAGTTTGTTTACCGCATAAACAAGGGTGTGCTTGATGTAGCGAACGACAACGACCTCAACAAATCCATGCCCGACGACAGCAAGCGTGTTCCTTTCTGCAATATGATATACATCGGCGACGGACTTTCCGATGTGCCCTGTATGAAAATGATGAAGGCCTACGGCGGTTATTCAATAGCGGTGTATCAGAAAAAGGACGCAAAGGTTGAGGATTTATTACAGCGTGGCAGAGTTGATTATATCTACCCTGCCGACTACAGCGAAAACAGCGGACTTGATGTTACGGTTAAAAACATCATCCGCAAAATGGCTGTCAGCGAAACCCTTTACCGTGAGTATTCAAGGCAGAAGAGAGAAATCAGCTTATAATAATTTGGCTGTGAAAAGCGAAGTTTTCAGACTTCCTTTTTCACAGCCTTTTTTTGTAAAATCTTAGTATTGATATTGCAGATTTTATTAAAATAAGGTAATATATAATTATATAAATAATTATATAAAAAATTCCACACTAATCACATATTTTAGTGCTACGGTAAGTAAAAGAAATCAAGGTGAAAATATGAATGAATTTAAGGCAGTCCTCAATGAGGTAAGAAAGGTAATTAACGGCAAGGACAGGGAAATTATTATCACAATGCTCGCCCTGCTTGCAAACGGCAATATTCTTATTGAGGACATACCAGGAGTAGGCAAAACCACAATGGCTCTCGCCTTTTCAAAGGCTCTCGGCTTAAAATACGGCAGAATACAGTTCACTCCCGACACACTGCCCTCCGACATTACAGGCTTTTCGTCATTTAACAAGGCAACAGGTAAAATGAGCTTTAACAAAGGCGCAATTTTCTGCAATTTATTCCTTGCAGACGAGCTTAACCGTACCTCAAGCCGTACTCAGGCGGCTCTGCTCGAGGCTATGGAGGAAAGACAGGTTACTGTTGACGGACAGAGCTATCCGCTTGAAAAGCCGTTTTCGGTAATTGCAACGCAAAACCCCGTCGGTGCGTCAGGCACACAGCTTTTGCCCGACTCGCAGACCGACAGATTTACGGTAAAAATTTCTATGGGCTATCCGAGCTTTGACGCTGAATGTCAGATGCTTATTAACCGCAGTCAGCAAAATCCGCTTGACAATGTAAAGCAGGTGCTTACCGTTTATGAGCTTATTGAAATGCAGGGCAAGGTAAATGAGGTTTTTGTGAGCGAGGATATGGCTAAGTACATTGTAATGCTCGTAACAGCCACAAGACAGAGCAGTCTTTTTTCAAGGGGCGCAAGTCCGAGAGCAGGACTTTCCTTGCAGGATATGGCAAAGGCGGCGGCTTTTGCAGACGGCAGAGATTATGTTGTACCCCGTGACATACAGAATGTTTTTGTAAACACAATAAGCCACCGTGTAATACTGAGCGCAGAGGCAGCTGCTAAAAAAATCAGCGTTTCAAAGGCGGTAGGCGAAATTCTCAAATCAACAAGACAGCCCAAGGTGTAGCGAGGGTTAAGATGATAAAAAATATACTTATCTATATTGCAGTCCTTGCAATATCCTTTTTCTTTGCAGTTTTCTATTATGCGTGGTTTTCAAGCTTTTTGCTGATAGTTGTACTCTGTCTGCCTGTACTCTCGCTTATATGCAGTCTGCCCTTTATGATATTTTCAGCGGTAAAGGGCTTTACCCTTTTTGCACCGAAGGTTATTTATTCAGATGACAGTGTCTCTCTTAATCTTTCGGCAAACACCAAAAACGGCTTTTTCTGCCCTCTTGTTAAAATCCGTATAAAGGCAGAAAACAGCTTTTGCAGAAAATCAAAGAAAATCGCCTTTGAATACAGCGGATTGATAAACAAGCCTGTAAATATCAGCCTTGCACAGCTTGGCAGAAACTGCGGCTGTATAAAGGCTGAAACAAAATGGCTCAAGATTTATGATATACTCGGAATTTTCTTTATTCCCGTAAGGTTTAAGCATTGCGCAGAAATTCTTGCTATACCAAGGACGGAAAACAGCAGTGAGGATATTTTTGCAGAAAGGCAGGCAATAATCGGCTACAAAAAGAAATCGGGCGGCGGATTTTCTGATGATTACGAAATCAGGGAATACCATAACGGCGACAGTCTTAGGAGCGTTCACTGGAAGCTCTCGGCAAAGCACGATAATCTGATGGTGCGTGAGCCGAGCCTGCCGATTTACAAAAGCCTGAAAATTATGCTTATGCTCACCGACAGTCCCGAGGATAACAACAAGGTTATGGCTCGGTTTGCAGATGTCTGCCACAGTGCAATCAACAACGAAATTCCCTGCGCTGTCTGTACTGCAAAATCAACCGGCGCATATTCTGTAAATTCTCAGACAAATATCTATTCAATGTATCGGGCAATATACACCCTTAAAGACCTCGGCAATGCCGATACAAGCGGCGCAGAGGTTTACAGTATTTCTGCCGACTCAAGGGAGGTAGCAGAATGAAAAAGGATTTATTGTCAACCCTTGTTGACAGCATATGTGTGGTATTTCTCTCTGTCTGCCCTCTCTTCTGCTATGCAAGCGCATTTTCGGTAAATTTCACCTCATCGGTGCTGATAATTTCAGCTGTTATGTTTTCGGCTGTTTTTTCTCTGCTGGCATCATTTGTGAATGAAAAGCTGAAATACGCACTGAGTATGACAGTTATCGCATTTGTGTTGTTTCTCGTGTTTGTCTTTGCAAACGAGTCTTTATCTTCACAGGCAAATTATGCAGTCAACAAATTGCTTGAACAGTATTCTGCCTATCTGCCTGTTTACAGCAGTATAAAATTTGCAGAATACATTACTAAAGACGCAACAGGACTGTTTGTTCTGATCAGCGCAGTATTAAGCGGACTTTTTTCTTTCCTGATTTCAAAGCTGAAATCCGTTAAAATAGTTGCTCTGCTGTCTGTTGCTCTGCTCGTGCCTTGCTTTGTGCTTGTAAACACTCTGCCCGAGCAGACGCCCCTGCTGATAATATTCATAGTGCTGTTTGCGCTCTACTTTTCGTCACAGGCAAGAAGATTAAATTACGATCATAGCGGTGTAATAACCGCAGCGGCAGCAGGAATATTGGCTGTTCTGATTACACTTACAGCAGTTATTTATCCTGTTGCAGAATATAAAAGACCAGAATGGCAGGACGACTTGCTCACCGATGTAAAAAAAATAACAGGAATGAAAACCTACGACGGCAAGATTTCCTCCGCACTCGCAGAGGTTGGGAACAGTCTTGACAGTGAGGTTGATTTTTCAAATGCCGGTGCGCTCACTCAGACAGGCAAAAAGATTATGACAGTAACCTCAGACACTTCGGGCAGACTGTATCTCAAGGGCATTGCCTACGCAAATTACGAAAACAATAAATGGTCTGTACTCACCGATGAACAGGCTGAGAGCTTTCCGTCAGATTATCAGCCGTTCCTTATGACTATGGGCTATACCGAACAAACCGAGATTAGCATAAGCACGGTAAATGCGGAGGGCATTATTTACACTCCGTACTTTCTCAGTGAATTTAACGATAATTTTTCAAATGTGTGCGATGTGCTGGTTTCCAATGCCGATAAGGTAACAAGCTACACTATGCTCGTTACTCCTTACATTGAAAACAGTCCCGACAGCTATTCACGAACCCTGTCAAACGATATGCATTCATACGACAGCTTTGCCGACTGTTATTTACAGCTGCCGGATGACACAAAGCAGGCAATGCTCGAAATAGCCGAGAAAAACGAAATCACCGGACTTTCGGATATTGAAAAAATATATGCAGTAAAAAAACTTGTTTCTCACTGCGCCTCCTACTCCCTCAACACTCAGAAGGTGCCTGAGGGCAGAGATGCGGCTGAGTGGTTTCTCAATGACGCCAAAACAGGCTACTGTATGCACTTTGCCAACTCTGCCGCCGTAATGCTGCGAGCGTTGGGGATTCCTGCAAGATATGTCACAGGCTATTGTGCAGATGTTGTGAACAGCAAGGCTGTTGTCACCTCGGACAATGCTCACGCATGGGTGGAATATTTTGATAAAAATACAGGCTGGATACCGCTTGACGCCACTCCTGCAGACTTCACAGTGCCCCGTGCCACCGAGTCTGTTCAGCCGTCAACTCAGCCGCAGACAACAACAACCTCCCCTGCTGTCCAACCTACCACACAGAAAGCAACCGCACCGCAGAAAACATATGTAAAAACAAGTATTTCAGCCCCTGTCCTGACAGTTGTTATCATTTCTCTTCTGCTAATTGCATTGATTATCAGAATTATTGCCGCAAGGCTTTACAGGAAATACAGCTTTACCCACAGGAATAATAAAGCAAAGGTTATCTGCATTTACAGATATTTAAACAGATTATCTGTTCACTCAAAAAGAAAACTACCTGAGAGAATTGAAAGAATCGGCACAAAAGCAAGGTATTCAAACCATAGGATTTCCGATGAAGAATACAGAACTATTTTAAAATATGTACCGATATTCAGAAAAGCCGTGCTGAATAAAGCCCCATTACTCAAAAAGCTCTATCTGGTAATAATTCTTGGCTTATAACACTAAAAGCTGTACCCCAAAAACGGGATACAGCTTTTTTCGTGCTTTTCGTGCTGTAAGCTTACTTACAGCCGCAGCCCTGCTTTAATTCAAAGCTCTGGCAGTCTGTGCACTGGGATACTGTAGGATTTGTTTCGTGTGTACCAATCTTGATTGTTTCAAGTGAGCAATAATGCTCTGCCTCGTTATTATGGGAGCAGTTATTAACGGTGCATTTGATACTGCGGTTTACATAGGAATTGTTCATCATTTTTATTCACCTCATACATTATTAGCGAACTCTGCGCCATTGCAGTTTTGTCCGCCCTCTTATTGTCTGCAAATCGTAAGTAAATATACCTCACAAATAACGAGCTTATTAATAAAATATACCGAGGTGATTTTTGTGACGGCAATTTCTACTGCTATTCTGATAATTTTTGCTGTAATGGGAATAATATATTGCGTCAGGGAAATTACATATTTCCTTTACAGAAATAAAAACAACTGCTCAATTATCATTGTTACTCCGCTTGAAAACGAAACGCATAATGCAGAATTCATTTTGCGTGGCGCAGCCTCAAGGCTTAAATGGTTCTGCCGTGGAGGTGAGGACTGCATACTTTGCCTTGACTGCGATATGGACGAAGAAACCGAAAGCGTCTGCAAGGCTCTTTGTAAGGAATACGGCTTTATCAAGCTTATCAAAAAGCAGGAGCTTATTGAGCTTTTAAACAAATAATCTTTTAAGGTGTATTGTTTATGCAAAAAAACAGTGCTATAATATTTGTTAGGATTTTTCAGAAAAGGTTTGTTTTTATGGATAACAATACACTTTTACAGCTTGAAGGCTATGTTGAAAGCGTAGTTTACAGGAACGAGGAAAACGGTTATACCGTTGTTGAAATATCAGACGATGACGACTATATTACGGCTGTCGGAATTATGCCGAGAGTGCATCAGGGCGACCTTTTAAAGCTTACAGGCAACTACAAGGAGCATCCGAACTACGGCAGACAATTTTCTGCACAGGTCTGTGAGCTTTGCCGCCCGAACGGTACGGCAGGAATTTTACGGTATCTCTCCTCGGGCGCAGTCCGTGGAATAGGTGCGGCTACCGCCCAGAGGCTTGTATCGGAATTCGGCGAAAAAACTCTTGATGTTATGGAAAATGAGCCTGAAAGAGTGGCTATGCTTAAAGGAATTTCAAAATCCAAGGCTGAGGACTTCTCCTTACAGCTAAAGCAAAGCACGGGAATCCGCACTCTGATAATGTTTCTCGGCGAATACGGAATAGGCAACGCAACGGCTGTAAAAATCTTCTCAGAGCTTGGAGCAACAGCTGTAAATCAGATAAAGGAAAATCCATACATACTCTGCAACGGTGAATTCGGCATATCATTTCAGACCGCCGATTTTATCGCAAAAAAGCGGAGCTTTGACGAGAAAAGCACCGAGAGAATCCGTGCAGGTCTTGCATATATTTTAATTCACAACGAGGGCAACGGACACACTTGCCTGCCCCTTGAGGTGCTGTGCAGCAAAGCGTCAGAATTTCTAAAGGTTGACCTCACGCTTATTGCGTCAACTATGCAGGAGATGATATTTGACCGCTCGCTTATAAAGGATAATATCGGTGAAAAAGAATTTATTTTTGCGCCGAACACCCACCTCTGCGAGCTTTACATAGCCTCACGAATAAAAATGCTGCTCGGCTTTGCTGCGGAGCAGATAAAAAACATTGACAAGGAAATAGAAAAATGCGAGCAGAATGACGGCATCGAGTACGCCGAACTGCAAAAAGAGGCAATCACGCAGGCACTCACAAAGGGAATGCTTGTGCTGACGGGCGGCCCGGGCACAGGTAAAACCACCACACTCAACGCAATTATCAAAATTCTGCAAAGCAACGGCAAAAAGGTGCTCCTTGCCGCCCCCACAGGCAGAGCCGCTCAGCGAATGAGCGCACTGACGGGAGTGGAGGCAAAAACTATTCACCGCCTGCTTGAGGTAAGCTGGGACAAGCACGACAAGCCTGTTTTTAACAAAAACGAGCGCAACCAGCTGAAATGCGACGCACTCATTGTTGACGAGGTTTCAATGGTTGATACCTTTATTTTTGAAAGCGTTATGAAGGCGCTGCCGATTGGCTGTCGGCTTATACTTGTCGGCGACTCAAATCAGCTCCCATCGGTAGGTCCGGGCAATATTTTAGGCGACCTCACCGACTGCGGAATTGTTCCTGTTGTACGGCTTAACGAAATTTTCCGTCAGGCGCAAAAAAGTCTTATAGTGACAAACGCACATAAAATTGTAAACGGCGAAATGCCTGTGCTTAATTCCTCGGACAAGGATTTTTTCTTCTTGATGAGGAACAACAAGGCTGAAATCTCGCAGGTTATCGTTGACCTCTGCTCACAAAGACTGCCGAAGGCTTACGGCTACTCGGCATTCGACAATATTCAGGTGCTTTGTCCGTCAAAAAAAGGCGAGCTCGGAACGGCGGAAATGAATTTCAGACTGCAAAAGGTGCTGAACCCGAAAGCAGCCGACAAGGCGGAAATTGAAATTGCCTCAAAGACCTTCAGAATCGGCGACAAGGTAATGCAGATAAAGAATAACTACGACATCACCTGGTCAAAGGATGACGGCGAGCAGGGCTCGGGAATTTTTAACGGCGACATAGGAATAATTGACAGCATAGACCGCAAAAGCCGTACGCTTACAATAATTTTTGATGATAAGACAGCAAAATACACCTATGAATATGCAACAGACCTCGACTTTGCCTATGCCGTTACTGTGCATAAAAGTCAGGGTAACGAGTTTGACTGCGTAATCATACCGATGTTTCAGGGGCCGCCTCAGCTTTATTACAGAAATCTGCTTTACACCGCCGTTACAAGGGCAAAGAAAACCCTTGTGCTTGTCGGCAATCCGAAAACAGTGGAATATATGGTACAAAATAACCGCCGCACCAAGCGGTACAGCGGATTGAAGGAATTTTTACTTCGTGATGAACAGTTATATTAAGAACGGAATAAGATTTTTGCAGGATATAATTTTTACGGTAAAATGCCCCTACTGTGAAAAGGTAATTGACAGGAACGATTACGCCTGCTGGGAATGTAAAAGCAGATTCCCTCAAAAGGGCTATGAAACCTATGCAATCGGTGGATACAAAACGATTTCGCCGTTTAAGTATGACGGAATTTTTGCAAACGGTGTAAAGAATTTTAAATTTCACGAAAATCCCTCATATGCCCGACAGCTTGCCGTACCGCTTGCAAATGAAATTATCTCAAAGCACGATGTCGGCAGTATTGACCTTATAACCGCTGTGCCGATGCACCGTGAAAACAAGCGTGAGCGTGGCTATAATCAGGCTGAACTGCTTGCAAAGGAATGTGCCGAAATTCTTAACCTGCCGTATGCCGTGCTTGTTGAAAAGCATAAGCGCAACAAGGCACAGCACACTTTAAAGAGCAAGGAAAGGGAAAATAATGTGCACGGCGTTTACAGAGTAATTGACAGTCAGCTCACGGCTGACAAGAATATTCTAATAATTGACGATATAATTACAACGGGCAACACCCTCGGCGAATGTTGCAGGGTGCTTAAAAAATCCGGCTGTAAGAGCGTGTGCTGTGCAACTCTGTGTGCGGCTGTAATTTAAGGAAAAAGCTGTGAGAATTGGAGTATTATCAATTCCCACAGCTTTTATTTACAATAACATCTTATGACGGCATTACCGAAACCGCCATTGAAATATATTTTTGCAGTGCGGTAACATCATTGACATCAACCTTATCATTATTATCGAAATCGCAGAACAGCTTAACTGTTTCTTCAGTAGTGCCGAACTCATAGTCAACAGAGCCGCTCAGGACTCTCTGCAAGTATGTAACATCATTTACATTTACAGTTTTGTTCCAGTCGGTATCACCGTAAAATCTTCCGCCGAGATCATAGAGCATTTCTGTATCTATCACTCCGTCCCGATATAACTCCGCAACATTTTTTACCATACCGCCTGAATAATAATAAATTCCCTGAGGAGTATCTGTACCTATCCATACAATGTTGCCATCTCTCAGCAATGCGTTGTTTGCACTGAATAAGTCTGAGCAATTAAAAACAAACATTACGGAAACATCAATCAGATTATGATAATAATATACATCATATTCATTCTCAGCACAGGAATATTCGGTTGTGCTTTCTATATATTCCCTTGTCTGCTGTTCAATATGAAAATAATCTTCCCATGTAATCTGATTCTGTTCATCATAGTAAGTTTCATCTGCAAGGTCAATCCTTACCGTAATATCAGCGTCAGCAAGGCTCAAAATCTGCGCTTTTGTGGATACGCAAATCAATTTACTCATTGACGCAAAATATTTTATCTCTGACACTGAGTATTCGTTATTTATCAACTGTCTTTTATACGAAATATCCTGACTGTTTATGCTCTCTACATACTCACTATAGTCAGCCATTAATTCTTCACTGTATTCTATTGAGCCGTCATCATTATATATAACCTCGTCCAGGCGGTCGTTTTTGTCTGCAAATGTGAAAATATCGTCAATTTTTCCGTGCAAACCAACTGCTATTGCGACCGTATCTGTGTCTGCAAGCTCATCAATAGCCCACATAACCTCTCCGCTTATTTCATTTTTAAATTCGTGATTCCACATATCAATATCAGCAACGGCAGAATTATCGCATTCTGCGGCAGTAACAGACGCAGTACCGAAAAGCAGGGTTGTTATCATAACCGAAAGTGCTAAAATACAACTGACAAGTTTTTTCATAAAAATACCTCCTGATTTTAAAAAAATATTATTTAACTGTTAATTAATTATACCATATTAACAAAATTAATCAATAATTTACACAATAAATAATTTCACAATCTTTTTAGCTTGTTTTTAGTAAATATATACCAAACAATTTTGTATAAATTTGCATAAAAACTCCCTCCGAAATTCGGAGGGAGTAAATTAATATGTTCAATTTTTAAATCAGACAGGGTGAACCATATTTTCCTTGTCGAGCTTGTCACCGTTGATGCCTGCCTTGGCATTTCTTCTCTTTTCAAAGAAGTCAAGGGCAACCTTCGGGAACTGAGCGTATGAGAGAACATCCTCCTCCTGCTCAATCCACTGAGAAATCTCGCCTCTGAGCTTATCAAGCTCCGGCTCGAGTAAATCAGCAGGACGGCAGGTGATAATCTTCTTGTCACCGCAAATCTTCTTCTGGAACTCAGGGTCGATAGGCATAGGTGTTGTGCCGTACTCGCCTGCTACAAGTCCCTTGAACTCGTTTGTGCACATCTTGTATCTCTCGCCTGTGATTACATTGAATACAGCCTGAGTACCTACAATCTGTGAGGTAGGAGTAACGAGCGGCGGATAGCCTGAGTCCTTACGAACTCTCGGAACTTCCTCAAGTACCTCGGTGAGCTTGTCCTCCTTGCCTGCCTGCTTGAGCTGTGAAAGGAGGTTAGAAAGCATACCGCCGGGAACCTGATAAATAAGAGCCTTTGCGTCTGTAGCAAGCATCTTCTGGTCGAGAAGACCACTCTCGATGTACTTTTCACGGAGAGTCATAAAGTAAGCACGGATTTCTGCAAGAGCCTTGATGTCAAGACCTGTATCGTACGGTGTGCCTGCAAGAGCGGCAACCATTGACTCTGTTGGAGCGTGTGAAGTACCGAGTGCAAGAGGGCTGATAGCTGTATCAATACCGTCTGCGCCTGCCTCAACACCCTTTAAAAGACACATTGATGCAAGACCTGAGGTGTAGTGGGTGTGGAGCTGAATAGGAAGGTCAACGGCTGACTTGATAGCCTGTACAAGGCTCTCTGTAGCTGAAGGAGTAAGCAGAGCCGCCATATCCTTAATGCAGATAGAATCTGCGCCTGCGTCGGCAATTCTCTTTGCATATTCTACATAATATTCATCTGTGAAAACAGGACCTGTTGTGTAGCTGATGGCAACCTGAGCCTCAGCCTTGCCGTTTTCTCTCTTGGCAGCGTTGATAGCTGTCTTGAGGTTCTTAATATCGTTAAGAGCGTCAAAAATTCTGATAATATCAATACCGTTTGCAACCGAACGCTGAACAAGGTACTCTACGCAGTCATCGGCATAGTGACGGTAGCCGAGCATATTCTGACCTCTGAAGAGCATCTGAAGCTTTGTGTTCGGACAATGCTCACGGATTGTGCGAAGTCTTGCCCACGGATCTTCATTCAGGAAACGAAGACAAGAGTCATATGTTGCGCCGCCCCAACACTCGAGCGAATAATAACCGATTTTGTCGAGCTTGTCAAGAATTGGGAGCATTTCCTCTGTAGTCATTCTTGTAGCAATAAGTGACTGATGTGCGTCACGCAGGGCAGTTTCGGTAACTCTGATTTTCTTTGCCATTTCGGACATCCCTTTCGTCAGTTATTAGTTAAGAGTAACAAGTGTTTTGCCTGAATCTACAGACTCGCCCTTAGCAACATCAATAGTAGCAACAACACCGTCCTGAGGAGCCTTAACAGGAGTTTCCATCTTCATAGCCTCGATAAACACGAGGTCGTCGCCTGCCTTAACTGACTGACCTGCCGAAACAACTACATTTACAACTGTACCGGGCATTGGAGCTGCAACAACCACTGAGCCTGCTGCGCCTGCAGGAGCTGCCGGCTTTGCTGCAGGTGCGGGAGCTGCTGCTACAGGAGCAGGAGCTGCGGCAACCGGTGCTGAAGAACCGCCGAGCTCTTCAACCTGAACATCGTATGCTGTACCGTTTACTGTAATTCTTAAATTTTTCATTTTAAATATCCCCTTTATTTAAACAAACATTTTATCAGATTGTTGAATGTTTCTTAGCTACTGTAGGAACTCTCTTGCCTGCGAGCATATCAAGTGCAGAAATAAGAGTTTTTCTTAAATCCTGAGCCTCTACAATACCGTCAACATAGCCGTTCTGAGCCGCAATAAAGGCTGAAAGATTTTCTGCTGCGAACTTCTCGGCAACTGCCTTCTGCTCAGAAACAGGTACATTCATTTCGTCAGCTGCAAGAATAAATGCCGCAGCCTCAACATTAACGGGAGAAACAACCGCCTCGGGAAGTGCGTAAACCATATCTGCGTTTGCGCCTGTGCCTGCAAGTGCGATATAGCCTGAGCCTACAGCCTGACCGCAGATAACAGAAATCTTCACTGTTGTAGCCTCTGCATAGGCAGAAGCAGCCTTTGCGGCTGATTTGATTGACTCAAAGCCCTTGCAGTCAACAAATGTAAGTACAGGAAGTGAGAAAGCGTCGCAGAAACGAACAAATTTTGCAATCTTGGTTGTTGCGCTGCAGGAGAGCAATCCGCCCTTTGTTCTTACAATACCAACTACAGAACCGCCAAGGCGGGCAAATCTTACATTAGCGTCCGTACCGTAGCTGTTAAAGAGCTTAAATACACTGCCGCCGTCAACAGTAGAGCCTACAATGCAATTACAGCCGGCAGGCTCTTCCTCAAATGACTCGGGAGCTGTATTGAGGTTGTTTGATGGGAGGTAAAGAACAAGCTCCTTAGCCTTTGCTACAGCCTCGGCAGTATCCTTTGCAACAACGGCTGCAATACCGTGCTCTGCGTTGTATTCTGCGCTTGAGTTTTTGCCTGTAACATCAAGAGAAAGCTGTGCCTTTTCACTCATAATAACAAAATCTGCACTTACTGCGTTAAGAGCGTTTGTGCCGAGGCAAGTACCGAGAACTACTGAAATCTGCGGAACTGCGCCCGAAACTGCCGCTGCGCTGTTAAGCACCTGACCGCAGCCTGCAAGCAGCTCGCTGCCCTGCATAAGTCTGCCGCCTACGCTGTCGTAAAAGCCTACGACAGGAGCGCCTGTTTTGAGTGCAAGATCATAAATCTTTTTAAGCTTTGCAGCCTGCGCCTTACTCATAGCACCGCCGCAAATATCGCTGTTCTGTGCGAAAGCGTAAACAGGCATACCGTCAACCGTGCCAAAGCCTGCCACTACCTCTGCAAAGCCCTCGCCTGACTTTGCAAAAGCATCAATTTCAGTAAAGCTGTCAGCGTCAAAGAACTCTGTTATTGTTTTATAAGCAGAAGTAGATGCGATTTCAGCCTTTGCCTGATTGATTTTTTCAATACTCATCTTAAACATCCTCCAATACAATGTATTGAATATACCGACAAAAGCATATGCCGGCATACTAATTTACCACATATAACATTATATCCTAATATCAGCTAAACTACAAGAAAAAAGCTGAATTATTTTTTAATTTTGCATATTTGCTACAATGTTTTGAACAAACTTTTTAACTTACTGTGCATTTTAACTTGCAGTATTACTTTAATTTTTGTTTAAATAAGCCATTTTTGCGGGTTTTTGATTTAAATGAGCTGTTTTCCGTTTACAAATGGGTTTGAGAGCAGTTTTTTAACCTCTGCTTCTGTAAGGTCACGCCAGTCGCCCTGCCTTAGCATACCCATTTTTACTCCGCCTATCTGTATTCTTCTGAGCCTTGCAACCTCAAGTCCCACCGCCTCGCACATACGGCGGATTTCCCTGTTTTTGCCCTCGTGGAGTATCATTTCAAGCACAACCCTGCCCGGCTCCTGATGCAGCACATGCACCATTGCAGGCGCTGTCTTTACGCCGTCAAGCTCAATGCCTGTTTCAAGCTTTACAAGCTGATCCTCGTTAATTGAGGGGCGGACAGTAACTCTGTATATTTTATATACGCTGTTCTTGGGGTGCATAATCTTGTTTGCAAGCTCGCCGTCATTCGTGAGTATGAGCATACCCTCGGAGTCCTTGTCAAGTCTGCCGATAGGATAAACTCTTGTGCCGACATTTTCAACAAGCTGAGCAACGCATTTTCTGCCACGCTCATCGTTCATTGTCGTAATAAATCCTCTGGGCTTATTGAGCATAATGTAGCGGTAGGATGGCTTTGAGTTGGTAAGCACACGCTTGCCGTTTACAAACACCTTATCGGTCGGTCTTACCTTGTCGCCAAGCTGAGCCGTCTTGCCGTTCACCTTAACATAACCGTCAAGAATCATCTGCTCGGCTTTTCTCCTTGAGGCTATTCCGCATTGTGATAATAGTTTTTGAAGTCTTATCGGTTCATTCTTTCCCATATGTAAAAAATTCCTTTATTTTAGTCCAGATGCTTTTATTCTTTCTTTGTGAATTATTTTGTGAATTGCTGTATTCCACAGCAACAAGCTTGGTGCTTGCAAGCAGTCTGCCGTCAAGCGTATAGTCAACTCTGCCCACAACATCTCCGTCTTTAATAGGAGCATACAAAAAATTATCTGCATAAACAGTTCTTTCAACATTGCTTTTTTTATCAAAAGGCACTACAACATTCTTCCCCTTTGTGCCGGTAACGCTGATATACTCATCGTCACCGCCTGCGCAGGGGATTTCAAAATAATAATCCGAATCGTCACATTCCACGCAGGCAAGCTGTGAAAAGCCGTAATTGTAGAGCGCAATGTGGTCGTTCCAGTCGTTTCTGTCGTTGAGAGTAACGCAGACAAATGTAAGTCCGTCTTTTTGGGCAGAGGACACAAGGCATCTGCCTGCCGCCATTGTGTAGCCTGTTTTTCCGCCCGTACAGTATTCGTACATCGACAGAAGTCGGTTATGATTTGTGTAGGTGGTTTTCTTTGACTCAGGCTCAACAAACTCAACGGTAACGCTTTTCTGTGAGGTCAGCTTTGCAAAGCTTTCATTCTCAAGCGCATAGCTCATAAGCAGAGCCATATCGTAGGCTGTGGAGTAATGATTTTCATCGTCAAGTCCGCTCGGAGTAACAAAATGAGTGTTCTTCATTCCGATAACCGCCGCCCGTTTGTTCATAAGCTCAGCAAATTTCTCCGTACTCCCTGAAATGGAAATTGCAGCCGCATTTGCTGCGTCATTTCCCGACGCCATCATCATTCCTGCCGCTAAATCGCTCAGTCTTACCTTTTCCCCTATCTTGAGATACATTGAACTGCCCTCTGCGGTCATATCCTTTGTAAAGGTGACCGTCTTATCGGCAGAATCGGCATATTCAAGCGTTAAAAGCGAGGTCATAAGCTTGGTGGTGCTTGCAGGCTTCATCTTTTTATTTTCATTTACAGAAAAATACACCTTCCCGTCTTCAACGCAGTAAAGCACGCAAGCCTGTGCGTTTACCGCCGGCTTGTCAGACTCCTTTGCAAAGGCGGTGAACTGCATAATTGAAACAAAATTCACCGCAACAGCAACGATAATGGAAAGTATTTTTTTCATAAGCTCGCCTCCGAAATAATTTTATGCGAAGGCTCAGCCATAAATTACACCATATCAATATCGTCCTGAGTTATTTCGGAAAAATCGTCGGCGTCCTTTTTCTTGCCGAACATTCCCTTAACCTTTTGCAGAACATCGGGAATCATACCCACAATGCCCTCTGCGGTGCTGCCGTTGTTCTCAACGGAAACAAGTCTTACCTCGCCCTGATAAACAGTGAGGAAAGCAACAGGCTGAATAGTAACGCCTGCGCCGCTGCCGCCGCCAAAGCAATCCTTGTTTTCCTTTTTTGTAGGCAAATCAGAACCGCCTGCCGCAAAGCCGTAGGTTACCTTTGAAACAGGAATAATAAGTGTGCCGTCGGGCGAAGTGATAGGCTCGCCGACAATAGTATTCACATCTACCATTTCCTTGATTTTGTTCATAGTAGTATCCATAAGATTTCCTATAGGATGTTCCATAGCAATTCTCCTTTGTATTGTAATCGTCATATCTGCCAGACGGCAGTATGCGGTGAATATCGTAATAGCTTAATCTTCTTTTACTGCCCTTAACTCCAAAAGCATTTTCAGAGCCTTAAAGCCGTGTTTAATTGCAATTTTCACAAGATGTATAACTCTTGTTTTAAATATTGCGAAAAACTCAACCTTGCTTTCTGCACCCTCTGTAAAGTCGGGCAGGATGTCCACACCGTAATCAGAATATTTCATTGAGCGGATAAGCGCACTTGTCAGCGGATAAACCACCGAGCACACCTTGCCGTATTTTACGGCGGTATCGGCGGCGTCGTTTCCTGCTACCTTTATGCTCAGAGCAAAGTTTTTGATTATTATGTGCGAAAAAAGGTCTTTTAATACGCCCGACGCAAGCTCAACAAGCTTGGTAAAAAGGTTTACAACACCCGAAAGTCCAAGCTCTTTAAGAAAATCATTCTCTTTCTTTTCTTCCTTTTTGGGAGCAGGCTTTTGCGGCTGCTCTGTTTTTTTCTTTTTCGCTTTCTTTTTCTTTGGCACAGGCGGATAAAGAATTATCCTGACAAAGCCTATGTGAAGTCTGCAAAAGAATGAATTTTTATATCTTACGCAGACCTTAACGGGTATAGCTAAAATGATTGCAAAAAGCAAGACTATCCCCAGCAGTATATAGAGCCAGAGCAAGGCAAAACCTCCTCCGAAAAAATTATATGTATTTTCAGCTCATTCCTATTATCATTCCGAGAATATACGGTACAAGCCAGAAGAAAAGCAGGTGCAGCCTTTTCAGTTTTTTACTCCTATGCTCCGACCATACGCCTATCGTGTAAAAAATCAGTGCTAAGGTTATCGTTATAATTGCGAATATCAAGGTTAAATTCATAATACCTCACTCCCTTATTCCGACTTTTCTTTAACCTCCGTATCGGCGGAGTTTTCAGTGTTTTCCTCAGCCTGTTCATTTTCAGGCTCTCCGTCGGTTTTTCCGTCCTTATCGCTTTCGGGTAACGGAGGGAGTTCTTCTATGCTTTCAAGGTTAAAGCACCTTAAAAAATTCTCGGTTGTACCGTAAAGCAAGGGTCTGCCGGGAAGCTCAAGTCTGCCCTTTTCCTCAACAAGTCCCTTTGCGGTAAGACTTCCCAGAACGCCGCTGCAGTCAACGCCTCTTACCTGCTCAACAAATGCCTTTGTAACAGGCTGATTGTACGCAACTACGGCAAGCACCTCGAGCGCCGCCTGAGAAAGCGGAGTATTTCTGCGCAAATCCATTACCTTGCGGATTTCGGGAGCAAATTTTTTTGCCGATACCATCTGATAGGATTTATTCAGCTTAATTATTGTTATGCCCCTCTCCTGCTTTTCGTAATCGTCCATAAGCTCTAAAATTAATTTTTCTGCCTGAGAGGGTTTCATTTCTATAGCCTCGGCAATTTTTTCAGGCTCTACGGGCGAGCCGCTTGCAAAGAGTATTGCCTCGACTGCCGCTTTTTTATCATACATTTTTGTTCTCCTTGTTGTCTATCATATACACAACAGCACTGTCGCCGTCACCGTCTATTCTCAGTCGCTTGCCCTTTACAAGCTCAAGTGTTGCAAGAAAGGTTGCCACAAGCTCGCTCTTTTCCTCGCAGGCGTCAAAAAGCTCCTGATACTCTATTCTTGCGCCCTTCCTCAGCTTACGCATTATATGAATAATTCTGCTGCTTACAGACACAAATTTTCTTGCTACAATACCGCTGAACGCCGATTCGGGCGGCGGCAGCTTTCGCTTGCCCCTGCCTACTGCGCTTACATAAGCCCTTGCAATATCCTCGCTTGGGTGAATACGATTGTATGTAAGGTCGTACTCAACAGGCGACGCCTCTCTGTAAAAGCTGTCGCAATCGTAAATCGTGCTGAGCTTCTGAGCAATCTGACGGCAGATTGCGTATTCAATAAGCTGTCCTGTAAGCTCCTTTTTAAGCTCCTCAACCTCTTCCTCATATTTCGGCAGGAGCATAACGGATTTGATATACACAAGCCTTGACGCCATTGTGAGGAACTCAGACTCAATATCAAGCTGATTTTCCTGCATAACCTTTATTTGCTCAAGGTATTGCTCAATAAGCTCGGAAATCGGAATATCGTAAATATCTATTTTATTTTTTGAAATCAGGGTAAGCAATAAATCAAGCGGACCTTCAAAAGCCTCAAGCTTGTACTGCAATGGCTGTGTTTCCATAGCTTTTACCTCTTAAAATAAGCCTGCAAAAAAGTTGACGGGCGCATATGCCATATTACTCAGAAAATCAAAAATTCCGTTTGTGGCAAAGCCGAGTACTGTGCTGAGTCCGCCTGTGAAAAGCACAAAAATCAGAGCGAAGGAAAATATCATTTCATACCTTGTCATAAAGGCTACAGCCTTGTTCGGCAGGAATGCAAACAAAATCTTTGAGCCGTCAAGCGGCGGTATCGGAATAAGGTTAAACACGGCAAGGCTGACATTGCAGGAGACGTAAAATATAAAAAAGCTCCTGATTGCCACACCTATTTCATTGAGATAAAAGAAAGACGGAAAGGCAAATGCGAGAATATAGTAAATCAGCAAGCCGACATAGCCTGCAACAAGGTTTGACACAGGGCCTGCAAGAGCGCAGATAGCCATACCTGTTTTCGGCTTTTTAAAATTATTCGGGTTTATCGGCACAGGCTTTGCCCAGCCAAAGCCGACAAATATCATAGCAAGCGCACCCACAATATCAATATGGCTGATTGGGTTAAGAGTCAGCCTGCCACGCATTTTTGCCTCCTTATCTCCGAGCAGATTCGCCACGAAAGCGTGCGCCCACTCGTGAAACGGCAAAATCAAAAATATAATAAGCAGCACAGCTACAAGATCGGCAACTATATCATAAAAGCTGAGCGAGCCTGAAAAAATCTGTCGTAACATAATTTATCCTCCAAAAGCTTGATTTGCTGTGTATTCGTGCAGACATCCGGAATTGATTATCAGGACGAAAACACACCAAAGCTATATATAATTACTATTATATAATAAAGCATATAAAAAAACAAGAAAAGAAATTTTAAAAAAACACTTGCATTTTTGTCTGTTTTCTGTTATTATAACAAAGTTAGATGTGAAAATGAATTTTAAGGAGGTGCAGACGCATGGCAAAATGTGATTTCTGCGGTAAGGATGTAAAGTTCGGCATCAAGGTATCTCACTCACACAGACGTTCCAACAGAACTTGGAAGCCTAATGTACAGCGTGTAAAGGCTATTGTTGACGGCTCTCCAAAGCGTGTATATGCTTGCACCCGTTGCTTACGTTCAGGTAAGGTTACCAGAGCAAACTAATACAGACACTCGAAAATCAATGCCGTTCTCTTGCAGAACGGCATTTTTCGTTGCTTTTTCAGCTAATCGGTAAAATGTTTTATTTGTAAAAAACATAAGAATTTGATAAAGCCTTGCTTTCTTTTTTCCGAAAGCAAGGCTTTGAATTTTTTAATCAGCAGATTTTGTTCTGTCTGTATCTCTTATATCAACTCTCTTGATTTTTCCGCTGATGGTCTTTGGCATTTCGTCAATAAATTCAAGGTGCTGAATATGCTTGTAGGATGCTACCTTTGAATTTACAAAATGCTTTATCTCGTGCATTAATTCCTTTGACTTTTCATAGCCCTCTGCAAGATGTACGGTCGCTTTGATTGCCTGTCCTCTTGACTTGTCAGGCACACCTGTTACGGCACATTCCATTACTGCGGGGTGCTGCATAAGTACATTTTCAATCTCAAACGGACCTACTCTGTAGCCTCTTGTCTTGATTAAGTCATCGGTTCTTCCTACATACCAATAGTAACCGTCTTCGTCCATATATGCGGTATCGCCTGTGTGATATACGCCGAATTTCCATACATTTTCATAAAGCTCTTCGTTTCCGCAGTAGCCCATAAAAATGCCGTGCTGGTCTTCTGACGGAACAACAACAATTTCGCCTACCTCGTTTGACGGAAGTCTTTTGCCCTCTTTGTCGGCAATCATAATATTATAAAGCGGAGTCGGCTTGCCGAGCGAACCGATTTTTGATTTACTGCCCACGAGATTGCCAAGCATAAGTACTGATTCTGTCTGACCAAAGCCCTCCATAATCTCAAGACCTGTCTGCTTATATACCTGCTCAAAAACTTCGGGGTTGAGCGCCTCTCCTGCTGTTGTAATATGCTCAAGGTGCGATAAATCGTATTTGCTCATATCCTTTTTGATAAAGTATCTGTAAACCGTAGGAGGTGCGCAGAATGAGGTTACCTTGTAATCCTCAATCACCTTTAAGAGCTTGTCGGGCGAGAAAATATCAAAATCATAAACCATAACACCGCAGCCGCAAAGCCACTGACCGTAAATCTTGCCCCAGGACGCCTTTCCCCAGCCTGTTTCGGCTACGGTAAGGTGGAGTCCCCTTTCCTTTACATTCTGCCAGAATTTAGCTGTGATAATGTGAGAAAGCGTATATGTGTGGTCGTGCATAACAGCCTTCGGGTAGCCCGTTGTACCAGATGTAAAATAGATAAGCATAGGCTCCTTTGCCTTTGTATCCACTCTTTCAAGGCTTTCGTCAGCCTTTTCAATCTCATCAGTAAGATTTATGCCGCCCTCAACATCTCTACGTACTACAAACACCTTTTCAAGCTGAGGCTTGAGTTTTTTTGCCTCAACAAAGGTTTCTGCGGTGCTGTCGTCGGGAGTTGAAACGGCAAATTTAATATCGGCAGTTTCAATTCTGTAGGTAATATCGTCAAGAGTAAGCATATTTGTGGCTGGAATAACCACTGCGCCGAGCTTGTGCAGAGCAGGCACAATGTACCAGTATTCGTAATTTCTCTTTAAAATCACAATTACCTTATCGCCCTTTTTTACTCCGTTGTTTCTGAGGGCGTTAGCCGCCTTGTTGCTCAGAATACCGATATCCCTGAAGGTAAAGGTTTTTCTTTCGTTGTTGATATTTGTCCATTCAACAGCAATATCGTCGGGCGCATTTTTTGCCATTTCATCAACAACATCATATCCGAAGTTGTAGTTTTCCGGATATTTAAGCTCAAATTTCTCAAGTATTCCGTTGCTGTCAAGCGTGTAATTGCAAAAATTCTCAAATAACTGCATAATTATCTCCTTAATTATAGTAATAAAAAACAGATTCCGCCATAAACATAAAAACTTTAAAACACAGGCTAATCGTCATTAATCAGCAGGAATTATCATTCTGTTTGTATTATAAACAATAATTCCGATAATTACAACACCGAACATAATGCGAATAAAAATATTTTTGCATTATGTTATGCAGATTTTGCATAGCATTTGCAAACAAAAATCTCCCGAATAATATCAGGAGATTTTTTGTCTTAAATTATAGCTTTTAATTCCAGGATAATTTCAGTTCTCTTTTTTGATTAACGCAGTCAGAAAGATATAAATTAATCAATGTCTGGTAAGGTATTCCTGATTGCTCTGCTTGTGCCTTAAAATAATTAATTGTATCTTCGTCTATATTTATTGTTATTTGCTTTTTAAGTTTTTTTGCATATGGGTTTTTAACAGCTTTTGAAAAATCATATTCTTTTTTCATAAAAATCACCCTTTCAATATTCGTAATACTGCTTGCTTTCATTTTTAGTTGCTTTCCTTGCAGAAATTATGCGAATTACTGTATCTGACGCACGATAGCAATGACAAACTACTAAAAGATTTGCTCTATTGCTAAGTCCCAGAATAATAAACCTCTCTTCGTTTTCTGAATGTTGCGGGTCATCAATTACTAACGCTTCTTCATCATAAAACACGCTTTTTGCTTCTTCAAAAGAGATTTTATGCTTGACTTTATTTATTTGATTTTTATTTTCATCCCATTCAAACAATAGCTTTTCCATAATTATATTATACATACATAATAATTAATTGTCAATTATTTTATAAAAAAGACCACTCTTTTCAGAATGGTCTTGGTAAGTTAAGTATAATTATTTGTTGAAGATTGACATAATGTCATAGAAGGTGTCGTCATCGTCGTCTGTAACATCTTTCCTTGACTTCTCGGTTTTAGATGCTGAAGACTTTTTATCGTCTGTAAGGAAACCGTCCTCAATCTTCTTCTGAGCAGCCTGACTGTCTGCATTAAAGCCGGTTGCAATAACGGTTACGCTGATAGCGTCATCCATCTTGTCATCAATAACAGCACCCCAGATGATGTTTGCATCGTCAGATACCTTATCCTTAATCATTGTAGATGCGGCGTCAATATCGTCAAGACTTACATCGGCAGAAGCTGTAATGTTGATGATAAGTCCCTTAGCACCGTCAATAGAGGTTTCAAGGAGCGGGCTTGAAATAGCCATATCGGCAGCAACAGTAGCCTTATCCTTACCTGTTGCGCTGCCCATACCCATAAGAGCATAGCCTGCGTCCTTCATTACAGATGTAACATCGGCAAAGTCGAGGTTTACAAGTCCCGGGAGAAGGATAAGGTCAGAAATACTCTGAACACCCTGTCTTAAAACATCATCGGCAATAGCAAATGCGTTCTGAAGTGTAATACTTGTTTCCGAAACATATTTTAATCTTTCGTTCGGAACAATGATAAGTGAATCAACACAGGCAGAAAGCTCCGCAATGCCCTGCTCAGCCTGAGTCATTCTTCTCTTGCCCTCAAAAGCAAAAGGCTTTGTAACAACGCCTACTGTAAGGATACCCATATCCTTTGCAATTTTTGCAACAACGGGAGCTGCGCCCGTACCTGTACCGCCGCCCATACCGGCAGTAACAAATACCATATCCGTATCCTTAAGAAGAGCAGAAATCTCGTCACTGCTTTCCTCAGCGGCGCTCCTACCGATTTCAGGCTTGGAGCCTGCGCCCTTACCCTTAGTAAGCTTTTCACCAATCTGCACCTTCTGAGAAGCCTTTGAGAGTCGCAGAACATGCTCATCTGTATTTACAGCAATAAATTCTACATTCTTAACTCCCATATCAACCATGCGGTTTACTGCGTTGCCGCCGCCACCGCCAACACCAATTACTTTAATTTTCGGCATATACTCATTTTCCAATTCAAGTTCAAAAGCCATTTAAACATCCTCCTTGTTATCTATATTAATCCCGTCTATAAATCATAATATCACATTTAAGGCGATTATAATTCATATATTAACACACTTTTGTAAAAATATCAATGCTTTTGTGTGTTTTTTTTAATTTGCAATTTCCATTTTATTCCTGAGCGGTCACACGGATAATATTTTGCAAAATTTGTATTTTATTACAGCAAGCTTTTACAAATCAAAGTTATAAATACGAGTTATCGGCGCTGTCGTATTCGGTAGAAATATTCTCTGTCGGTTCTGCTCCGTTGTAGCTGTCTGCGCTGTCGGAATAGTCGTCACTACCGCCCGAACCGTCTAAGCCATCCGAACCGTCCGAACCACCCGAGGCATCCGAGCCGCCCGAACCGGACGAACCGGACGAAGAGCTGTTGAGCGAGCCGAATACATCCGCATAACCGTCACCGTCGGTATCAAAGCACTCTGCAATACCGTCGCCGTCGGTATCAAACGCAACAATGCCGTTGCCTATATCTGTTCCCGTTGCCGGAATATCGCCGACATAGTTTCCGTCGCTGTTGGTTGCAAGCGTTGCCCCCTGCGTTGCAGCCGGTACGGTTGAATTTACAGTGCCCTGCACAGCGTTTGTTGCGCTTATCGGTGCAGTGGTAACAGCTACGGTTTCGTTCGGATTAAAGCGGGAGGTCTTTGTTGTACTGCAAGAGGAAACATCAAGAGTACCGTAAATTGCTCCCGTTTTATTAGGGTCAAGCTTTTCTGTTATTATTGCCATAGCTGTTCTGATTTTATAGTCTATATCATCGGGCAAGCCGAGAATAACAGCAATTCTGTTGTCATATACAAGTCTTACCGAGGCAGTATTTGTAACATCAATCTGTGTAATACCCTTGAATTCATTTTTGCTGATTGAGTCCGATATTTCTTCAAGAATAACCGGCACATTTTCGTCACTGTAGGATACATAATCACCAACCGCAGTAGTTTCGAGCGCACTGCTTGAAAGCACAGGAAAATTTGCCGAATTATCAGTCATAACATCAAGTATTCTGCCCTTTGAGCTTATAAGTAAAAATTTTCCCTGATTGATGATAACATATGATGGAACTGCGTTTTTAACAGTAATTTTTATTGTGTCAGGTACAATAAAATCCACCCTTGCAGATTCAACATAAGGGAGCTTTTCAACAATTCTGTCAGGTGTTGCTGTCATTTTGCCTACGAAAATATTGCTCTGCAATGCAACATTTGCAAATGAAACTATCTGATCCTTGCTGTAAAAGCTATCTCCCTCAACTTCGATTTTTTCTGTTTTAAAAAGAACAGTCAGCGACAGAATTACGCCAATCACAAGAACTACTGCACAGGTAATTGCCGACGCCATAATTCTGCGTTTTTTTATCTGTGAAGAGGTCATAGGCTTTTTAAGCTTTTTAACCTTTTCGTTCTCCTGTTCTCTTATGTTCTTAGCCACACGCTGCTGCTTTTGCCGCTCGCCGAATTCATCTATATAAAAGCCGTCGTCATAAGCCTTTGGTTTCAGATTCTTGATTTTCTTTTCGCTTTTTCTGATAAAGCGTTCTTCCTGACTGAGGTCATCTCTCTGCTTTTTCATCTGCTCGTTGAGCTTCTGCTCTATTTTGCTGTGAGATTTGCTCTCAGGCTTTGCAGGCTTAGGCTTTTGTGCTCCCTGCTTCTTTTTTGACGGTGCAGTTTTCGGCTTTTTTGAATCGCCCTGCTTTTTTGCGCCGTCTGTGTTTCTGTTATCTTGATTTGCGGAGGATTTAACTGCCTTTTCCTTGTTTTTACGGTACTTCTGAGCCTCTTTGGCAGCCTGCTTTCTCTGCTTCTGAATTTTTCTTCGTTCTTCTGCCGAAAGCTCCTTCCTTTTCTCTTCTGCCATATTATCCTCCTTACAATATACCCATTCTAAAGCTTTGCTATTCCTGCTCCCAGTGCTCCCAGCACAAGCTCTATATTTTCATATCCCCGTTCCAGATATTCGGCTCTGCCGATATCGGTAACGCCGTCTGCCGAAAGCGCTGCAATTACAAGAGCCGCACCGCCACGCAGATCCGGAGCTTCGACCTTTGCTCCGTATAATGACCTCACACCCTCTACAACCGCTACCTTTCCCTCGGTTTTTATTTTTGCACCCATTCTGGAAAGCTCGCTTGTATGACGGTATCGGTTTTCAAAAATATTTTCTACAAACACCGTAGTTCCCTCTGCCACGCTCGCCACAGCCATAAGAGGCGCCTGTGCGTCGGTAGGAAAGCCGGGATACGGCATTGTTCTTATTGTTCTGAACGCTGAAAGCTTTTGCGGAGCTGAAATGGCAAGATTCCCGCCGCTTGTGCGAATCCTGCAGCCTGCCTCCTCCAGAACGGGAATAACCGTACAGAGGTGGCTCTGCACTATTCCCTTAAGCGTAATTGAGGACTGCGTAACTGCCGCAGCCGACATAAGCGTAGCCGCAACAATCCTGTCGGGAATTATGGTGTGCTGAGCTCCGTTAAGCGACGGTACTCCGTCAATTACCACAACACCCTCGCCTGCACCGCTGATTTTTGCGCCGCAGCTGTTAAGATAATCTGCAAGGTCGCAGATTTCAGGCTCACAGGCAGCATTTATTACTGTAGTTGTGCCGTTTGCTGTGCTGGCGGCAATCATAATATCCTCTGTAGCGCCCACGCTCGGAAAGGAAAGGGCAATTTTCGTGCCTTTCAGTCCTTTTGGAGCAGTGCAGTCAATAACCCCGTGCTTTTCAACAATTTCCGCACCCATTTGCCTGAGTGCGTTTAGGTGCATATCTATCGGGCGTGGTCCAAGCTCGCAGCCTCCCGGAAAAGAAAGTCTGACAGCACCCGTCCGTGCCAGAACAGCACCTAAAAAAATAATTGAACTTCTTGTTTTTCTCATAAGGACATCGGGAATATCATCTCTGCACAAGCCGTCAGCCGATATAAGCATTGTTGTGTGAAACCGCTTGACATTACAGCCGAGATAACGGAGTATCTGAGATGACGCCTCAATATCCGATAGCTCAGGGCAGTTAAAAAGTACATTTTCACCCTTTGTCAGAACCGAGGCTGCAATTATCGGCAAGGCGCTGTTTTTTGCACCCTGAACATTAACTTCACCGCTGAGCTTTTCCCGTCCCGTAACAAGAAGTCTGGACACACTAACACCCTCCTACATAAAATACCTTTACATTCTATGTATCGGAGGTGTTTTGTGTTACACGAGTCCGAGTACTCCTTTTATAACCGAGTAAATTCTCTCGTTTGCGTCTGTTATAGCTGTTTTTCTTGCATTCTTTGCATATTCCGCAAGTCTTTCGGGATTTGCAAGCATATAGTCTGCCTTTTTCATAAGCAGCTCGCCTGTAAGATCCTTTTCCTCGATAATATCCGCCGCACCTGCATTCACAAGAGCCATTGCATTGTGGTACTGGTGGTTTTCTGCAACATTAGGTGACGGAATAAGAATTGCAGGCTTGCCGAGAGCCTGAATTTCGCTGAGTGTAATCGCACCGGCACGGCAGATTACCAGATCGGCAGCCGCCATACAAATATCCATATCGTCTATAAATTCTCTTATATCAAGGTTATCGGCTTTTTCAAGGTCACAGCCCTTTTCCTTAAGAAGGTCGGGAAACCACTTGCCGAACTTTCCGTAAGCGTGAATATGCTGATATTTTCCGTCTTTTCCGCTCCTTGCAATCAGGTCTGCAACGCCCTCGTTGATTTTCCTTGCGCCAAGACTTCCGCCGAACGAAAGCACCACCGGTCTTTCGTCAACGCCAAGCTTTTTCCTTGCCTCTTCCCTGTTTGCCGCAATAATTTTACCTCTTACCGGATTGCCCGTAACCGCAAAATCCGCCTTTTTGTCAAAATGCTTTTTTGCGGCAGGCACGGCAAGCATTACCTTGTCAACCTCTTTTGCAAGCATCTTGTTTGTAATTCCCGGAAAGGCGTTCTGTTCGTGAATAACAGTCTTTATGCCGAGCTTTGCCGCCGCTCTGATAACAGGTCCGGAAACATATCCGCCCGTGCCTATACAAATATCAGGCTTGAACTCTTTGATAATTTTCTTTGCGTCTATAGATGAAGTAATTGTTCTCTTTACCGTCTTGACATTATCAATCAGCCCCTTGGGGGAAAGCTTGCGGCTGAAGCCGCTGATTACGATAAATTTCATATCATAGCCTGCCTGCGGCACAAGGGTTTCCTCCATACCGCCCTTGTTGCCCACAAAAAGGAACTCGGTATCAGGCTTTTTCTGCTTTATAAAGCCTGCAATGGCAAGCGCAGGATTTATATGTCCTGCCGTGCCTCCGCCTGCAAGTAAAACTCTCATTTTTATACCTCCAAACGATTACTGCTTTTCAATGTTTGCCGTTCTTGAAACGGAAAGCACAAGTCCCATCTGCGCAAGCAGCATAATGAGCGAGCTGCCGCCGTAGCTGAAGAAGGGCAGGCTGATACCGGTATTTGGCAGCCAGTCGGTAATTACAAGAATATTGAGTATTACCTGCAAGCCTATCTGAGAGGTAAGACCAATGCCCAGCAGCTTTCCGAAGTTATCCTTTGCACGGAGAGAAAGCGTAATTCCCCTCCATACAAGGAGAGCAAATATAAGAAGTATAAGGGTAGCTCCCACGAGTCCGAGCTCCTCTACAACAATAGCAAAAATAAAGTCGTTCTGCGGTTCGGGCAGATACAGGAATTTTTGTCTTGACTGACCGAGTCCGAGTCCCCAGAGTCCGCCCGAGCCTATGGCATACAGCGAGTTTCTTGTCTGCCAGGTAGTCTGCCACATATCCTCTGTGGTGTACTCAAGCGACTGTCCCCAGCCGTCCATACGGCTCATAGCATAGGTAAGACCGCCTGTCATTGCAAGCACAACTACCAAGCCGCAGAGAATAAAGCCGCCTATTGCGAGGTATCTTGCTTTCATACCGCCGATGTAGAGCATAAGGACTGTAAGCATTGCAATTATTACTATGCCCGAGTAGTGCGGCTCAAGGAAAAGCAGAAGAGCCGTTGTGCCGAACACAACAATACCGGGTAATACGCTGTATTTAGGCAGCTGCATTTTGTCGTAATGCTTACTGCACCAGTGAGCAAAAAACAGCACCGTAGAAAACTTTGCAATCTCTGACGGCTGCATATTGAATATTCCCATAGGAATCCAGCGGTGCACACCCTCAGAGTCAGACGGTATAGCAAGAACGATTATAAGGGCAAGGTACGATATGCCCATAATAACAGGAACAAAGCGGTGGAGCTTGTTATAATTAAAAAACGAAATACCGAACATAAGCAAAACGCCGATCACCGCAAAAATGAGCTGTCGCACAAGATAGTAATAGCTATTTCCGAGATTATAATAAGCTACAGGGTAGCTTGCGGAAAACATCATAATAAGTCCGATTGTGAGCAGTACAAGGATTATTATGCAGAACGGCAGATCTATGCCCATACCCGTTGTTATCCAGCCGGGCTTTTTTCTGCGTGTTCTTCCTTTTTTATAGCCTGTGCTGCTCTTTTTAGGATGAACAAAGACTTTTTCTTTCTTTGCCTGCTCGGCTTCAAGGTATTTTTCGTCATATATTCTGTTTATATCAGCCTTGAGTATCAAATTCAGATACGGAGCCATTCACAAAACCTCCCGTCAGTCTGAAAAAATAGATTACGCAACTACGCCGAAGTAAGCAAGCAACGCAGAAATCACACCGAAAATTGCCGTTACAAGGCTGAATACGCTTACTATCTTAACCTCGCTCCAGCCGCACATCTCAAAATGATGGTGGATAGGGCTCATTTTAAATAATCTTTTTCCGTGGGTAGCCTTAAAGTAGCTTACCTGTAAAATAACGGAGAACATCTCGCAGAGGTAAACGATGCCAACAGGAAGAAGAAGAATCGGCATATCAACAGCAAAGGCTATTGCACACACAAGTCCGCCGAGGAAGAGTGAGCCTGTATCGCCCATAAATACCTTTGCAGGGTGGAAGTTCCATACAAGAAAGCCAAGGCAGGCTCCTGCGGACGCTGCGCACATTGCGGTTACGCCGAGCGCACTCATCATACAAGCGATTATCATAAAGCTTATGCACGCAAAAAATGTGATTGAACCGTCAAGACCGTCAACACCGTCTGTAAGATTTACCGCATTGACAATGCCGACAATAACGATTGCCGAAATGATGTAGTAGAAAAATCCGAGGTCAACTCTGCCGATAAACGGAATTGTTGTTGCCGTGCCGCAGCCTGCAACAGCAAGAATAATAATATAGGCAATAGCGGCAGCAAACTGCAAAACGAGCTTTTGCTTTGCGGTAAGACCTAAGTTGCGCTTTTTAACTACCTTTGTGTAGTCGTCAATAAAGCCGATTGCGCCGTTTGCAAGAGCAAGAAAAAGTCCTGCAAAAATCATTACGGTTTCCTTATTGATATCTGCAAAATAAAGGTTTATAAAGTTTTTGCCGATGCAGAGGTATATTATTGTACTGATTATTGTAACGGCTGTTATTGCAATAATAAACATAAAACCGCCCATAATCGGAGTACCCTGTTTTTTCTTGTGCCACTTGGGACCGTCCTCAAGAATAGTCTGACCAAAGTGAAGCTTGCGCAGCATCGGAATTAAAAACGCACCCGCAACTGCTGAAATTATGAATGCAACGAGAGCCGCCGCAAAAGTCCAGATTCCATATACCATTTATTATCGTTCCTTTCATACGGTTTATTGACCGAAAGCCTAACCGCATAATTTAATCGTTCACGCTTACAGAAGAGCTGAAGGTTACCGTAATCAGAGAGCCTTCGCTGACCATAGTTCCCTCTGCTATATCCTGCGAAGTACTTACTACGCTGCCTGACGCCGCACCCACAAGGCTTACATTGAGTCCGTATGAGCTTGCAACCGCATTCACCTCTGAAACGGAGTAGCCAATGAGATTCGGTACCGTTACCTTTTCGGCTGTGCTTGCCTCATCTGTGTAAAGAACAATGTTACCGCCGCTCGGTATCTGTGAGGACGGAGCTGGTATCTGTGAAATTACATTCTCGCCCTCGCCCTTTACGGTTACCGTAAAGCCGTCGGTTTCCGCATTTGCAGTAGCCTCGGATACGGAAAGTCCGACATATGAGCCTGCCGATACATCAACATACTTAAGCTCTTCGTCTGAGTAGCTTGTTTTAATATCAAGATAAGGCAGCACCTCAGTCATAATATTGATAAATACCGGAGATGCAACCTGAGAGCCGTAATATGACGCTCCGTTAGGAGTATCAAAGAATACCAGCATTGCCACCTGAGGGTCGTCAGCCGGAGCATAGCCGCAGAAGGAGGCAATATAGTCCTCTTTGTAGTTACTTACTATCTTAACGCCCTTTTTCTCAGATGTACCCGTCTTGCCTGCAACACGGTAGCCTGCAACATAACCCGAGGTAGAGCCGGCTGTTGAGGTGTTGTATTCAAGGATTTCATTCATCTTGTCTGAGGTTTCCTTTGAAACAGCCTGACGCTTTACTGTTTTTTCAACGGTTTTTATCACATTGCCGTCTGAATCGGTTATTTTTGAAACAACATACGGCTGGAGTACATATCCGCCGTTTGCTACGGCTGCGCAGGCTGTAATCATCTGAATAGGCGTAATTTTAAAGTTCTGACCGAACGAGCCTACCGCAAGGTCAACCTCGCCCATATCCGTAAAGAACTGGTCGTCAGCCTCGCCCGGCAAATCAATTCCGGTTTTATCTGAAAAGCCGAAGGCTGTATAATACTGAGTGTATTTTTTTATTCCGAGCAGCTGTCCCATCTGCATAAACGCAGGGTTACAGGAATTTACAATAGCCTCGGTAAAGCTCTGTGTTCCGTGACCCGAAAGGTTATGGCAGTGAATAGGATCGGCGTCGGCAATTGTCATTGCGCCCGAGCAATAGAATGTACTTGTATCGGGGTTTACAAGTCCCTCCTCAAGCACCATAGAGGCTGTGCACATTTTGAATACGGAGCCCGGCTCGTAGGTATCGGCAACCGCCTTGTTACGCCACATAGCCGAGAGTGCGGCGCTTTCAGCCTCAGCCCGTTCCTTTTCGGGAAGTGCAGCAATTTCCTGCTTATCCTTGTCGGAAAGCTCGTAGGGATTGTTTAGGTCGTAGCCGTTTGCCGTTACCATAGCAAGAATTGCGCCTGTGTTGACATCCATCAATATGCAGACGCCCTTGTTGAGAACATCGTTGTCAACAATACCCTGAGCCATATATTTTTCACATATAGACTGAATTGTTGAGTCAATGGTGAGGTAAAGATTGTTGCCGTCCTTTGCATCAACATTCTGCTCATAACGGAAAGGCATTTCCGTGCCGACTGAGTTTTTAGCCGTTACAATTCTGCCTGCCGTACCCTTGAGATAGGTGTCGTATTCGTACTCAATTCCCTCAAGTCCCTGCTCGTCACTGCCTGTAAAACCGATTACATTGGACGCAAGGTCGTTATTCGGGTAATACCTCTTGTAATCGTCCTGGAGCTGAACAGCATAATCGCTGCAATCGTACTTATCCTTTAAAGTAGAAATAAGCTCAAGAATTTTTGTTCTTGCCTCAGCTTCTATTTTTCGCTTTACAACTACATAGTAGCTGTTCTGCTTTGTTTTTTCGAGCAAATCCGCCTTATCAAGACCGAGAATTTCCGACAGTCCCGAGGCAATGGCGTTTCTTTGCTCGTCGTTATCTATATTTGCAGGCGACATAACTACCTGCCATACAGACGCACTCTCAGCAAGCACCTTACCCTTTGAATCGTAAATAGTGCCACGCTTTGCAGGAAGCTTTCTGTCCATAAGCTGCTGCTCAACTGCTGCCTGTTGCAGCTCGCCGCTCTGTATTGTGGTAAGGTAGCCGAGTCTTGCAATAATTGCACCGAAGCCGATAATAAGAATAAGCACAATAAGAATGGCTGTTCTGTGTCTGAGGCGCTGATTAGGACCCTTTGCGGCCTTCTTTTTCTTTTCTTTTTTTGCAAAATCGTTTTTCTCCAACAGAGTTTCTCCTTTCAACCGCAATATCCTTATAAAAAATGTAAATATTTTACAATAACTGTTCTATACCGAAAAAAGAGCCAAGACACAGTCTTAACTCTTATTCCTCCATAACATTTGTATTAAGTTTGCCGTTATGTTATGACCAAAGATTTGCTATTGAGCTGATAAACTGAGTAAAGAGGTTTTCACTCTCGGGAGAAGTAACCTCTGCTTTATCTCCGCCTGACAGTGAAACAAATTCCTGCTGAGTACTTGATGCTTTGGTCAAACCAAGCTGGTTTTCGGCATATTTTTCAATGTCAGATGAGCTGAGCTTTGCCTGTAGGCTCATCTCGGTCTGTGTGTAAATACTCTGTGAATTTGAGAGCGTTTCCTTAGCGGTAATAATTTCCTGATTCAGCTCTGTGATTCTGACCTGACCGATAATAATTGTTGCAATTATCATTGCAACTGCCGCACCGCCTACTGTGCCAAGCGCAACCTTCAGAGGATTGTGTCTGCGCTGTCTGTTTTTTTGTATTCCCTCTTCCGGTAAAGGAATAATCTTTTTACCGACCTTTTTCTTCGGGGCTTTTACCCTTTCTGCTTCTTCGTCACGCTTTGGCAAAGGAGCTGCTGATGCGGTCTCGTCAAAAAGACTCAAATCATACGCTGCGTTTCTGTTTTCATATGCCATATTTCTGCACCCTGTGCCTTTCTGATATCATTTAATAAAACACACAATATACTCATTTTTCAAAACGAGCAAAATATTTCATAATTTTAATATTTATAAAGAATTATATGTATTTCAAACACGAAAAATCGCCTTTAAAACCTTATATTATGCGTATATATAGTAATTACAATCCATAAAGCTACAACCAATAGTGCTTGTAACCTTATTTACAGCTTTGTTATATTTTACTACAATTTCACTCATTTGTCTATAGCTGTAAAAGAAAAAAACTATATTTTTTCGCATATTCTCAACTTTGCACTTCTTGCTCTGGGATTTATTTCCAATTCTGTCCCATTTGCACAAACAGGCTTTCTGGTAATAAGCCTTGCCTTCGGCTTATTTCCGCACACACATACCGGAAAATCCTTTGGGCAGGTGCAGCCCTGACACCAGGACGCCATTTTCTGCTTGACTATTCTGTCCTCAAGGGAATGGAAGGTAATAACTGCCAGCCTTCCGCCCGAGCCGAGCATTTCAAATGCTCCGTCAAGTCCCTTGTTGAGTGCGCCAAGCTCATCGTTTACCGCAATTCTGATTGCCTGAAAGGTCTTTCTTGCAGGGTGTCCGTCACGCCTTACCCTTTGCGGAACATTCTGCTTGATTATCTCGGCAAGCTGTAGGGTTGTTTCAATTCTCTGCTCCTCTCTTGCCTTTACAATTCCCTTTGCAATGGAATCCGCAAACTTTTCCTCGCCGTAGGTGTAAATAATTCTGCGTAATTCCTCAAACGGAAGTGAATTGACAAGGTCGGCGGCTGTAGCTCCGCTCTGACTCATTCTCATATCAAGAGGAGCGTCCTCGTGAAAAGAAAAGCCACGCTCAGCCGTATCGAGCTGATGAGATGATACACCGATGTCAAGCATAACACCGTCAAGTCTGCCAACGCCTCTTTGCCGCAAAAGCTCTGCAATGTCTGCAAAGTTGCCTTTAATGATTATTGAATTTTCATTTTTGCAAAAACGCTTTGTAAGCATCTGAATTGCATCAGGATCACGGTCAATGGAAATAAGCTTGCCTGTGGTAAGATGCTTTAAAATTTCACTGCTGTGCCCTCCGCCGCCTGCAGTACCATCGGCATAAATGCCGTTTTCTTTGATATTAAGCCCTTCGATGGTTTCATTGAGCAGGACGGGAATATGATTGAATTCCATAGCTTGCTCCTTATCCGAATGAAAGGCTGCCGACTGCATCGGCAAGCTGATCCTTCTGTGAGTTTACATAATCCTCAAATACCGACTTGCTCCAGATTTCAATGCGGTTATTAAGACCGATTACAAGTGCGTCGCTGTCAAGCTTTGCGTTCTCCCTTAAGGTCTGCGGGAGCTGAACTCTGCCCTGCGAATTGGGCGACACTTCAACAGCGGTTGCCGTAAAGGTATATTGGAGAATCATAGCTTTATTGGCAGGCAGCTGCATTATCTGTGAACAGAAATGCTCAAAAACCTCCTTTGACATAACCTGAATACAGGGAGTGCCAAAGCCCTGCGCCACATAAAAGGTTTCGCCAAGCTCTTCACGGAACTTTGCAGGCAAAACAACTCTTCCCTTTGCGTCAATAGAATGATTAGACATTCCGGAAAACATTTTGCCCACCTCCGTTTTGAACTGAAATTCGGTATTTTGGGTATCACTCAGTCACCAAATGACACCATCTGCCACCGTTTGCTATCATTATACCCCATCGGCTTATAAAAATCAAGTTAAATATAGCACAAAATGAAATAAAATTTACAAATCCTCTCCATATTTTTCAAATTTGAAATTATTTCAAGCATTGTAATTATTTATTTTTCTTTTTCACAAAAATAACGCAAAAAAAGAGCCGAAAAGCCACATTTTTTCTGTAGCTTTTTCGACTCTTGCAAATTTTGTTGTAACCTTTTTCATACAAAAGGTTACAGCTTTAAAACATTTGTTCCCGATTTATCGGTATTTGTTATTTTTAAGTGTCACTTTGTGACACAATTTTATTTTGCAAACTGGCTTTCATAAAGCTTTTTATAAAATCCGCCCCTTGCAAGCAGCTCCTCGTGCGTACCCTGCTCAATAATATTTCCGTCACGCATAACAAGAATAACATCGCTTTCCTTGATTGTAGAAAGTCTGTGAGCAACAACAAAGCTTGTTCTGCCCTGCATAATCTTTGCAAATGCCTTTTGCACACGGATTTCCGTAAGGGTATCAATAGACGAGGTAGCCTCGTCAAGAATTAGCATAGTAGGATTTGAGAGCATTGCTCTTGCAATACAAAGCAGCTGCTTTTGTCCCTGAGAAAGGTTGCCGCCGCCCTCAGAAATCATAGCGTCGTAGCCGTCGGGCATTCTTCTGATAAAGCTGTGGGCATACGCCGCCTTTGCCGCCTCAACCACCTGCTCGTCGGTCGCATCGGGATTGCCGTATTTCAGATTTTCCATAATTGTTCCGCAGAACAGCCAGCTGTCCTGCAATACCATTCCGTACAGCTTTCTCAGCTCGTCACGCTCCATATCCCTGATGTCAACGCCGTCAACTGAGATTTTACCGCTGTCGGTATCATAAAACCTCATCAGAAGATTAATAAAGGTAGTTTTTCCGCAGCCTGTCGGGCCTACAATGGCAATGTGACTTCCGCTTTTTACATCAAGAGAAAAGTTCGTGATAAGCGGCTTTTCCTTAACATAAGAAAAACTGACATTCTCAATTTTTACATTTCCCTTGCAGTTTTCAATTCTGACTGAGTCAGGCTTGTCCTCAGGCTCGTCCTCAGCGTCAAGCACATCAAATACTCTGCCTGCCGCCGCAATAGCCGTTTGCAGTTGTGTAAGCACACCGGTCACTTCATTAAAAGGCTTTGTATATTGGTTTGCGTAGGTGAGAAAGCACGAAAGCTGACCTACCGAAAGCGTACCCGAAATTGCAGTGACAGCGCCGAAAATTCCGACAGCCGCATACACCATTGCATTTACAAATCGTGTGCTTGGGTTAGCAAGCGCACCTGCAAACTGAGCCTTAAAGCCCACTGTGTAAAGCTCCTGATTATATTTTTCAAAATTCTCAAACGCTCTGTCCTCGTATGAAAAAGCCTTTACAATACGCTGATTGCCTACATATTCCTCAACATACGAAGATATATCTCCCTGTAACTGCTGCTGTCTTGTAAAGCGGTTATGAGTCATCTTGCCGATAAATGCGGCAACGAAGAGCGAAAGCGGAGTAAGGATAATTACCGCAAGCGCAATCCGCCAGTCTATCATAAACATAAAGACCATTGTGCCGAGAATTGTTACAACTCCCGAAAAAAGCTGTAGAAACATCTGCGAAAGTCCGTCGCCCACTGCGTCAACATCATTGATTACACGGCTTATAAGGTCGCCGTGAGAGTGGGTGTCGATATACGAAAGAGGTACATCGTTGAATTTGCAGAAAACATCACGCCTTAAATCCCTCACCGTTTTGTAGGCAATAACATTCGTAAAATATGTCATTGTCCACTGGAAAATCGCTACTCCTGCAACGCCGATTGCTATATAAATGATAATTTGCAGTACATTTTCAAAATTAACATTACCCTTGTCTATGATATTATCAATAGCATTACCTGTGAGCACTGGAATGTAAAGAGTAAGAGAAACGCTGATTATTGCACTTATGATTGCAAACGCAAGCAAGCCCTTGTATGGCTTTAAATATTTTAGTACTCTTATTACAACAGATTTTTTCATACCTCCACCTCCGATTTACTTAGCTGTGAAAGGCAGATTTCCCTGTAGGTTTCGCAGTTTTCAAGCAGCTCCTTATGAGTTCCCTTGCCTGCAAGCATACCGTCGTCAAGCACAAGAATCAAATCCGAATTCATAATTGTGGAACAGCGCTGAGTTACTATGATAACCGTCATTTCGTGGGTGTATTGACCGAGAGCCTTTCTGATCGCTGCGTCTGTTGCAAAGTCAAGCGCAGAAAAGCTGTCGTCAAGAATAAGCACCTTTGGCTTACCTGCAATCGCCCTTGCAATGCAGAGCCGCTGCCGCTGACCGCCGCTGAAATTCTTGCCGCCCTGCTCAACATTGCTGTCAAGTCCCATAGGCAGCTTTGAAACAAATTCATAAGCCTGTGCGTTTTTTAGCGCAGCAATGATTTCTTCGTCTGTAATATCGGGGTTTTCCCACTTCATATTATCACGGATTGTCCCCTTAAAAAGTACGGACTGCTGAGGAACAATTCCGATTTGCTGTCTTAGCTGTCTGAATGAATAGTCCTTTACATTCCTGCCGTCAACCTCAACACTGCCCTCGGTTACATCGTAAAAACGGGGAATCAGGTTAATCAGCGTACTCTTTCCCGAGCCTGTACCGCCGATAATTCCCACAGTTGAGCCACGCTTTATTTCAAAGCTGATTTTGCTCAGCTCATCGTCACCGCCGCCGTAGCTGAATGAAACATTATCAAAGGCAATCTTTGGAGTGTTGTCGTCTGTGCTTACGGGAATAAGCACCTGCGTTTTTTCCCTGACGCTCGGCTCGGTTTCAAGCACCTCGTTAATTCTTGCGGCAGAGGCACTGCCCTTTGTCATTAAAAGCACAAGGTTGGCAACCACTATCATTGCAAGCAAAATCTGCGTCATATAGCTTACAAGAGCAATAATGTCGCCCGTCTGCATACTGCCTGAATTTACATTAAGACCGCCGAACCAGATGATTGCAATTATTGCAATATCAGTTACAACATAGGTTGCAGGGTTAAGCAGGGCGGAAAGCCTGCTTATACGGATTGAGGTTGCGGCAAGGTCGTCGGTTGAACTGTCAATCCTCTCCTTTTCGCTTTTCTGCTTTGAAAAGGCTCTGATAACACGGTTGCCCGAAAGGTTTTC
Source organism: Ruminococcus sp. (assembly GCA_051880895.1). Lineage (GTDB taxonomy): Bacteria > Bacillota > Clostridia > Oscillospirales > Acutalibacteraceae > Ruminococcoides. Next base: position 57,142 of record JBJEOV010000066.1, on the reverse strand, counting down.
TCTTGAAATAAGTCCGATTTTATCAAGCTTTTTCTGCATAAGGCTGAAAATCGGAATACTTTTTGTCATTACAAGATAAAGAATAAGCCCGATAATAACAGCGGCAATTATGAATATAACCGACATTTTAACGCTGATGGTCATAGCCATTACGATTGAGCCGATAACGATAAACGGCGCTCTTGTGAGCAGTCTTATGGTCATTGCCACCATCTGCTGCGCCTGATTTACATCGTTTGTAATTCTTGTGATGAGCGACGGAGTGCCAAGCCTGTCAAGCTCGGCGTGTGAAAGCGAGTTGATATGAGAAAACAATGCTCTCCTCACCTTTGTGCCAAAGCCCTGTGACGCCTTAGATGCAAAATACTGGCACACAAGCGCACTGAGCAGTCCCGTAGCCGCAAGCGCAACCATAACAAGTCCCATTCTCAGCACATAGCCGCTGTCGCCTCCTGCAACGCCGTTGACGCCGTTGTCTATTATGTCTGCCATTACAAGCGGAACGATAAGCTCCAGTATCGCCTCAAAAAGCTTGCACAAAGGACCTATGATACATTCCTTTTTGTAGTCCTTTAAAAATCTTCTGAGTTTAAACATATTTTCCCTTTCTTTGCCAATATAAGATACACATACTATTTTACATCAATTTTTTGTGTATATCAATATCACAGTGTAAATTATAAATAAAACAGCAGTTGTACCGACGATTTGTGATACAACTGCTATTTTCTCTTTAATATGGATTTTTTTACTTCAGCCTTCAATCGCTCGAGCGGAGTGTCCTTTTTGTCGATTATTTCCTTCGGAGAAAGAGTTTTTGGCACAAGATTTGATGCTCCGGGCTGTGAATGCATCTGCAAGGTGATGTTTTCGTGCTGAATAAGGGCAAAAAGCTGACTTAACGATACGCAGTCGTCAATAGCCTTTATCAGCGCTTTTTTAGGCTTTCTTGCATAGCCGGTAACCTTTACAGCTTTCATAGTAACACTCCCTCCCGCTTTTTTACTGTCATATTTTATTATGCTTTACTATTATACTTAATTTTCACAATATTTTCAATATAAATTTTCACTTATTTTATTTACATAAAATTATTTTTGTGTTATGCTGTCAATAATAAATAAGAATCAGGAGTTAATTCAATGAAAAAAATCAGATACATACTTATTTCGGCATTAATTGTCAGCACAGCCGTAATATCGGGCTGCGGAGGAAAGTCCGAAAGTAAAACCGAGCATAGCTCATACATCCCCACTCCTACCGACACCACGGTTAAAACTACGGGAGAAAAGATTTTAATAAACGACTCCACCCTCGGAGAAATCTGGATAACCGAGCTTGAGGGCGTGGCTAAGAACACCCTCGACAAAAACGGCTTTTCTGCCGACGCTGATTTTAAATACTACAGTGAAAACGGCAAGCCTGCCTCAACCGAGGGCGTGGATGTTTCCGATTACAACGGCGCTATCGACTGGAAAAAGGTAAAAGACTCGGGCATTGATTTTGCTATGATAAGAATCGGCGGAAGAGGCTATGGCACTGAGGGCACTCTCTATCAGGACGAAAGCGCAATCAAAAATATTACGCAGGCAAAGGAAAACGGCATAAAGGTAGGCGTTTACTTCTTTTCTCAGGCTATAAACACCGACGAGGCTGTTGAAGAGGCAAACTATGTTATGAAAATTCTCGGCGACATCAAGCTCGACTACCCTGTTGCCTATGACTGGGAAATAATAAAGGATGATGACGCAAGAACAGATAATGTTTCTGCATATGAGGCAACCGAATGTGCAAGAGCCTTTTGCCAGACAATAGAGGCGAACGGCTACACAGCGTCTATATACTCGCCGAGCCGTGAGCTTTATTTTAAGTACGACCTTTCAAGGCTGAAGGATTTTGACATCTGGTACTGCGAATACAGCGATACGCCTGAATTTTACTATCAGTTCTCTATGTGGCAGTACACCATGGCTGGCAAAGTTGACGGAATAGAGGGCGAGGTTGACCTCAACCTCTGCTTTACAAGCGTTGCAGATTACGCTTAAAACTATATAAGAAAGAGGCTATAATAATGGAAAGAATTGCAAGCTTTCAGGTAAACCACGATACTCTCGAGACGGGAGTTTATGTATCACGGATTGACGGTGACATAACAACATATGATATGAGATTTATAAAACCGAATACTCCGCCGTTTTTGCCTAACCCTGTTATGCACACTATTGAGCATTTGTTTGCCACCTATGCACGAAACAGCAAAAGCGCCGACAAGGTAATTTACTTCGGTCCTATGGGATGCAGAACAGGCTTTTACTTCCTTGTAAGAGATATGTCGCAGGAGGACGCACTTGCGCTAATCAAAGAAACTGTAATGAAATGTAAAAATCACACCGGAGAAATCCCCGGAAACACTGCCGCAGAATGCGGAAACTACAGGGAACACGACCTTAACGGAGCTATTGAGGCGTTAAATAAATATTACGATAAGTTAAAAGATTTAACTGTCGATAACTTAGAGTATAATTAATTTTGAGAATTATTGTAGCTGTTGCATAATTTAATCTGTTGTATTTGTGCTAAATACTGGATAAGGTTACGATTTTTAATTCTTCTATTGCATTTTTGTAACTATTTGTTATAATAATAGTGTTAAGTTTGTTACAAAAATGTAACGGTTAATGAGATAGGAGAATTTATTTGAGTACAAAGTTCATTGGCAAGGACGGCTACAAGGAGCTTGACAGCCTTCCTTTTACAAGGCGCAAACCTCAACATCTTAATACCGCTCAGAAAACTGTTCGATTTATTAAGAGAGCTGCTGCACTCGCAGCTAAAAGGTTCAGAATAAAATCAACAAGAAAGATAACTGCAAAACCTGTTGTAAAAAGGCAGACAATACCTGCCGCAAAGACAAGCTCTAAAAGAGCCGAGATATGCTATTTTGACAAACGCTACAGCTCGGCAAGACAGGGACTCAGCTTTAATTCAGAAAAGCCTACATTACAGCTTGTTACAACAACACGATATAAAAATGACAGAAAACACGCTCACGCTGCGCCTGTTTCAACAGCAAGTCTGCATAAGGCTCTCAAGAAAAAGGTAATGCTTGCCTCGGTTGCCTGCATGACCGCCGCAATGATAGGCTTTGCCTCGGGCGCAAGCGCAATTTCTGCTCCCGAAAAAATTAATACCGTATCACAAAGCGTTAAGTCCTCGGGATATTCATATGTGAATTACACTTCAAATGAATTTTCGAGCATAGCTACAGCAGATGAGGCTGCCGATACAGCAGAAAAAGCTGTTACAAACGCAGTGCTTTCAAACAACATAGGCGCACAGCTTTCAGCACTCTGCATTAACGGCGAAATAATCGGCGTTACGGGTGAAACCTCAAAGCTTGGAAATGCGCTCAACAAGCTTCTGGCTGACGCAAAAGAGGGCTATGACGAGAAAACAACCTCTGATTTTGTGAATACAGTCAGAATTATCAACGGTAAATATCCGAATGAAACCGTAATGACATCAGACGAGCTTATCGGGCTTGCAAAGGATCAGCTTGATGTAGCAATATTCACCGATGTCAGCGATACTATCACCCTTGATTACGGCACTCAGTATGAGTTTGACGATTCAAAGAACAACGCTTTCAGCGAAGTAAAGCAACAGGGTGAAAACGGCGAGGCTGAGGTTGTTTACAGGGTGACCTATGTCAACGGCGTTCAGACAAATTCAGTTGAAGAGTCAAGAACCATAAAAAAAGAGCCAAAGAATGAAATTATTATTCAAGGCACAAATGACGCTCCGTCATACGAGGCTACCGGTTCATTTATGTGGCCTGTTCCCTATACCCACGAGATTGTAAGCTACTACGGCTACCGCTGGGGCAGACTTCACTCCGGTATAGATATTTCCGACGACGGCATCGGCGGTCAGGACATTGTTGCCTCAGACGGCGGCACTGTAACCTGGTCAGGCTATGACGATTCCGGCTACGGCTACTATGTTATAATTGACCACGGCAACGGCTACCTTTCGCTTTACGGACATTGCAGTTCACTTGCCGTGAGCGAGGGCGATAAGGTATATAAGGGACAGACGATTGCGTATGTAGGCTCAACGGGCGACTCAACGGGCGATCATCTCCACTTTGAAATCAGAAGAAGTGAAACCGACCGTCTTGACCCTATGGAATTTCTTTAATATTTAAGGCAACACCGTATAACATCATTGCGGTGTTGCCTTTTTGTTATTTAAAGTAAGATAAACTATAATTTACCACAATATCAATAATCAAAAGTATTGATAAAAACAAATTATGATAGAAAAACAAAAGTATAGGGTTTCCAAAGGTCACTGACCTTTGGTCGTTTGGGGAAAGGGGATACTTAAGGGGAAAGGGCATCGAAAGCCCTTTCCCCTTAAGCGTGCTTTCTTTTGGAGCTTTTCTTTTCACGCAAAAGAAAAGCGGAATTGGTAGGCATTATAATTTAAGACAAGAGTTACCTAAAAGAAAATGCAGTTATAAATCAAGCAAGAAAACAACAAGTCTTTCCTATTATACAACAATATAAAACACAACTCTTGCTTACAGGGAACCCCTGATGTGGGTTCCCTACGGTAAAACAGTCCACCGGACTGTTTTACCTACCCTCCTGCATTTTCAAAGCAATTTTTTCTTGGGCTCTGCCCAAACCCGCAAGCCTTTAAAAAGGCTTGACCTAAACTTTTTGCCCGGGCTGATAGAAAGCTATAATCTTTACTTTTGTTGCCCGACCGAAAATTTTATTTTTTCATAAAATTACAGTTTTCTACGCTATTCAAAAAGCCTGCTCAACAGCAGATTCCGTTGAACAGGCTTTGTTATTAAGGAACTTACGCAAGCAATTCCTTGAAAGCGTCCTTAACAATGTTAAGTCCCTTTATGAGAAGCTCGTCTTCGATAACAAGAGCAGGCATAATCTTCAATACACTGCCCTCTCTGCCTGCAACCTCACAAATAAGGTTCTTTGTAAAGCAAAGGTCAGAAAGCTTTGACGCAAGCTCAGTATCAATCTTTGAGCAGTCAATACCCCACATAAGGCCGATGCCTCTCAGCTCAAGCTTATTGTTGAGTGGGAGAATTTCTTTTTCTACAAAGCTTTTAACAAGCTCGCCCTTACGCCTTGTTTCAGCCTCAACATTGTTTTCAAGCAGATACTCAACAGCAGCCTTGCCTGCAACAAACGAAAGCTGATTGCCTCTGAAGGTGCCGTTATGCTCGCCCGGCTTCCATACATCAATCTCCGGCTTATGAAGTACGATTGAAAGCGGAAGACCGATGCCGCCGATTGACTTTGACATTACAACAATGTCAGGCTCAATGCCTGCACGCTCAAATGAGAAGAACGAACCGCTGCGGCAGCAGCCAATCTGGATGTCGTCAACAATCATAAGAATATCGTTCTTGGTGCAGAACTCTCTTACAGCCTTTAAGAAGTCAACATCAAATACTCTGATACCGCCCTCAGCCTGTACGGTTTCCATAATTACAGCCGCCGGCTTTTCTGTAGCAGAATGGTCGTCATCAATGAGCATCTGCATATATTTCACAACATCAAGTCCCTCAACCATATATGGAGCAGGAATGTGTGTGCAGTCTGAGAGAGATGCAATCGCACCGTTTCTTGCAAACATTTCTGAGGTTGCCGAAAGTGCGCCCAGGGTCATACCGTGGAAGCAACCCATAAATGCGAATACATTTCTTCTGCCTGTGTATTTTCTTGCAAGCTTCAATGCCGCCTCAACAGCATTTGTACCTGTAGGTCCGGGGAACTGGATTCTGTAATTAAAGCCTCTCGGCTCAAGAATTTTTGTTTCAAGTGTTTCAATAAACTCACGCTTTGGCACTGTGTACATATCAAGTGCGTGGATAATGCCGTCTGTTGAAAAATACTCAAGAGTTTTTTCTTTGATGTAGTCATTGTTATGACCGTAGTTTACTGCGCCTGCACCGCAGAAAAAGTCGATATACTCATTTCCCTCTTCGTCCTTGATGATTGAGCCTTTGGCTGTGGTGAATACTGTCGGGAAATGTCGGCAGTAAGAGCGAACCGATGACTCATATTTTTCAAATGCTTCTGTTTTCATAGAATACTTTTCCTTTCCTCTTTGCCGCATAAAAATACCGTAAATTCATAATATTTTATGCAGTCAAGTTATTTTCCCTATACCTTTTTAGAAATCCCCGTAAAGCGCCGTTCATTATGCTTTCTATCTGCTGCGGTTCATCGGGCAAAAGAACTATTGCCTGAGAGTCAGACGCAAAAATATAACCGTCACTGCCTGAGGAATTTTTTAACCTTTTCATTTCCTTTGGCGGATTGTCTGCAAAGGCTCTTGCAAAAATGCACGGGCTGCCGGCAGCTCCGCCTATATCTAAGCCACCTGTTACAAATACTATGTCATTCGTTTCAAGTGAACTTACAACAAGCTTTCCGAGAGCCTTGCAGTCTGAGGCAAACCTTGCCTCAGACGCAATCAAATCAAGCTCTGAAAAGCTCTTTCTGAGCGACCTTTCGCAAAGTGAGGTTTTGCGGGCAGCGTAAAAAATCAGTTCACCTGTCACTCTGTTGCTACCTCCTCTGCCTGAGTTTCGGTAGGCTGAACCTTTAATACAGGCTCAAAATTCGGCGCAATAATCATATCGCAGTAAACCTCTTTAAAGTCAAGCTGCCAGCCCTTGAATACATAATCGTAGTAATCGTCACTCGGCTTAACCGGGTCTTCCGGTGCTTTTGCCGACTTACCTACCTCAACCTTTTGCTCACTTATGACTTTTGTGCCGTCATAGTTCACAAACTTTACGGTAACATAAACCTTTGCCTGTGTAGCAGGCTGTGTGGTCTGGGGCTGAGTTTCCTTTATTGTGTTGCCCTGTGCGTCTGTTGCGACAGGGGCAGTGGTTGCCTCAACGATTTTTTGTTCTTTAAAATCATAATCACCGCTGTACCAGTCAATCTGACCTGCGTCATAAGCGGTACAGAAATCTGTTACCTTCGGTCGTGTACCGCCGTTTCTGTCATAATAAATCTGCGGCCATACTGCATTATTATTTGAAGAAGCCTGCGAAACATCAACCTTTGCAGATTCTCCGTTTCTGACCTTTCTTGCAACAATTACAGTTCTGAAATCGGTGTATTCATATGAACAGGTGGAAAGTGTAATAAGGCTGTCGTCCTCGTTGACATCAACAGGGCAATTCACCATTGAACGAATCCTTACATTATAAACATAGTTCATAAAGTCCTTTTCGTTCTGAAACTCGCCTATCATATAATTGAAAAACTCGCCGTGACCTGACAATGTGTTTGTCTTGAACACCGAAATTATCTTGTAGGCTGCGTCACCGTCGGGAGTGTTGAAGGTAATTACAGGGGATTTTTTATAGAAATCCATATCTATTGAATAGGTGCCGTATTTGAGCATATCGGCAAACATTGTGCCGTCATTCATATGATGACCGTGCATAACAACATTTTTACTCTTTGTGCTTTTTGTGCTGCGGTAATCAACAAAAATACTGCCCCAATCGTCAGGATCACCCCTGTAATCACGGTAAAGATAGTACTGCGAGGAACGGCTGTCGCCCTCGTGATACAAAACAGGATAATCTATATTTGTATTGTCAACCTCTATCCAGCCGACTATTTCGTCGTTAATGGATTTAAGCTTACCCCAGTCAACCTTTTCTTCCTCAGACGGCTTTTTTTCGCCTTCCTGAGTTTTATTCTCCTCGGTGGTATTATGGTAAATCATCTGAATATCGTTCATTTTTTCTTTGTTCAGATAGCTGAGATAAACCATATTGTAGAACAGCATGGAGAGTGCACCGAAAAATACGGCAAGCGAAACAAGTGCAACAGATTTTCTGACAATTTCCTTGCCGCTGTCGCCACGCATCGGAATAAAACGATACTTCAAGCCTTTTTTAGGCGGAATGTACTCAACTCTGCTGAAACCGCCGGGATACTTTTCTTCATTTTCTTTAAAAACCTCAACGGTTTTTTCAGCCGCCGCTGCAAGCATATCCTCAATATTACTGAGCGTATATTTTGTTCTCGGCAAAACGGCAACCTGCATTCCCTTGTACATAAAGCAGAAGCCCTTGCAGCCGTTGCCCAGGTCGCCGAGATTGAATATTTTTGATTTTTTCCTGTAAAGCCTGAAGCTTTCCTTGATTTCTTCTACCCTTTCATCCGAAAGCTTAAGCTTTTTAGCATTTCTGAGTGCTTTATTGCGTTTTTTCCAGTAGTCCTTCGGAGCCTTCGGCTTTTCGGCTTTTTCAGCCTGAGCTACTACCTCTGAAAAATGTCTTTTAAAGCTGTCTGAGCCTTTATCGGAAAGTGCATTTGCTAAAATCACAACAGACGGCTTTACTTCATTATCCGCACATTTATCGAGTGCAGATATGATTTTTTTGCTTTTAAAATCAACATTTGTTATATAGGTAAGCGTAAACCCTTTTTCAGCGAGCCTGCCCGAAAGCTCACCGCTGTCAATATCAGGAGTATCGCTTTGGTTTACCAATAAAACTTCAATATCCACGCAGGTTCATCCTTTCGTGTCAGAGCAATTTATCTTTATCTATGCGTTATTCGTCCTCGGCAGAAATTTCCGTCACCCTGAGGTTTGCTATCGCCTCTTCAATCATAGGCGCAAAATCTGCCTTTTCCTGAGCTGCCTTAACATATTCCAGAACAGGTCTTGTTCTCGGATGCTTGGGTGTGAACACTGTACAGCAGTCCTCGTAAGGCTCGATTGAAATGTCGTATGTGTCTATTTTATAGGAAATATCAATAATTTCCTGCTTATCCATACCGATTAACGGTCTGAATACAAGCAAATCGGCGGCGTCATCGGTACAGCTTAATGCGCCGATAGTCTGGCTTGCAACCTGACCGAGGCTCTCGCCCGTAATAAGAGCCGTACATTTATTATTCTCGGCAATTCTTGAAGAAATCTGCATCATCAGCCTGCGCATAATAATTGTGAACAGCTCCTCGGGACATTCGTTCCTGATTGTTTCCTGAATTTTTGTAAACGGCACTGTGTACATAGTCATTTTGCCTGCGTATCTGCTTACCCGTCTTAAAAGTCTTACTACCTTATCCTCTGCCCTTTTGCTTGTGTACGGAGGACTTGCAAAGTGGATTGCTGTAAGCTTTAAGCCCCTTTTAGCCATCATATATGCGGCTACGGGAGAATCTATGCCGCCGCTTATGAGTATAGCGGCATTTCCGCTTGTGCCTACAGGAATACCGCCTGCGCCCTTATGAGCAGCACCGTGAACATATGCGCCGAAATCACGAACCTCTACATTTACAACAAGGTCGGGATTATGGACATCAACTGTAAGATGAGGGAATTTGTCAAGGATAACTCCTCCAAGCTCGGCGCAGATTTCGGGCGACTTATACGGAAAGCGTTTGTCGCTCCTCCTTGCCTCAACCTTAAAGGTTTTTGCGGCTCTCAGCTCTTTTTCAAGATAAACGGGAGCGGCAGCCATAATCGACTCAAGAGTTTTTTCCTCGCAGACAGCCGCTCTTGAGTATGACACAATTCCGAATACCCTTGAAATTCTCAGACAAGCCTCGTCAAGGTCTATGTCCTCGCTCAGAGGTTTTACATAGATAATCGACTGAGCCGATTTTATTTCAAAGCTGCCTAACGGCGAAAGTGCGTGTTTAATATTCTTTTTGAGAACATCCTCGAATGTACGGCGGTTGAGCCCTTTAAGCACGATTTCTCCGTCTTTTAAAAGTATAATTTCTTTCATTAATTTTCTGCCTTTCAGTTTATCGGTGAACAAGAACCTTTAAGCCTTGCTCAAGTGCTGCGCAGAGTGCGTCAACATCATCCTTTGTGCTCAGCTTTGAAAAGCTCACACGCAATGCGCTGTCTGCTCTTTCACTGCCGTAGCCCATTGCGCCAAGCACATAGCTTGGTGCGCCCTTTGCACAGGCACTTCCCGAGGAAACATAGATTTCGTATTCCTCGAGAAAATGGAGCATTGTTTCACTTCTCACCCTGCCTGCCGAAAAATTAAGGACATACGGCAGAGCGTTCTGCGGTGAATTTATCACAACTCCGTCTATTTTTGTAAGCTGAGCCTTGGCGTAATCGCAAAGCCCGGCGACCTTTTCATAATTCTTTTCTATTTCAAATTCATTACAGGCAACGCCGAATGCCGCAATAAGCGGTAACGGCTCCGTGCCGGGGCGGATTTTCTTCTCCTGCTCGCCGCCATAGGCTCTTGCAACAAGCCTTACACCCTTTTTTATATATAATGCGCCGCAGCCCTTAGGCGAATGCACCTTATGAGCCGACACGCTGACAAGGTCTGCCATAAGCTTTTTTGCATTAACGGCAAGCTTTCCGAATGCCTGAACTGCGTCGGTATGGCAGATTACATCAGTCTTTTGCTGCTTTACAGCCTCAAAAATCTCTGCAACGGGCATAATCGCACCCGTTTCATTATTTACATACATCACCGACACAAGAATAGTGTTATCGTTCACCTCGGAAATAATATCCTCGGTATGCACAATACCGTCCTCTCTCGGACTCACATATGCAACCTCAAAGCCCTCCTGCTCAAGTCTTTTGCAGGACTCAATAATACTGCTGTGCTCAACCGAGGTGGTAATAATCTTTGTTCCCCTGCGCTTCTTTGCATAGGCTGTGCCGAAAAGCGCAAGATTATTTGCCTCTGTGCCGCCGCTTGTAAAGGTAATTTCATCGGTCTGTGCAAAAAGCTGTTTTGCAACCGCCTTTCTCGCCTTTTCAAGCTCCTGCTCGGCTAACATTCCTCTGTAATGGAGTGAGGATGGATTTGCGTAATTTTCCGTCATCATCTCAAAGGCTTTTTTTGCCGCTGACGCAGACGCAACAGTTGTTGCGCTGTTATCAAGATAATGCTCCAAATCACTCCACCCCGCAATTATACAAATATACATATAACATTATACATCATATTTCAGCAAAAATAAACTGTTATTTTACATAAACTAATCTTACATAAGAATAAATTTTTAACACATAATATTAGTAAAATAGCATTACAAGTTATAAACGAAACGGAGATAATGTATATATGATTTCACCAAAAGAATACAACAAAATTGTGACGAAAAATTCACCGAAAAGTAAACTTTTTGTGAACTGCATAAAAGCCTTCCTTATAGGCGGCGCAATCTGCCTTGTCGGTCAATGCCTGACCGATTTATATACTATGCTCGGCGCAGCCGAAAAGGACAGCAAAACCCTTTGCTCGGTCACCCTTATATTTGTCGGAATTCTGCTTACGGCAATCGGAGTTTATGACAAAATTGCAAAGCACGGCGGCGCAGGTACTCTCGTGCCGATTACAGGCTTTGCAAACGCAGTTTCCTCCCCTGCAATCGAATTCAAATCCGAGGGCTTTATCGCAGGACTCGGCGCAAAGCTCTTTATAATTGCAGGTCCGGTTATAGTATATGGCGTGTCAGCCTCAATAATTTACGGAATTATCCTCTGGGTTTTAAGTCTGTTCGGAATAAAGCTGTTTTAGCATAATTAAAAGCACCGATTTCCGGTGCTTTTAGTGTTGTTATTAAGTTAGGAAGACACTGATTAATTCGTTTGTGCATATTGTGCAGTCAGTTTTTTTTGGCAAGCCGGCAGAAAATATGCAAGCAAGATGTGCAAACAGCTTTTAGCGTGATTTAATCGGTGATTTCATAGTATAATGATTATTTGTTTCTCCAGTCGTATGTTTCGTTTTTAGATAAATCAAGGGTTACATCATTGATAGAAACAATGCAGTTGCTTTTCCAGTTTATTTCAGCATTATAATCGTGATATTTATTATAGATTAAAGCTTTGGAGCTATTATTATCAAATCTATACACCTTAACTGAATAATCTGTTGTAGCACCGCCATTAACCCTGTATGCCTCTAAAGTATATGTGTTGTCAGGTGATGTGGAGGTCAGAATTTTCTCTTGTGAGGTGAATGCACTGCAAGCCGAAAGCTGAAAAGCAAAACCTATGATTATGAATACAGATAAAAAAATAAATATTGATTTTTTTAATTTTTTAAGTTCTAACATCTTATTTCTCCTGTTCTTTTACTAAGGAAACACATATTAATTCGTTTGTGCATATTGTGCGGTCAGATTAATTCAGGCAAAATTCAGAAAAGATAAAATATAAAGTAAGATAAAACAAATACAGCCAGTGCCATGATTTTTTTGTTTCTATCGCTCTCAAGCACAGCTATCTTCTCTTCACCACCCAAGTAATTTGCTCTTTTCAGCTTGCGTATCCTTTTAACGGATTGAAGAATAGAGCCAAGTGCGATATAGATGCCAAATCCATACATTGTGTACTTAAGGGCGTCAATATAGCCAACTAAAATTTCTCGATTGACAAAACTTGCAAAATATTTAATGCACAAAACTGTAACAAAAAGAGAAATAATGAATAAATTTGTTTTCTTTAGCGTTAAATATTTGCTCTTTTCAAATTCTTCTTCAGTTCTGTTGTTTATTAAGTCGCCTGTCATAATAACTACTACTACCGTCAAGGCACACATACCGACCAGCATTAAAATTATATTAGTATATATTACATTAGTACCAATATAGATATAATGCAGTTCTGAATTAGATAATACAAGGGACGATAAAGATAACACACTACATATAGTTATCCAAAATCCATTTGCAATTGGATATAAAGTATTTGGCAGACGCGTGTAATTAATAATCGCTTTATATTCCATAATAGTTAGGAACACCGAAAAGCCTATAAATGCAAGCAAAAAGAAAAGGTCTGCAACATTTTGCTCATATATAAAACGATATAACGGAAGAAAAAGAAATTCATAAGAATACGAAAAGCTATACGGCTTAAAAGTAAAGTACTCGAATATATTTACAAAGATATTAACAAATGCGACAAGCAGTAAAAAGCTGTGAACAGACAGTAAAGAAAGACATACTTTTTGTTTTTTACTCATAATATCCCACCTATTATATTCATCAGCAAAAATGTTTTAGTATAATACTATGCACTGATTAATTCGTTTGTGTATATTGTGCGGTCAGATTAATTCAGGCAAAATTCAGAAAAGATAAAATATAAAGTAAGATAAAACAAATACAGCTATTGCAACAATTTTCTTTTTCCTGTCACTTTTGAGCGTAGCTAATTGTTCCTCGCCATTGCAGTAATTAACTTCCTTAAGTTTGCGTATCCTTTTTAGAGATTGAAGAATAGAGCCAATACCCAGATAAATCCCCAAAATATAAACTAAGTTTTTTGTAAATATATTTAGATTATTAAAATATTCGTTATAACCGAGAAAATACTCAGTAATTATGACAAAGATAAATAAGCCGATAAAAGTAATAAACAATTTATTCGGTGATAAATATTTGCTTTTCTCTAAGTCTAATTCTGTTCGATGTTTAGCCATTGATGAAGTTTGAATTACTGAAATAGCAGTCAATGAAGCAAGACCAATAAGCATAGATATACCTATAAAAATCTGAGAATGTATTGAATATAATGCTTTTAGTTCAGTCATATTAATAAAGTTAGAATACCAACAGAAGCTCCAGTTCCAAAAACAATTTAAAAAAATAAATATTAATCTTTTCTGATTAATTATTTCTTTAAATTCCATAATAGTTAAAAAAACAGAAAGAATGACAAAAACTATCAAAATTAAAGGCTCAATTATGCTGCCATTATGTAAATAACGATAAAATGGAATATTAAAAAAACTATAAGCAAACGGAAACGCAAATAATTTTTGAGCAATAATACATCCGATTATGTTTATAATTGAGCAAAATAATATAATGATGTGAACAGACAGTAAAGAAAGACATACTTTTTGTTTTTTACTCATAATATCCCCTCCTGTTATATTCATCAGCAAAAATATTTTCGTCTAATACTATTCCTATAGTTGCAGCAACCTTGTAAGCAATTCCAACAGCATAAACTCAGTCTAATGTATATTTACAGTAACAAATCGGTTTATTTATGAAGATTAAGTTTTTCCATAATTTTGTCAACAGTCTTTTCAAGGTTTGACGCATTTTCAAAATCGACTGTTACATCAGCGTATTTTTCGTAAAGCGGTGTTCTCTCCTTAAAAACATCATCAAGAGTTTCGCCGTCTTTAAACGCAATTCCTCTTGTTTTTACATTCGTAACCCTGCGCTTGATTTCATCAAGCGGTACATTGATATATACAACTGTGCCGAGCTCTTTGAGATGCTCCATTCCCTTTGGACTGAGTACCATTGAGCCGCCCGTTGCCACAACGGTTTTTTCGCAGTCAAGCTCCTCGCCAACCTGGTTTTCGATTTTCAGGAAAGCGTCATAGCCGTCCTCATCGAGTATTTTCTGGAGCTTTTTACCTGCCTTTTTGTTAATAATAAGGTCTAAATCCACAAAAGAATAACAGCTGTATTTTGCAAGCAGAACGCCGAGCGTGCTTTTACCCGAGCCCGGCATTCCGATAAGTATAATGTTATTGTTCATATTATAAAATCCTTACATTGAGAGAGTCTGTGCTTGAAGTAGGTGCAGTTCTGTTTGAAGAAATTACAACAACTATGTCGCCCTTTTTAACATAACCTGTGCTGAGTGCCTTTTCCATAGCCTGCTTTGTGATTGCGTCCGAGGTTTTCTTCTCCTCACCGATAAGAGCCGTAATGCCCCAGTTAAGGCAAAGCTTTTTGCAGACGAGCGACGAGGTAACAACTGCAATTATCGGAACATCGGAGCGGAAATGCACCATAGCTCTTGCAACCCTTCCTGTTGCGCTCTCAACAATAATTGCCTTTGCGCCGACCTGCTGGGCTATATCCCTTGCCGCACGGCAGATACTGCCTCTGATAGGATTTTTGTCGGGAATACCGTTGCGCTCAATATAATCCTTGAGAGCTGTAAACTCGCCGTTCTGCTCAGCCTCAAAGCAGATAGCGTCAAGTGCCTTAACGCTTTCTACCGGATATTTGCCTGCTGCCGACTCGCCCGAAAGCATAACTGCGCTTGTGCCGTCATAAACAGCGTTGGCAACATCGCTTATCTCGGCTCTGGTAGGACGGGGAGATGATGTCATACTCTCAAGCATCTGAGTAGCCGTGATAACATACTTACCTCTTGCAACGCATTTTCTGATAAGGGTTTTCTGAATTTCGGGGAGCTTGATAAACGGAATTTCAACGCCCATATCACCTCTGGCAACCATAATACCGTCAGCACAGTTGATGATTTCGTCCATATCGTCAACACCGCTCTGATTTTCAATCTTTGCGATAATCTCTACATATTCAAAGCCAAGGCTGTCGATAAAATCTCTCAGGGTTGTAACATCCTCGTGTGTACGCACAAATGATGCGGCAACAACATTTGCACCGTGGGTAAGACCAAATTCAATATCTCTTCTGTCCTGTGCGCTTACATACGGCATATTGATGTGATAGCCGGGAATATTTATGCTCTTTCTGTTTTTGAGCGTACCGCCCTTTACAACTCTGCAAACAATTTCGTTCGGAGTCATACTGTCAACAACAATAGAAATAAGTCCGTCGTCTAAAAGCAATTCTCTGCCGATAGCTGCCTCTCCCTCTGCGTTGAACAAGTCAACAAGCTTTGGAAATGAAATTGCAACGCCGGATTCGTCGCCGTTCTCTTTGCTTTTGCAAAGGCTGAAAAGCTGATCCTCAACAAGCTCAACGCTGCCGTTTTCAAAGGTACATACTCTTACCTCAGGACCTTTTGTATCAAGAAGTATTGATACATTCTTGCCGCTTTCGGCAATAGCCTCTTTCAGCACCTTAAAAGTGTTTTCCAGATCGTCATATGTGCCGTGCGACATATTGATACGGGCAACATTCATACCTGCGTCAATCATTTCAAGCAGTGTTTCTTTATTGTTACAGGCAGGACCGATGGTACAAACAATTTTAGTCTTTCTCATAATAACCTCCATAGTAAAGTAGATACTATTCTATATTACGCCCAATTTTTCTATTATATTATACACCGTATGCATATTTTTTTCAATAAATTTTATGTAAAATTAAAAACTTACATAATAAAAAACCGCCTGACTCCCGTAGAAATCAGGCGGTAAAATCCTTTGTGAAAACCGAATATAAAAATTTCTTATTTGCAATATCCGGAAATATTCCAGAAATATCTTAATAATTACATTTCTTTTCAAGTTTCTCCTCAGGAAACAAAAACATATTATTTTTTATTCTGAAAGAATTGTCTGAAGCTTTGTTACATCATTGATATCCTTAACGCCGTCTTTGTTGACATCAGCCATAAGCTCACCCTCAGCGTCAAGCGTTCCGCTGCCGGCAAGGAAGAGCTGAAGAGCCGTTGCGTCACGCACATCAACTACACCGTCATTATTAAGGTCATTTGCAATTCTTGGATTATCAGGTTCGTAATCAGCATACATCTGACTGCTCAGCCATGCTGCACGGCTTGTGAGCCAGTCAACGCAATAGTTATACATTCCGTCAAAGTCCTGATTGTAATTTGTAGTCGTGTTGCTTACTGTGTATTTTCCTGTTGAATAATCAAAAGCAGCTTTTTTCAGCTTGCTGTGGTCTGCTATCCAATCGCTTGTCTTTAACAGCCAGCCGCTCTTATAGTTTATCTCTGCGCTGCCCTTGATATAGCTGTAGTAAACATCAGAGGAATAAATCTCGCCCTCGCTTACACCGCTTGACATAAAGGTGTTGATTGCAGGCACAAAGTCCTCAAACCAAATCTTCGGTGCAGACTTGACAACATCGTTGTGCTTTGAAATAAGGTTCATTACATTGTTTGTTGAACGGTCGTTTCTGCCCTTGCCCTTATATCTGCACCACCAGCCGGTGTATTCCTCGTAATCATTTACACCTATATTTCCAAGCTCCCATTCAACGCCGACTGCATTTCCGAGTGAATTATCATAGTCCCATACAGGAGAGCCGTAGAATTTCCAGTTGCCGTTTTCGTCCTGCTTGTATGCAAAGTAAAGGCTTGATACGCCCGAATCCCAGTTTTTGCCAAGCTCATTGATAAGATAAATTTTTGTAACCGAATCAACATCGGCATACTGAGAAAGGTCAGAGGTCGTATTCTTTACCGCATTATAAAAAGCGTCAAATTTTGCCTTGACATAAGCCTTGACCTCGTCATATCCAATTTCGCCGGGAGCAAGCTCGGGAGTTTTGATTGTAATCTTATTTCCGCTTGATGATTCAAAGTAGTAATCATCATTGTTTGCGCTTGCGTCAACCTCGCATACGAATGTAAAATCCTCGTTGATTGAGCCGTCCTCATTGAGATAGCCTTTTTCGTCAATATCACTGAGAAGGTTTGTTTTACCTGTGTCAATCTTCTGGCACATCTGATAGGAGCCCCAGTAATAACCGTTTGAATAAAAATCAACATAGCGTGAATCAGACGCATACGGCATACCTACCGCATCGGAAAGGTCATACAAAAATCTGTTTCTTGAAAGAGAGTCGTCCTGATAGTTTGCAAGAAGAGAAAACTTCTTGCACTTGTCCATTGAACCTACAGTTACATTATCCTTGAATGTTATATTGTACGGCTTTTTATCCTTGTACCATGTAGAATTTCCTCTGCCCTTGATTTTCTTGACCTCTGCAGCCTCAAGAGTGCCGTCTGCGTCAGTGATAGCAGCCATTGCGGTAGCTGAGTTGCTCTTTGACTGGTTAAGATAAGGAATCAGGCTTGTACCGTTACCGTCTGCATTATCGTTATTAATATAAACAGCAGCCTCGGCGGTTGACTTCATAAAAATCAGCGTGACATTTTCGTTGCCTGCCTTTACATTGTACTCAACATTGGTTTTGTAAGGAACTGCGGCAGTCTGATACGGTGAAATTGTAACACCGTTTACCGTTACAGACGAAGAATAGGCGTTGTAAATATCAACCTTTTCATCGTTTGCCGATGACGGCAAAAAGAAATATCTCGTAGATGGATTTACCTCGTAGGCTTGCCCGTCATTATAAGAATGCTTGCACTGCCAGCTCTGCCAAGCCTGAGTATCGTCAGAATTTAAAACTGCGTGAGCGTATAAGCCCGAATAGGTTTTAAATTCCGGAGAAGCTACAACAGCCTCATCAGTCTGCGCTGCAAGAGCAGATACTGAAAATCCGCTTACAAGCATTACAGCAGACACTCCTACTGCAATAATTTTTCTAAATTTCATTTCAATCACTCCTAAATTTCATTTAGTTTTCACATATTTATTGTAGCATATATAACAACAAATTACAATGCAAAATTTTGATAATTAATATTTTTATTTATGCTTTATTTTTATAATATATTTTGCTATAATAGGGACAATAACATTTAGATAAGGAATGATTTTATGAATAATTCAAGCCACAAAGCAAAGAAGGCATCCGTTACACTTTTAGCAGCATTAATTGTTGTATCAACATCATTTGCAAGTGTAATGACAGGCTGCGGCAGTAAAAATGAAAGCTCATCAACGGCTGCAACTGTTTCAGCCACAACCACGGCAACAGCCACAACTACGGCAACAGCCACAACCACGGCAACAGCCGCAAGCAACGCTTCCTCAACCACAGGCAACCAAAAAACCGAAAGCGAACAAAGCTCACAGAGCAGTAATGCTGAAAGCTCGAAGGCGCAGTCATCCCAGACCTCCGAAAAATCAGAATCAGAGGTATCGGCTGAGGCTTCCAAAGCTGAATCAAAGGCTGAAACCTCAAAGAGCGAAGCTTCAAGCAAAACCTCTGACAGTTCTTCAAGTAAACCTGACAACAATTCAGGTGAAACCCTTTCTATTGACGGGCACGACTACAAAAAGGGCGATACAGCAACAGTCACATACTCAGTAAAAAGCACAAAGGTGCTTGCAAACTTTCAGGCAACCATATCCTACGATTCTTCAAAGCTCAAGGTAAAAAAGGCTGAGCTACAGAAACCGGCTACGGTAAACAGCATAATCAACGCAAAAAATGCAGGAGTAATCAAGTTTAACGGTTCCGACATCTCCACCGGCTATGATTACACAAACGGCGGAGACTTTTTTGTTGTAACCTATGAGGTAACCGGAACAGGCTCTGCAAGCACAAGCTTTTTGTGGGAATCAGCAAGCACAATAGAAAACAACAAAATCATTACCCACATAGACGAAAACGGTAAATCCGACGGCACCGTAACTCTTTCGACATCATACAAATAAAATTAAAATGCTCCCGTGTTTTTCGGGAGTTTTCTTTTGCACTAAAAAATTCATTTTCAGGTTACCCCAACTATTGACATAGTGCCTAAAAAATAATCGGCAGATATTCACAGCTGAATATCTGCCGAAATTTTAATCATATTATCTTTTATCAAGCGGAGTATATTCCTTTGGAGTTGAAATACTCATATATGCAGGACGAATAATCTTTCCTGCATTCACAATTTCCTCAAGACGATGTGCGCTCCAGCCTGCGATTCTTGCAGTAGCGAACAAAGGAGTGTAAAGCTCGCAAGGAATATCAAGCATACTGTAAAGCAAACCGCTGTAAAAATCGACATTGGACGCAACGCCCTTATAAATTTTA
The DNA here is from genome assembly GCA_051880895.1 of Ruminococcus sp. Taxonomy (GTDB): domain Bacteria; phylum Bacillota; class Clostridia; order Oscillospirales; family Acutalibacteraceae; genus Ruminococcoides. The sequence continues at coordinate 37,481 of JBJEOV010000066.1, read as the reverse complement.
CGCTTTTTGCCGATAACCTGTGGGGCAAGTCTTTCAACTCTCTCATAAAGAGCGAAATCTTCATCGTAGCCCTCAGCCTGAGCAAGCTTTTTAACTGCGCCCTTGAGAATTATCTGACGAGGGTCGGAAATAGTATAAACTGCGTGTCCCATACCGTAGATAAGTCCCATTCTGTCAAAGGTCTGCTTTTCAAGGATTTTTTCAAGATAATCTGCGATTTCGCCTTCGTCTGTCCAGTCTTTTACATTTTTCTTGATGTCCTCAAACATATAGAACACCTTAACATTTGCGCCGCCGTGCTTAGGTCCTTTAAGAGATGCCAGAGCGGCTGCAATAGCGGAATAGGTATCTGTGCCCGAGGATGTTACAACATGGGTTGTAAAGGTTGAGTTGTTACCGCCGCCGTGCTCCATATGGAGAATAAGCGCCATATCAAGAACCTTTGCCTCAAGCGATGTATATTTTCTGTCGGGACGGAGCAAGGAAAGAATAACCTCAGCCGTTGACATGGTCGGCTCTGCACGGTGAATATAAAGGCTCTTATCACGGAGATAATGGTTATATGCGTGATAACCGTAAACAGAAAGCATCGGAAAAACCGAAATAAGCTGAATACACTGGCGGAGAACATTATCAACAGATGTATCATTCGGGTTATCGTCATAGCAGAACAATGTAAGAACACTTCTTGCAATAGAGTTCATCATATCCTCACTCGGTGCTTTAAGAATAACATCACGCACAAAGTTCTGCGGCAAGGTTCTGTACTTTACGAGTAAATCCTTAAAATCCTTAAGCTGAGCGGCATTTGGCATTTCACCAAAGAGAAGAAGATAAACAACCTCTTCAAAGCCGAATCGGTCATCCTCAAGGATTCCATCGACAATATCATTCACATTATATCCACGATAATACAGCTCACCGTCGCAGGGAACAAGCTTGCCGTCAACCTCTTTATTTTGTATAATTGCGGAAATATCTGTAAGGCCTGTCAATACACCCTTACCATCAAGGTCACGAAGTCCTCTCTTAACATTATACTTTGAATAAAGACTTGTATCAATCGTAGAATTTGATATCATTTTTTGTGCCAAGTCATGGATTGCCGGTGTGTTATCTGAATAACTGCCCATCAAAATCACTTCCTACAATAAGAATTAGTAATAATTAATTACTATAATGATTATTATACCACATTATAAAGCAAAAGAAAAGATACAAATTGCTTTAAACTGTCTTATTTATAATTACTATTATGTCAAAATTATATACAAATCTGCCTATTTATTCAATCTTTACAAATCAGAAAACAAAAAGAGGATGAATTTTACTTCATCCCCTTTAATGTTAATATTAATTATTTAAGATATGTGCCGTTAGTACCAATCTGACCGTCAATGCCTGTGAAGCCTGCACCGCAAGCAACATAGCATCTCATATTACCCTTACCGATGCTGGCAACTGTAAGTGTACCGTTTGTAACATTCTGAACATCGCCTGTAACAGCGTCAATATATTTGCCGTTAGGAATGTTTTTGAATGTAGCACCGCCTGAAACAGTTACAAGTGCAAGGCTGTCAATACCTTCGCTCGCATTTGTATAACGGCGGATAAATGCCATATCACCTGATACATAGTTATTATCTTTTGTATACTGACCCTTCTGGAGAGCCGGTACTGCTCTTCTGATCTGATTGAGCTGCTGGAGGTGTACTGAAAGCGGTGAACTTAGAGTCTGAGCTACAGTGCCATTTGCAGAATAAACACCAAAGTCGGAAGCAGAAACACTACCCTCAAGATAGTCACCAAAATATGCACGACCTGTAGTTGAAAGCGGAGCATTTGGACCGACATCCATTGGTACACCCTTCTGGAACTCTAACTCACTACCATAATATACGCAAGGAATACCACGGAAAGTAAAGAGGAGAGAAAGGTTTTCTGCCCAAGCCTGCGCGCCGCCGTTGTAACGGCTGTCCATATCAGGACCATAGTCGTGTGAATCAACATAAGTTACATTCCAAGAGGAGTCGTTATAATATGGATCCTCTTCAAGTGCACGTGTGAATGCGTTTTTTGCATTGCCGAAGTTCCAGTGCATCGGGAAGTCTATAACGCCTGTACCATTTGATTTGCTGTAATCAGGTGTATGATATGTAATACCATCGAGGTAAACATTCTTTGATGTTGGCTGAGTTGCTGTGCTTGAATTGCTGTTATAATGAGCAAGTGTAAGATTTACATTTGCAAGCTGATCATTGCCAAGAGCATTGATATATTTGCTGTCAGTTTCAGCCCAAGTATAGAACGGAGCTGAAATAGCAGGAATGTTATGATTCCAGAACTCACTAACACGGGTACAAACCTCACCGAATACATAGAAGTTTTCGCCGCCTGCATTAAGCCAAGACGGGAAATAGAACTGATTAAGTGTAAGTCTTGAAATATGCTTTTCGGTATCCATTCTGAATGCATCAACACCCATATTAATATAGTCGTTGTAAACACTGTTAAGATAATCTGCAACCACAGGATTCTCGGTGTTAATGTCAACGCAGTCGCCGGCAATCTGACCGGTCTGAACAGTTGGGCTTTCCCAGCTTAAATCCTTGTAGTGATGGAAATAGTTCTCTGGATCATGTGTGCCGGAATCAAGCTCTTTTGTATCTTTCATTATGTTAAGTCTTGCTTGATACTGGTAGCCCGGCTTAAGACTGTCATAGTTAGGGAATGTCTTTGCAAAATCCGAGTCAGGGATCGGAACCATACAATCTACTGTAGCCAAATCCTGAACAGTGTCATATTCCTTTGTAAACATAGGTGCAAGAGTAGCCTCACCGAAGTTACCTGCATGGTTTATAACAACATCCTGTACAATCTTTATTCCCTTATCGTGAGCAGCATCAATAAGATCCTGATATGTGGCGCCTTCACTCTCGTAGCGGACATCTACAGTTGAGAAGTCGAAGGCATGGTATCCATGATAATCATAGCCTGAAGCATTGGTTACAACAGGAGTAATCCAGATTGCGCTGAAGCCTAAAGCCTTGATGTAGTCGAGCTTGTCGATAAGACCTTTGAAGTCACCTCTCCAAGCCGGGTCTGCATCAGGGTTATTAGCCTGGCTGTCATCCCAGCAGTGAACATTGTTGCCGGTGTCGCCGTCATAGAAACGGGTTGTGATTACAAAGTAAATTGAATCCTCACGAAGGTCTGTTCTTTCCCAATCGGTTACCTCGGTCCATGATTTTGCAGACCATCTGCCGTTCTTGTACCACCACTCGCCGCTGTTTCTTGTTGTTTCAGCAGACTGAGTGCCGTTTGTAACAAACATCATATTGATTTTTGTTACATTGTTGAATGTGTAGCCGTAGCTGTTGTTACCCTCTGCAGTCATCTTAGGACCGGGGTAATCAGTTGAGATATTCTGCGGAAGGCTGTTCCAATAATAGATGTTAGGTGCGCCGTCCTCAGAATACACATGCACCTTAATGCCGTTATAGTCAGCCTGAACCGACTCATCTTCGTCAACGGTAGCAGCCGAAACCGACACGATGCCGACTGTAGCCGCAATGCAGACAACAAGCATTAAAGCAATGAGTTTTTTTAACTTTGTCATAGCTTTTCCTCCATTTTTTTGTTAAAACAAATATTAACACCTATACATTATTATAAAGTAGTCATCATTAATCTTTTTTCTGTATTAGAATTATTTAAAATCTATGCTTCCAAACATTTCCGCCACATTTTATGTATTTTACACAAAAAAGCGAACAAAGTGCAATTTTATTAAAAAAATGATAGTTTATTCCGTCAAATAAAATTGATTTTAAAAGAAAAACTCTCCGGGCAAATGCCGGAGAGCCGAAAGCAGAAATCACTTTTAATTATTATTTCAAAACATATTTTTCAAGAGTTTTTGCCACGCCGTCATCGTCGTTGGATTCACAGACATAGTTTGCAATCTTCTTTACATCAGCCTCGGCGTTACCCATAGCAACTCCAAAGCCGGCATAGCCTATCATAGTCATATCATTGTAGTTATCGCCAAACGCAATTAACTCTTCGTTTGTAATTTCAAGCTTTTTGAGCAGCATCGGGAGCATAGAGCCTTTTGTTACACCAAACGGCATAATCTCAAGAAAATACGGAGCGCTCTTGTAAACATCCAGCAAGCCGTCATAGCGATTTGCAAGAATTTTGTTGTATTCGTCAATCTCAGCAGGCTCACCCGAAAGCAAAAGCTTGTTGATAGTTTCAGGAACAGCCGCCGCAAAATCATCAACAACAACCATTTCCATTTTTAGAATATCTCTCTCAACATTGGAATAATCGTTCATATTTCCGCCGGTGATTATTCTCTTATCGTCATAAGTATGTACTGTAAGATTAGACTCCTTGAGCAAGCCGAGTATATCAGAAAGATATTCCTTTGGAAAATCCTTGCTCACAATAGTCTGACCGGTTGTGCAGTCAAGAATTTTACCGCCGTTGAAAGCCATAATGTATCCCCCATACTGACCAAGCAATAAATCCTTAGCTATATCCTTCATACCAAACGGATGTCTGCCCGAGGCGAGTACAATTTTTTTGCCCGCTTTCTGTGCCTCAATCAGAGCATATCTTGTGCGTGGAGTAATCTCCTTCTGAGAGTTGGTCAGAGTACCGTCAATGTCAAGTGCAATAATTTTGTATTCCATAATATCACCTTGTGCTTTTGAATATTAATAAATATTATTAAATCAAGTTACAATATAACATACAAGTCAAAAAAATTCAAGTATTTGATAATTTTTGTGAGTAACTACAGCTTTTGTGACATAATATTGCTATTTTATAAAAATATATTTCTATAAAGCAAGGGGACTGAGGTAATCCCCAGTCCCGCAAAGTAATAAATATTACTGATTATTATTGTTCGGTGTGTTGTTATTGTTTGGCATGTTGTTCTGAGCATTATTATCCTTTTCAATATAAATGCCCTGATCAACTGTATCGTTACGAATGGAAGAATACTCGCTGAGTACCCATGAATACTGACCTGTTGTAATTGTACTTCCGCAGTATTCGCATTTGCCTGAGCTTGACATTTCAAGCGGAGCGCCGCAGTTCGGGCAGCTGTGCGACTTGAGAGTCTTGCTGTTTGCGCTTGTGGTTTTAATGCTTGAATTACGGGCAAAACGGAGTGCGTATCTGAGCTCGTATCTTGCATTTGGATCTCCTCGGAGAACCTGACCTGTTTTTTCGTTTATCTCATAGTCTGTAAGACGGGCATTGAGGTAAACTGTAACATACTCAAATTCCTTATCTCTGCGGTAAGCGGTAAGGTATGCTGTGCTGACTGCTACATTTTCAATCTTATTGATTACGCCGTTTGCAATCTTGCGCTCAACCTGTTTCTGAGTCTGGTTATAGAGGTTATCGTGGAGATAAATACGAACAGGCGAAAGGTCACGATTACTCCATGCATCCTGTATTGTAACATATACAAATCTTGAGAATGAAAGGAAGTCCTCTGCCGAGAAGTTCGGATCGTTCTGCTTGATAAGGTCGGAAATCTGTGCTGTACGGTCAGGAAGAATAACATTTCTGCCTGCTGCCTGCTGAATTGTCTGAGATCTGCCCGGTGTTGTAGTAGTTGTTGTTGTGCCGCCGTTTTTCTTACCCTTTACCATTCCGTAAATTACGATTATAATTACAATCACAGCAACAACTGTTATTCCCGGCCAGCCAAGACTTCCGCCGCTGCCGCTGCTGCTGCCGGAGCTGCTGTAATCAGAGTCGCCCCAGTCTGAGCTGCCGCCCCAGTCGGAACCGCCGCCCCAGTCTGAGCCGCCGCCGATGTCATAGTCGTTTGAGTCGCCGAAGTCAAGAGGCGGTATGCCTAAATCAGCTGACTGATTTGTATGTACCGACCGGCTGTTGTCAATAACCGCTGCGTTAGCTGACGGTACAGCTGTCAACGCTATTATTGCCATAAGCACAATAAGTACAACCGAAAAAGATTTTTTCACAATCATACACCCTTCATAAAAATTTGCAGGCAAATCAGGTTGCCTATTATTGCTCTAATTTTAACATATATTGTAAAAATATGCAATTACCTTTATAAATTTACAGGTAAAAAATTTTTATATATTTCTATATATATTGTATATATGCGTTTTGATTTTCGTTTATTATTCTGTCAGCCGGTTTGATTGCTCGGATAAACTAAAGAAACCCTGCGCTATCATTTTGACAACGCAGGGTTTTGTTATATGTCGTAATTTTCAACTACAGTATTGCTCTCAAGACTTTTTCTGACATCTATAATACGCTGGTTTTTACTTCCTCTGAATTTAAGCATAAGACTTTTTTCTTCAAGAATAAATCTGCCGTCTATGAGGTAGTCGGTCTGTCTGAGCAAATCCATCCATCCGGGATGCTCATCTGCGCCCTCAAGCAGTTTTTCGTAGGTATAACCCGTGTATGTAACTATGTTATATCCGTTTTCGTGTGCAAGTCTGCCAAGCTCGGCAAATGCCTCTGCCTGACAGAACGGCTCGCCGCCCGAAAAAGTAAGTCCCTGCAAAAGCGGAAGTGACTTTGCAACATTGATAATTTTCTCAACCTTGCCGTCAAATCCGCCGTCAAAGTCCCATGTCTTTTCGTTGTGACAGCCCTTGCAGTGATGAGGACAGCCCTGACAGAAAACGGTAAGTCTGAAACCCGGGCCGTCAACTATACTGTTCTTAATAACGCCCGAAAGTCTTAAAATGTTCTTACTCATAATTATGCAATATCATCCGAAAAATCTTCAAGACTGCAACATTCCGCAACAGAGTGCTTTACTCTTTCCTTTACCTCTGCCGCCTTTGCGTTGTTAAAACGCTCTGTTGTGCCTACAAGGTAGCCTGTAATTCTGCGGATACGCTCAAAGCCTTCACCGTTCTTTGTTTCTTTTCTTCCGCACTGCGGGCAGTAGTCGCCGATAATACCTGTATGTCCGCAGACAGGGTCACGGTCAACAGGGTGGTTTATTGCGCCGTAGCCGATTCCGCTTTCCTTCATACAGCGGATAACAGCCTCGAATGCGTCAATATTCTGCGACGGATCACCGTCAAGCTCTATGTATGAAATATGACCGCCGTTTGTAAGATTGTGGTACGGAGCCTCAATCTTAATCTTGTCAAAGGCTGAAATATTGTAATAAACAGGCACATGGAATGAGTTTGTGTAATACTCTCTGTCTGTTACGCCCTCGATTACGCCGAAACGCTTTTTGTCAATTCTTACAAATCTGCCCGAAAGACCCTCAGCCGGAGTGCCGATAAGACCGAAGTTAAGGTTGTACTTCTTGGTAGCCTCGTTCATTTTCTTTCTCATATAGCCTACGATTTCAAGACCGAGCTTCTGAGAAGCCTCGCTCTCGCCGTGGTGCTTGCCAGTAAGTACAACAAGGCACTCTGCAAGACCGATAAAGCCGATTGTGAGCGAGCCGTGCTTGAGAACCTCTCTTACGGAATCGTTAGGATTAAGCTTGTCGCTGTCAATCCATATGCCCTGTCCCATAAGGAACGGATAGTTTCTTACGAGCTTCTGACACTGAATCTCAAAACGCTCAAGGAGCTGACCAACAACAAGGTCGCACATTCTGTCGAGCTGTTCAAAGAAGAAGTCGATGTTCTTGTTTGACAGGATTGCAAGCCTTGGCAGGTTGATTGAGGTAAAGCTCAGGTTTCCTCTGCCGTAGGTTATCTCTCTGTCAGGATCGTAAACATTGCCCATAACTCTTGTACGGCAGCCCATATACGCAACCTCTGTTTCGGGATGACCGGGCTTGTAGTACTGGAGGTTGAAGGGGGCGTCGATGAACGAGAAGTTCGGGAAAAGTCTTTTTGCGGAAACTCTCATTGAAAGCTTATACAAATCGTAGTTTTTATCCTCGGGGTTGTAGTTTATGCCCTCTTTTACCTTGAAAATCTGAATCGGGAAAATCGGTGTTTCGCCGTTGCCAAGACCTCTTTCGGTAGCGTAAAGCAGGTTTTTCATTACAAGTCTGCCCTCGGGAGAGGTGTCTGTGCCGTAGTTAAGCGAGCTGAACGGAATCTGTGCGCCTGCTCTTGAATGCATTGTGTTGAGATTGTGGATAAGAGCCTCCATAGCCTGGAATGTAGCCTTATCTGTTTCTGTTTCAGCGTGTTTATATGCAAAGCGCTGTATTTTTTCGGCTGTTTTTTCATCAAATTTTTCTTTAAGGAGTGCAAGCTCTTCTTTTTTATAGTTAAGCGTCTGATTTTCGAGAGTCGGCCACTCGCCGCTTGCCTTTTCGGCTTTTTCGCAGATTTCTTTTACCGTAGAGTTCGGCTCTGCATCGTCTGTGAGAAGCTCAACAGCTCTTTCAAGGTTAATTCTGTATCTCTTTCTGTAGGTTTTCTTAACGCCGGGAGCCATTGAATAATCAAAGTTCGGCACACTCTGACCGCCGTGCTGGTCGTTCTGGTTAGACTGAATTGCAATGCAGGCGAGCGCAGAATATGAGGCAATGTCATTAGGCTCTCTGAGGTAGCCGTGACCTGTTGAAAAGCCGTCCTTAAAAAGTCTTAAAAGGTCAATCTGACAGCAGGTAGTTGTAAGTGTAAAGAAATCAAGATCGTGAATATGAATATCGCCGTCACGGTGAGCCTTTGAGTATTTCGGATCAAGAATATACATCTCGTTGAACTGCTTTGCGCCCTCTGAGCCGTATTTGAGCATTGTACCCATTGCAGTATCGCCGTCAATATTTGCATTTTCACGCTTAACATCGTTATCCTTAGCCGACTTAAAGGTAAGATCCTCGTAAATCTTCATAAGCTTGGTGTTCATTTCACGAACCCTTGTACGCTCAGCACGGTAGAGGATAAATTCCTTTGCAGTTCTTGCGTGGCCGTTTTCGATAAGTACCTTTTCAACTGCGTCCTGCACCTGCTCAACGGTAGGAGCATTTCCACCGCATTTCTGCTCGAGCAGATCGATAACCTGCGAAGAAAGAGCCTTTGCCGCCTCGTAATCATTACCGCCGATTGCCTCGGCAGCCTTATAAATGGCTTGTGTTATCTTTTCAGCGTCAAAATTTGCCTCTCGACCGTCACGCTTAATAATTTTTGTTATCATTTTACTTCCTCCAACATTAATCTTTTATCTATCCAACTATATTTAGTATTGTTATTTTATATTTTTACTATATATTGTGGTGTGTATAGTGTTGAACACAATTTTTATTCTATCATAAAGAGGCTTTTAATTCAATCGGCAAACTGACAAAAACAGATTTTTTTATTTGTTCAATTTGAGCAAATTTTTTGGTATAATTGCAAAACAGAATATTACAAAAATTTTCTATAATATGTGACCGTTTGCTTTACACACCACAATATATTGTGCAACAAGCCGATGCACAACAAAAGGTACAGTCCTTTAACCGAACTGTACCTACATATTAAAGCTTTATTTTCCCTCCGCCCTCAAGGCAGATTTTATCAATATGAATCAGCGGCTCAAGCTTTTCGTCTATCTGCGCAATTTTTGCCTTAACGGCATTCAGTGCGTCAGTTTCTTTCATTTTGCACTCGGGCGGAACTACAAGGTCGAAAAGCACACGCTGCTGCTCCTCACTCTTTACTATTCTGAAATCGTGCAGGCTGAGCGAGCTGTCAATATCGGCAAGCGACTCAACAATTTTTTCCTTTAATTCGATAGTATATTCATCAGAAACCGCAATCGGGTCCATATGAATTGTAACAAGACAATGATATTTTTCCTGTATTTTCCTTTCCAGTCTGTCTATAACATCGTGAGCATGCATTATGTCCACATCATACGGAATCTCTGCGTGAAACGAAATAATACTTCTGCCCGGACCGTAATCGTGAACAAGCAAATCGTGAATACCGGTAATCAATTCTGTTGAAAGCACGGTTTCTCTTATTTCGTCAATAAAACGGGGATCGGGGGTATTTCCGAGCAGGGGCGAAAGGCTCTCCTTTAAGGTGCTTATGCCTGTGTATAAAATGAAACAGGCAACTGCACAGCCGAGCCAGCCGTCAATATTAACTCCTGTTGCGGCAGATATTCCCAAGCCAATTAAAACCACCGAGGTTGCAATGCAGTCGGTAAGGGAGTCCATTGCGGTAGCCTTAAGCGTTGACGAGGAAATCCTTTTTGACATTGCCCTGTTAAAGAAAAACATAAAGAGCTTAACGCAGATTGAGCCTAAAAGAATACAGACAGACAGCAGGGTAATTGCCGTGGTTTCCTCGGGCTTGAAGATTTTTTTAACAGACGATTTCAAAAGCTCTGCGCCCACAAGCACGATTGCGCACGAGATGCCCAAGCCGGCAACATATTCGTATCTGCCGTGACCGTAGGGATGCTCCTCGTCTGCCGGTCTGCTTGCAAGCTTAAAGCCTAAAAAGGTCACAACCGAGCTGCCTGCGTCGGAAAGGTTGTTAAAAGCGTCAGCCGTTACGGAAATCGACGCCGTCAGTATTCCCGATAACAGCTTTGCGCCGAATAAAATCAGATTAAGAATTATTCCCAGCACGCCCGAAAAATTACCGCAGGCTGTGCGCACCTCGGGATTCTGAGTATCATCATAATTCTTAATAAATTTTGAAAGTATAAAATTCAACAATAAAAACACCGCTTTACCAATAAATTACAGAATAACATTAATTTATCACAGCATACAAAGGTTAGTCAAGAGAAACAAATCCCGCTGCAAAAAATTTCTGCAACGGGATTTAACAATTTTTAATATTATTCTGCGTCAGCCTTAGCTTTTTCAATTATTTTCTGAGCAACATTTGAGGGTGCGTCCTCATATCTTGCAAAAGCAAATTCATAGCTGCCTCTGCCCTGTGTTACCTGACGGAGATAGGTTGCAAAATCATCCATCTCAGCCATAGGAACCTCAGCCTCTACAATCTGCATACCGCTGTCCTCGGCAGGATTCATACCAAGCACTCTGCCCCTGCGCTTGTTTACCTCGCCCATAACATCGCCCATATTAGCATCGGGCAATGTAACCTTAAGCGAACCGATAGGCTCAAGCAGTGTGGGTGATGCGTTAGGAATACCATTTTTATAAGCCATACCGGCGGCTGTTTTGAATGACATTTCCGAGGAATCAACAGGATGATACGAGCCGTCATAAAGAGTTGCCTTTATTCCCACCATCGGATAGCCTGCAAGCACACCCTTTTTGATTGAGTCACGCAAGCCCTTTTCTACAGCAGGGAAAAAGTTCTTTGGAACAGCGCCGCCGACAACTCTCTCGGCAAACTCAAGTCCCTCGCTCTCGCAAGGCTCAAACTCAATCCATACATCGCCGAACTGACCGTGACCGCCCGACTGCTTTTTATATCTGCCCTGTGCAGATACCTTTTTCCTTATAGTTTCACGGTATGCAATCTTCTGCTTTTTAAGAACAGCGTCAACATTGAATTTTGATTTCAGCTTTGAAATCACAACATCAAGGTGCTGTTCGCCCAAGCCGGAAATAAGCATTTCGTGGGTTTCGTGATTTGTTACATATCTGATTGTGGGATCTTCCTCGCTCAGCTTTGCAAGTCCCTGTGCAACCTTATCCTCATCGCCCTTTGCTGCGGGATAAATTGCCATTGTATATGAGGATACGGGATAGTCAATACCCTCAAGCACTACCTTTCTGAGAGGTGAGCAGAGCGTGTCGCCTGTTTTTACCGACGCAAGCTTTGGAATTGCGCCGATGTCGCCTGCGCCTATATAATCGGTTTCAACCTGCTTTTTACCCCTTACGGTAAGCACCTTGCCTATTCTCTCCTGCGTGCCTGTTCTCATATTCACAAGCGGAGTATCGGGGCTTATCTTGCCTGATACCACCTTAACATATGACAGCTTGCCGACAAACGGATCGACAACTGTCTTGAATACTACAGCGGCAGTTGCTGCGTTTTCGTTTACGCTGATTTCAACAGGCTCGCCGTCAACATCAACTGCGATTTCCTCGCCCTTGTCAGCGGCTGACGGAGCAAGCCACACAAGGCTGTTTAAAAGCTGGTCAAATGCAAAGGTATTGTGAGCGTCACCGCAGAATACGGGACAGATTGTGCCGTCCTTAACACCCTTGCTCACGCCGAGGATAATTTCCTCAGGGGTAAATTCCTCGCCCATAATGAACTTGTCGAGTAATTCCTCGCTGGTTTCTGCAACAGCCTCCTTGATAGCCTCACGCAGACCCTCGAGTCTGTCGCCCATATCGGGGAGCGGAGTCTGAACCACAGAACCGTCTGTATCATACTTGTAAGCCTTGTAATCAAAGAGGTTTACATATGTATTTGCCTGACCGTCAACGATATACGGAACAACTACAGGGCAGACAGCAGGGCCGAAGGTAGCCTTAAGGCTTTCAAATACACGGTAGAATCTCGCACTTTCGTCGCAAAGACCGTTTACAAAGAAAATCTTTGTAAGTCCTGCCTTTGTAGCCGCTTTTACTGCCTTTTCAGTACCTACATTCACGCCGTCCTTACCCGACACTACAATAAGCGCAGAATCGGCGGCACGCATACCCTCTGCAACACCGCCCTCAAAGTCGAACAAACCGGGGGTATCAATAATATTGATTTTGGTATTTTTCCATTCAATAGGAGCAACAGAGGTCAGAATAGAGGTCTGACGCTTGATTTCTTCGCTGTCATAATCAAGAACGGTGTTACCGTCTGCAATATTACCAAGTCTTTCGGACGCCTTTGCAAGGTATATCATACTCTCGGCAACAGAGGTTTTTCCGCAGCCACCGTGACCTGCAAGGGCGATATTCAATATTTTTTTAGCATTGTACTGTTTCAAAAGAAACACTCCTTTCGGGATATATGTAAAATGTTGAGCGTTTTCGACAATTAGCAATCAACTTACTTGTCAATTATAGCATATTTGTATAAAACATACAATAGAAATTTGGCGGAAAGCTAAAAAATTAACTCCTTGCCTAATCAGACAAGGAGTTAATTGTGCAAATTGCTTATTTTATTAACGCCGAATGTTTAAAACATAAAAATCCGAAAGTTTTTTTGTGCAACTGTACTAACGATAATTACTCAAGAACAGCACCCTGTGCGCCCGAGGTAACAAGCTTTGCATAACGGGCAAGGTAGCCTGTTGTTATTTTTGGCTGACGGGGCTGCCACTCAGCCTTACGCTTAGCAAGCTCTTCGTCAGAAACAAGCACATTGATTGTGTTTGCGTTGATGTCGATTTCGATTGTATCGCCCTCCTGAACAAGTGCGATTGGACCGCCGACTGCTGCCTCAGGTGAAACATGACCGATAGCCGCACCTCTTGTTGCGCCGGAGAAACGACCGTCTGTGATAAGTGCAACGCTGTTGCCAAGACCGCTGCCCACAATGGCAGAGGTAGGATTGAGCATTTCTCTCATACCCGGGCCGCCCTTAGGACCTTCGTAACGGATAACCACAACATCGCCTGCATTGATTTTGCCGCCGTGAATAGCCTCCAGAGCGTCCTCCTCGCAGTCAAATACTCTTGCAGTACCCTTGTGAGCCATCATTTCGGGAGCAACGGCACTTCTCTTGACTACGCAGCCGTCGGGAGCAAGGTTGCCCTTGAGAACGGCAATACCGCCTGTCTTGCTGTACGGATTTGTAATCGGTCGGATAAGCTCGGTATCCTTAATCTCGCAACCCTCAATATTCTCGCCTACGGTTTTGCCTGTGCAGGTAATAAGGTCTGTGTAGAGAAGATTAAGCTTTGTAAGCTCGTGCATAACAGCGTAAACACCGCCTGCCTCGTTAAGCTCCTCCATATATGTATGACCTGCCGGAGCAAGGTGGCAGAGGTTAGGAGTTTTTGCGCTGATTTCATTTGCAATTTCAAGGTTAAGCTTAACGCCTGCTTCCTTTGCGATTGCAGGAAGATGGAGCATTGAATTTGTTGAACAGCCGAGAGCCATATCAACAGCAAGCGCATTCATAAATGCCTTTTCTGTCATAATGTCAAGAGGACGGATGTCCTTTTCGAGCAGTTCCATAATCTTCATACCTGCGTGCTTGGCAAGCTTGATTCTGTCGGAATAAACGGCAGGAATTGTGCCGTTACCCTGCAAGCCCATACCGATTGCCTCTGTAAGGCAGTTCATACTGTTTGCAGTGTACATACCCGAGCAGGAGCCGCAGGACGGGCAAGCCTTGTTTTCAAATTCGCAAAGGTCTTCGGCTGTAATCTTGTTTGCAGAATATGCGCCTACAGCCTCAAACATACTTGAAAGACTTGTCTTTCTTCCCTTTACATGACCTGCAAGCATAGGACCGCCGCTTACAAAAATTGTCGGAACATTTATTCTTGCGGCAGCCATAAGGAGTCCGGGAACATTCTTATCGCAGTTCGGCACCATTACAAGGGCGTCAAAGGCGTGAGCCTTAGCCATAGCCTCGGTTGAGTCGGCGATAAGCTCACGGGTAACGAGCGAGTATTTCATTCCCTCGTGTCCCATTGCAATACCGTCGCAGACTGCGATTGCAGGGAATACAATCGGAACACCGCCTGCAAGTGCAACGCCCTGCTTAACAGCGTCAACAATCTTGTCAAGGTTCATATGACCGGGAACAATATCATTCTTTGAGCTAACGATACCGATAAGAGGTTTTTTCATTTCTTCTTCGGTAAGACCGAGAGCGTTCAGAAGTGAACGCTGAGGTGCGGCGTTTGCGCCAACCTTTATAACATCACTTTTCATATGTATTATCCTCTCTGAAATAAATTATCAATTTTCAGCGGTTATAAAACTGCTTAGAATATTATATTAGCACAATCAATGTGCAAAATCAAGGTAATTCCCAACATTTCTTATTATTGCCCTGTACGGCAGATAAGCCTTATTCCAGTATCTGCTCCATACCGTACTTCTGAATTTTCAGACCGCATTTCTCGTAAAATTTCATTGCAGTTTCGTTACAAGCCCACACATTCAGCGTAAGGTTGTGGCAACCGTTTTTCTTTGCCGTATCAAGCACAAAATCATATAGCTGAGTACCAATTTTCTGCCCTCTTGACTTTTCGCTTACGCATAAATCGTCAATATACAGGCTTGTATAGTTGCTCGATTTGGTGCAATGCTTCTGATAAATGCAAAAAGCATAGCCTGAAATACAACCGTCAGTTTCGGCAACATAAACAGGTGTTTCGTCATTCTTCAGAATAGACTTTATTTCCTCTGATGTATATTTTTTAGCACCCGGAATAAATAAATCCGGTCGTTTATCGGAATGAACCTTATGCACCTGATATAGCAAATCTTCAATCTGCTCAATATCCTTTTCCTCTGCCCTTCTTATTTCCACAGTTACCCCTCCGAAGTCAATATTTCTGCTGTTTACAAAAATTCAAGGCAATACCGCACAATAGTAATGTACGGCATTACCTTAATTTTACTACTTTTTTCTTAACTATGCAACAAAAGAGATAAGGGTAAGTTTTAAAAAAATGCAGGAGCTGATAATCAGTTCCCGCATTTCTGTTTTGATATGGCTTATTAATAATTTTCCGCATGAATTTCAAAGAAGCTCTGCGGATGGTTGCATACGGGGCATACCTCGGGAGCCTTTGTGCCTACTACGATATGACCGCAGTTTCTGCATTCCCAGACCTTAACCTCGGACTTTTCAAATACCTGTGCTGTTTCAATATTTTTTAACAATGCACGGTATCTCTCCTCGTGATGCCTTTCAATCTCGGCTACTGCTCTGAATTTTGCGGCAAGCTCGGGGAATCCCTCTTCCTCTGCTGTCTTTGCAAAGCCGTCGTACATATCTGTCCATTCGTAATTCTCGCCGTCTGCCGCAGCCTCAAGATTCTGCGCTGTATCGCCGAGTCCTGCAAGCTCCTTGAACCACATCTTTGCGTGTTCTTTCTCGTTATCGGCAGTCTTGAGGAACAGTGCCGACATCTGCTCATAGCCTTCCTTTTTTGCCACAGACGCAAAATAAGTGTACTTATTTCTTGCCTGTGATTCGCCTGCAAATGCCTCCTGTAAATTCTTTTCGGTCTGTGTACCGGCGTACTTATTTGTTGCCATTTTTGTGTCCTCCTTAGTTACAACTATTTTTTCAAAATCAGACGCAGGGTGCTTGCACAGCGGACAGATAAAGTCCTCGGGCAATTCCTCGCCCACATATTCATATCCGCATATTGTGCATCTCCAAATCGTCTGACCGTCATCTGTTTTTCCTGCCTTTTCAGGCTTTGGCTTGATATTGCTGTGGTAGTATTCGTAGGTTGCAGAGGCAGAGTCGCTCAGAACCTCCATATCGGTTATCTCTCCGACAAACATTGTGTGAGAGCCTAAATCCTCGGTCTTATCCACCTTAACGGAAATATACGCGTTTGTGCCCTTTGTGATGTAAAAAATGCCGTTTGCTCCACGCACGCAACTATCAAAAGAGTCAAATTTATTTACATTCTTACCCGACTGAAAGCCGAAATGCTTAAACAGCTCAAAATCGGCCGCCTGACTGATAACCGATACAGTAAATTCGCCTGTGCGCATAATCATATCGTGGGTATAATTTTCCTTATTTACGCATATGCTGAGCTGATTCGGTGCAGAAGCCGCCTGTATAGCCGTATTGATTATACAGCCGTTATCCTTATCGCCTTCCCTTGCGGTCAGAACGAAAAGTCCGTAGCTTAATTTATACATTGCCTTTTTATCCATTTGAAGTCCTCCTTTTATCAAAGTCTATGACGGCATTAGGAACAATTTTCAATAAGCATTATACAATATTTTTATAAAAATTTCAATATATAAAATATTTTTTCTCAGAAAATTTATTTCCGGGATTTTGCGAAGAGTATTTTTGCAATCCGCAGATTATCAGAGCGATACGGCACAAATACAAACAACCGTAAAATATATGCAGGCAAAATGTGTAAAAGCTTTCAGCGTGATTTATTCAGTGGTTTTTTAAGGAAACACTGATTAAATCGTTTGTGCATATTGCGTAGTCAGATTTTTCGTCAGATTGCACAAATAAACCGCAGTAATACTGTCGTATTACGAGGATTTTTTGGGCAAGCTGGCGGAAAATATGCAAGCAAGATGTGCAAACAGCTTTCAGCGTGATTTATTCAGTGTTTCCTTAAGTAAAGCAAAAATTAAAATGAACAAGTGACGGCAAAATACGCTGTCGCTTGTTTTTTAGTTTCAAAATCAAAGTCCTGAATATCGGACAGTGCATTTGATATAATGTTAATAACAAAGCAAAAGAAAACTCAAATCCAGCCGAAAAGTTCTTAATAATCACACGTTTAAACAAAAATAGCTAAAGTTATAGCTAAAATGCACAATTTACAGCTAAAAACTTTGTGTATTTTACATCTTGCGACAGATAATCAAAGCTTATATGCTGAAATAAAGTAAGTGATTTCACTTACAATAAATAAACATAAAAATTTTTAATGTTTATTAATTTCTACTATGGTAGATTGTTTATTTCATTGTAAAATAAGAGGATTTTACAACCATTTTTTACTGGAAGGAGAGCTAAAATGAACAAAGAAGAAGAAAAAAGAAAGATATCTTGTTTAACAAACAGATATCCGGTGCAGAAAACCCTGTGCGAGCAGCTTATACCTGTCGGCAGAACGCTTGAGCATTTTGAGAACCGCAGGTTGCTTGAAGAGGATCAAAAAAGAAGCGAGGATTATGAAAAAGTCAAGGCGATGATTGATGATTACCACAAAGCTTTTATTGACGAGGTTCTGAAAAAGCAGACTCTTTCATATCTTAAGGATTTTGCGGAGCTTTATTACAACGCTAAAGACGAAAGCGCAAAAAAAGAAATGAATGAAATTTCAGCAAAGCTCAGAAAAGAAATTGCCGACGCTTTTAAAGAATCGGAGATTTTCGGTAAGCTGTTCAAGAAAGAGATGATTACACAGCTTTTACCTGAATTTATTGATGACGAAGAAAAACGGGCGATTGTGGCGGAATTTTTCAGCTTTACTACATATTTCAGACCATTCTTTGAAAACAGAAAAAATATGTATTCAGACAAGGAGATTTCTACTGCTATACCTTACCGCTGCATAAATGTAAATCTCCCGAAATTTCTTGATAATATCAAAATCTTTGATAAGGCAAAAAATCTGCTCCCAAAAGATGTTCTCGTTACCCTTAATAATGATTTTGAAGGCTTATGCGGAACAACCGTTTTTGATGTGTTCACCGTGGATTATTTTAATTTTGTGCTTACTCAGTCAGGCATTGACCGCTACAATGAAATTATAGGCGGTTACACCACAAGCGACGGTTCAAAAATAAATGGCAAAAAAGGCATCAACCAGTACATTAACAAGCATAACCAGGATTCGCAGAAAAGCGACCGTATCCCAATGCTCAAGCCATTATACAAGCAGATTCTAAGCGACAGCGACAGCGTGTCTTTTATTCCTGCAAAATTCATTGATGATAATGAGCTTTTAAGCGCAGTTGACGAATTTTTTAATCACGAGGAGCCTGACAAATACAGGTCAGTAAAAAATACTGTTGAAGATCTGAAAATTCTTTTTGAAGGTTTTTCAGACGATTCGCTTGACGGTATATATATTAAAAACGGACTTGCCGTTACTGATTTGTCAAACGGAATTTTCAAGTCGTGGTCAGTTATAAAGAGCCTTTGGAACGATGCGTATGATAAAGAGAATTATACCGTTAAGGTGAAAAATCTTGAAAAATACGAAGAAAAGCGAAACAAGGCGTATAAAGCTAATAAGTATCTTTCTCTCAGTGACCTTCAAAAGCTTATAAGCTCATCGGATAATACCGAAATCAACAAAAAATCAATATCCGATTATTATTGCGGTATGGTTACGGAGTTGGTTAATAATATTTTCAAAGCATATTCTTTAGCCGAAGAACTCCTGACCACGCCTTATGACGAAAGCAAAAGCCTTATCAGTGATAAAGAGTCCGTTGAATTAATCAAAAACCTCCTTGATTCAATTAAAACTCTTGAAAAGCTGATTAAGCCTCTGTCTGAAACAGGAGAAGTCTTTGACAAGAACGAGCTTTTTTACAGCTCATTTACTCCTCTTTATGATAATCTCAGCAGAATAGACAGGCTTTATGATAAGGTAAGAAATTATGTTACTAAAAAGCCCTATTCTACCGAAAAAATCAAGCTCAATTTTGATAATCCGCAGCTTTTAGGCGGCTGGGACAGAAACAAGGAAAAGGATTACCGCTCTGTTCTCCTTATTAAGGACGGTAAGTATTTTCTCGCAATACTTGACAAAGGCAGCAGTAAGGTGTTTGAAAATCCTGAATTTTCAGATTGCGCTGATGATTGCTATGAAAAAGCCGTTTATAAGCTGCTGCCCGGACCGAATAAAATGCTGCCAAAGGTGTTTTTTGCCGATTCAAACATTGATTTTTTTGCTCCGTCTGACGAAATAATGACTATCTATAAAAGCGGCACTTTTAAAAAGGGCGTAAGCTTTAATATTGATGATTGCCATAAGCTTATAGATTTTTATAAGGACGCAATCAACCGTCATCCTGACTGGTCTGCATTCAATTATACCTTTAAGGATACCTGCGAGTATAACGACATAAGCGAATTTTACAACGATGTAGCAAACCAGAGCTACAAAATTACTTATTCAAAAATACCTGCACAATATATTGACGAGCTTGTCAACGAAGGAAAAATATATCTGTTCCGGATTTACAACAAGGATTTTTCTCCGTACAGCAAGGGTACGCCAAATCTGCATACAATGTATTTTAAAATGCTGTTTGACGAACGGAATCTTGAAAATGTTGTGTATCGGCTCAACGGCGGAGCGGAGATGTTTTACCGACCGGCGAGCATAAAGAACGCCGGGGTTACCCACCCGAAAAATCAGCCGATTGAGAATAAGAATAAATTATCAAAAAATAAGTTCTCTGAATTTAAATATGATCTTATCAAGGATAAGAGATACACAAAGCCGCAGTTTTCACTCCACTTCCCTATTACAATGAATTTTCAGTCGCCTGACGCTTTCAGAATTAATGACGATGTCAGAATGCTTTTAAAGGATTGTGAAAACAACTGTGTAATCGGCATTGACCGTGGCGAAAGGAATCTGCTTTATTACAGCGTGATTGACAGCAACGGCGTTATTCTTGAGCAGGGCTCGTTGAATATAATCAGAAATGAGTATAACGGTGAAGTGCACGAAACAAATTATCACAGCCTGCTTGATGAAAAGGAGAAAAAACGTATGCAGGCAAGGCAGAGTTGGAACACGATCGAGAACATTAAGGAGCTTAAAAACGGCTATATAAGCCAGGCTGTTCATAAAATCTGCAAGCTTGTAGTAAAATACGACGCAGTAATTGCAATGGAAGATCTGAACAGCGGATTTAAAAACAGCAGAGCCATGGTTGAAAAACAGGTTTATCAGAAATTTGAAAAAATGCTTATTGATAAGCTGAATTATTATGCAGACAAGCAAATTGCTCCGGAAGAGGAAGGCGGATTACTCAACGCATATCAGCTTACAAATAAGTTTGAAAGCTTTAAGAAGGAGGGCTTGCAAAACGGTATAATTTTCTATATTCCTGCGTGGCTTACAAGTAAAATTGATCCCGTTACAGGCTTTGTGGATTTAATGAAACCCCGTTACATCAATGTGAAAGAGTCCAAGGACTTTTTATCACGCTTTAAATCAATACGCTTTAACGAAAAGGAAAATTATTTTGAGTTTTCCTTTAACTACAAGGATTTTCTCAGAGGATCAACAGATTACCGCAAGGAGTGGACTGTATGTACCTACGGGGAGAGAATAAAAAGCTATCGCAATCCCGAAAAGAACAGTGAATGGGACAGCGTAACCATAAATCTTACCGATGAGTTTATAAAGCTGTTTGATAAATTTTCGATTGATTATCGCTCTGAAAGCCTTAAGGAATTGATACTTGCGAATGAGCAGAGGGATTTTTTTGAAAATCTGCTGAATCTGCTTGCGCTTACTCTCCAAATGAGAAACAGTAAGCCTAAAACAGATATCGACTACCTGATTTCGCCTGTAAAGAATAAAAACGGAGTTTTTTACGACAGCCGTAAAATTACCGGCGAAGACGCATTACCAACTGACGCCGACGCAAACGGAGCCTATAATATTGCACGAAAATGCTTGTGGGCAATTGAGCAGATAAAAAAGGCTGAGGATATTTCAAAGGTAAAATTATCCATATCAAATGCCGAATGGTTAAGGTTTGCTCAAAAGGGAGATATGAATGAGTGAAGCTCCTATAGTAATATCTATGGAAACACTGAATAAATCACGCTGAAAGCTGTTTGCACATCTTGCTTGCATATTTTCCGCCAGCTTGCCCAAAAAATCCTCAAAAATAATGCGACAGCATTACTGCGGTTTGTTTGTGCAACCTGACAAAAAATCTGACGGCGCAATATGTACAAACGATTTAATCAGTGTTTCCCTAACCTGAACGACTATATATTCTGCCCCGTTTCAATTTATTTTCATTCGCTTGATTATGATACGGATACAGAGCTTTTATAAAAAACAAATCAGCCGATGAATTTCCGGTATTTGACATAGGAGATTAAAATGGTTATAATTAGTTATGATATCTCTGATAATAAAAAGAGAGCTACACCTGCAAGGTTCAGAAGTTTGGTTTTGCAAAGAACGAGGACTCCCCTCTGCTGATTGTTACCTGACCTGCAAACCTTGGTCTTAATATTCTATTTTGTTGATATGGGGTTGTTGAACAATGAAAAAATTATCAGGTTATTACAAACATAATATTATTTTATCAGAGATATTTGTCAACTTAAACAATACAAGGGTTTAATAACCCTATATAATTTCTACTGTTGTAGATAGGGGCAGGTGTTCACCGAATGGACGGAGTTTAATAACCCTATATAATTTCTACTGTTGTAGATATCAGTCAGGCAAACCCAGACTAAGCGTGTTTAATAACCCTATATAATTTCTACTGTTGTAGATTGACGGCTGACAAATGGTTTACGGTTGGTTTAATAACCCTATATAATTTCTACTGTTGTAGATTAGGCTTGTTCAAGTCTTTTTTGTTCGTTTAATAACCCTATATAATTTCTACTGTTGTAGATAATCATAGCGAAAAATCTTGACATCTCGTTTAATAACCCTATATAATTTCTACTGTTGTAGATATTTCCTCGTTTTCAGCTCCGCTACAGTTTAATAACCCTATATAATTTCTACTGTTGTAGATATAATGCTGTTTTAACCGAAAGTATCGTTTAATAACCCTATATAATTTCTACTGTTGTAGATAATGTAATTATAAGCTGTTTTTTGCAAAATTTTTATCAAATATAAAAAAGAAACAATATAATGCAAAAAAGTATAGTATAGCAGTCATTTGTGTGATTTGAAACATATCGTAAATTATATATCACAAAAATATTGATAAATATAAAACCTTAATGTATAATATAGTAAAAAATTATATACGAGGAGAATTTTAGTGAAAAAATCTACAATATCTACTCGCACTTTTATTGCTTTTAATACTATATTAACGGTAATTCTTATATCTTTTATACCATTAGTCGCACTATCGGGTTGTGATAAAAGTCTGGAAGATGTAAAGCTTGCAGATAAAGACACAATCATAAGATATGCAAAAAGAGAATTCGGCGAAGCAGAATATGTATCGGAAGAAGCAGAGGAAAAATCTATTACATATACTCTTAAAGACACAGAAGCAGGTTTTGAATACACAATCAAGTCATATATTACATCAGTGAATGCTGACGGTTCAATTCTTTGGTATAAGGAGGATAAAGTATCCACTTTTAAATATGCATACCAACAATATATTCTTTCCAAATTAGATTCTTACTTAAAAGAAAAAGAAAGTGATTTTGGAATAGAAATAGTACCCGGACAGATGCCGTATATAAATTTTGTTGAAATAAAAGTTGGAAAACTATATAGCGAAAGTAATATGATAGACTTTTTAAAAGATTTCTCGCAAAAAATCAAAGAAATTGACAAAAGAGGGTATTTTGACAATGCCGGAATAGGACTTTTTTCCAACGGCACGGAAATAGCCAGGTATTCTCTTGAAAACAATAAATACAAAACAACGAAAGCAAATAATACCGGGGCACTATGCGTTTGAACAGATGCTTTTAAGTTAGGCTGTAAAACAAAAATATTGCCTGTAATAATCGGGCATTATGCTATACTGATAAAGCAATATTTTGCAGGAGGTTTTTATGAAAATGAGTGAAACACAAAAGGAGCTTGACTGCTGTTTTACCTGTGACGGTCATTGGTTTCGGTACAGAGCGGCGGCGATAATTATTGAAAACGGCTGTGTGCTGTTTGCAGGCAACGACAGCGAGGACTATTTTTATTCTGTAGGCGGCGGAGTACATATGGGTGAAACCGCCGAGAACGCTGTATTGCGTGAGGTTTTTGAAGAAACGGGAGTTCGCTATGAAATTGACAGACTTGCAGTAATTCACGAAAATTTCTTTATCGAAAACGAAGGTGCACTTGCAGGGCTTGACCGCCACGAGATATGCTTTTACTACATTATGAAACCGAGGGGAACGCAAAAGCTTGACAGCAACAGCGAAACACGGTTCGGAACAAGGGAGCAGATGCACTGGATTGCAATTTCCGAACTTGGCAGATACAAAGCCTTCCCCTCTTTTTTAAAGGATTATTTAAGCGGGGAGCATAAGGGAATTGAGCATATTGTCACCGACGAAAGAAAATAATCGCAGGTGCATTGCCGCCCGAAAAATACCGCTTATGCTTTAAAATCAACCGTCTGTTTAAAAACGGTTGATTTTATTTTTTTATGATGTAAACTAATGCTGTAATCATTTTTAAGGAGGTATGATTTTGAAGGTAGAAGTAAAAATTGACAGCAGCTATAAAACACCGCTGTGTATAATTTATACGGACACTGTCACAGATGAAATCAACGAATACATAAAAAGGCTTTCATCTGAAAAAGCAAAAATTCTCACAGGAAAAAGCGGAGATATGATTTCTGTTATCAAGCAAGACGAAATAATTAATATCTGCTCTGCAAACGGCAAGGTGTATGCCGTAACGGAAAAGGGAGAATTTATTGTAAACCAACGGTTGTATGAATTGGAAAACAGTCTGGATTGTGAACGCTTTGTTAGAATCTCAAATTCGGAAATAATCAATCTGGAAAAGGTAAAAGGCTTTAACCTTAAATTATCGGGAACAATTTATGTTTCCTTTAATGACGGCAGAAGCACATATGTATCAAGAAGATATGTTTCAAAAATCAAAGAAAGGCTCGGTGTATAATATGAATATTAAAAAACAGATTTTTCTTCGTGGCTTGATTGGAATGGCGGCAGGCTTTTTTATCTGCTATTTCATCACAATTATGATTTCCTTAGGAATTGGTACAGGGGAGTACTATCCTGTTGTACCTCAGGCGGCAGAAGCCTTTGGCACGGAATTAAACACAGTAATAATACAGACAATTATCAGTATGCTGTACGGTGCAGTATTAGGCGCTGCCTCTGTAATATGGGAGCTTGAGAACTGGAGTCTGTTGAGGCAGACAGTAGTACATTTTCTGCTCTACTCAACGGTAACCTTCCCCGTAGCTTATTTTTTACATTGGATGCCGCACAATATAGTCGGTATATTAATTTATTACGGAATTTTCGTTACAATTTATGCAACAATATGGCTGATTACATTTACAAAAACAAAGCATATGCTGAAAAAAATCAATAAAAAGCTATAATTATTTTATACGGTTATCGTTTTAGTAAGGTAAACTGTAATTTAGCGGAAAAGTTTTCGCAAATTGCAATAGCAAGTTGCAATTTGCGGATTTTTTAAAAAGCTATTATCCTGCGCTTGACAGCGTTTCCTTTAATCTTCAGAGCAACAAGCAGGCTCAGGACAAAATAAAAAATGTAATAAGGCAGATGATTCCGCTTGCACATGAAAAGCCGGACTTCGGCGAGCTTACTATGCTCGGACTGCTCGCCGAAATTTACCGCACTCTCTTATGCGAGTGTATCGAAAACAAAAGGAAGTCCGTACCGAACAAAAGCCTGCCCGACAACAGCTATGCAAAAAAGGCTATTGAGTACATTGATATGCACTACAGGGAGGATATATCACTTGCAACAATTTCCGACTACATCGGACTTACTCCTACATACTTTGCAAACATCTTCAAAAAAATCACCAACACATCCTTTATCCACTTTTTGAATGTAGTACGGCTCGAAAAGGCTTTGGCTGATATTATACACAATGATATGTCCGTAAAAGACGCCGCTGAGCAAAACGGTTTTTCAAGCGTGAAATCTCTGATTTCTTACTGCAAGCAGGTGTACGGCTGTACTCCCGGCGAATATAAAAAGCGGGTAAGCAACGAGAAAAAGTAAAACCTTTACACAATATATGTGTTGTCGATTTAAATCTGTCGGACATTGTGATAAATTCAGAAATATGCGCAAAATGAAAGTTTTTATAAAAATCCTGCATAATTTATAATTTTCTGCAAAAAGCCATTTTTACAGCCGGCACTTGTTTTTTGAAAAAATCTATTGACAAATGGCAGAAACAGCTGTATAATTCTACTTGTAAAGTAAGGCTTTCCGGAAAATCACTTATTTTATCTCAGTTTAAAATGAATAATTCAGAACAAAGAGGTTCACTTTGCTTTTGCAGATTTGCAATTTATTTTTATTTTCCTGCAAATCTCAAAAACAAGGTGAACCCTGTTTTTGTCTTATCGGTTTATGTGGAGGTTTTAAAATGGATGCAGGAAATATCAGCTTTATGCTGATTTGCTCAGCTCTGGTGTTCCTTATGACGCCCGGTCTTGCAATGTTTTACGGCGGACTTGTCCGCAAAAAGAATGTAGTAAACACGATGATGACCTCAATCTTCATTATCGGAACGGGCATTGTGATGTGGGTGCTTTTCGGCTACTCGCTTTCCTTTGCGCCAAGCTCAAACGGAATTATCGGCGACCTGAGCTGGCTCGGTCTTGAGGGTGTTTCGCTTACCGAAGGCTACACCGACGGCGCAGCAATTCCGAATATGGTTTTCTGCGGATTTCAGATGATGTTCGCAATCATCACACCTGCTCTCATTACGGGTGCGGTTGCAGGCAGAATGAAGTTCAAGTCGCTTTTTGTATTTATAATTCTCTGGTCTTTACTCGTTTATTATCCGCTGGCTCATATGGTATGGGCAGACGGCGGTTTTCTCGGTCTTGACGGTATCGGTGCTCTTGACTTTGCAGGCGGTGATGTTGTTCACATCAGCTCGGGCGTATCTGCTCTTGTCCTCTGCATTCTCCTTGGCAAGCGCAACGATTACGAACACGCAAACTACAGAATCCACAACATTCCCACGGTAGTTCTCGGTGCGTCACTCCTTATGTTCGGCTGGTTCGGCTTTAACGCTGGCTCTGCCCTTGAGGCAAACGGCCTTGCCGCTCACTCGTTTATGACAACAGCAGTTTCGGCTGCCGCAGCTATTCTCTCGTGGATGCTCTGCGATGTTATCAAAAATAAAAAGCCTACGCTTATCGGCGCAAGCACAGGTATGATTGCAGGTCTTGTAGGCATCACTCCCGGCGCAGGCTTTGTGCCAATCTGGGCGGCAGTAATCATCGGTCTTACAACAAGCCCCGTCTGCTACCTTATGATTTCATGCGGCAAAAAGAAATTCGGCTTTGACGACGCTCTCGACGCATTCAGCTGTCACGGCACAGGCGGCATCTGGGGAGGACTTCTCACAGGCGTATTCTCAAGCTCGGCTATAAACGCAGACGCAGGCAACGGACTTATCTACGGCGAGTTCGCTCAGTTCGGCGCACAGGCATTGGGAATCGGCATCACACTTGTAATTGCAGTTGTCGGCACACTTATCTGCTACGGTATTACAAGAATAGTAACAGGCAGGATAAGAGTAAGCAAGCGTGACGAAATGCTCGGTCTTGACATTACACAGCACGGCGAATCGGCTTACCCGTCATTCAACGGTCTTGATAATTAACGGAGGATTAATATATGGATAACAATAACGAGGTTCAGCTTATTAAAATTGAGGCTGTTGTCAGGGAGGAAATGTTCCTTGATGTTAAAAAAGCTCTTACCGACATAGGCGTAAACGGTATTACTGCCTATCAGGTTGTAGGCTGCGGTATTCAGCGAGGTATGTCCGAATATGTAAGAGGTCAGAAGGTAGATGTTCAGGTTCTGCCGAAAATCAAGTTTGAAATAGTGGTTTCGTCTGAGGAATGGGAAGAAAAAACCATTGAGGCAATCAAAAAAACTGCGTTTACGGGAAATCCCGGCGACGGAAAGATATTTACCTACTACTTAAAGCAGGCGGTAAAAATCCGTACCGGCGAAACAGGCTATGACGCAATCCAGACTCCTGATTTTGACGACTAAACATATATATCTACATCAAACAGGTGTGCAGCGAAAATCTGCACACCTGTTTTTTTTGCTTTGAGCTTAAGGAAAGGGAGTTTTTTTGGACACCCTTTGATTTATAATATAATCAAAGCCCCAAAAATATTAAGGAGTTGTTGAAATGCCTGATGCAGATGTATATGTAAATGTGTGCATTTTTGTTATTATAAGCTACGCTATGCGCTATCCTGTAAAGTCAATTTTATTTAAAAAACAAAGCTCACATACAAAAGCAAAAAAGCACTATGCGGGAAAGAGAACACCACACAGAAAAACTGCATAGAAAAAACAACAGGCTGACATCATCTTTTTGAGGTGTCAGCCTTGCTTTTTGTATTCTGCTGTCAGAACAAATATTCAGATGTGCTTTAACAGATACGCTTTAAAGCTCATACTTACGCAGAATTTCTTCAATTTCCGCAGTCTTAAGCACCTTGCCCATAGATACCACTTTTTCGTTTACAACGATAGCCGGCATTCTCATAACGCCGTATTCCATAACCTTAGCCATATCGGTAATGTACTCAGCCTCTACGGCAATTCCCATATTTGTTAATGCTTTCTTTGTGTTTTCGTATTGCTCGTGACAGGCTTTACAGCCTGCTCCCAGAACCTTGACGCAGCAAATGCCTTTTACCGAGTTGCCGCAGCAAGAGTCTGAGCTTTTTTCTGCCTTGCCGGCAGAATCTCCGCAGCTGCAAGCGCATACCGGTGCTTTCTGCTCCTGCTCCTTTTTCTTTCCGAAATCAAACAATGACATAATAGTTTACCTCCTGATTTTTTATGAAATTATAGGTTGAATCAGATTAAATAAATAACCTACGATTATTATTCCTGCCGTGCAGATTGCAATAAAGATACCGAGCAGCTTTGGCTTAACCGCCTTACGGAGCATAACCATTGACGGCAGGGACAGAGTGGTTACGCCCATCATAAAGGACAGAACAACTCCGAGCAATGCTCCCTTTGCAAGCAGAGCCTCGGCAATCGGAATTGTGCCGAAAATATCAGCATACATCGGAACTCCGGCAACCGTTGCAAGAATAACGCCGAACGGATTGCTATCACCGAGCAGGGCAACGATAAAATCCTCGGGTATCCAGTTATGGATTACTGCTCCGATTCCAACGCCGATAAGCACATACGGAAACACCTTTTTAGCGGTGGATAAAACCTGCTCCTGGGCATATTTTACTCGGTCCTTAATACGCAATTCTTCCTGCGGTATGTCAATGGAGTGACCGTTGCGTATATATTCCTCCACCTGATTTTCAAGGTGCAGCTTCTCAATCAGCGTACCGCCGGCAACCGAAATCACAAGACCGAGTACAACATAGATAACTGCAATCTTCCACCCGAAAATGCTCGTTAAAAGCACAAGGCTGCCGAGGTCAACCATAGGAGAGGAAATGAGAAATGAAAAGGTTACGCCGAGAGGAAGTCCTGCACTTGTAAAACCGATGAACAGCGGAATTGATGAGCAGGAGCAGAACGGCGTTACCGTTCCCAGCAGGGCGGCAATTATATTTGCCCATATACCGTGAAATCTGCCGAGTATCTTTTTTGTCCTTTCGGGAGGAAAGTAGCTCTGAATATACGATATAATCATAATAAGAACGCCGAGAAGGAGCATTATTTTTATGGTATCGTATATAAAAAAGCGGATACTTCCTGCAATTTTATCCGAGGCGTCAAGACCGCAGGCTTCCAATGCCAAGCCTATAAGCTGATTAAGCCACTTCATTCCAAGTATTTCGTCCTGAAAAAACTCCCATATGCTTTTTACTGTTTCCATAAATCTCCTTTACATAGTTATATCTAAATTTATCTATGTGATATTGCAATGTTAAACCGTGCAGCAAACGGCACGGCTCAGCTTTACTTATTTTCCTCAAGCAGCTGCTCAAGAATAACAACTGCGTCCTTGACCATTTTCGGGCAAACAGTAGTGCATAATCCTTTTTTGGCGATGATTTCAAATTCATCCTTTTTAGATAAATCGTAGCCGAGCAGGTCACGGCAGACGATTGAGTTATTGATTTTCCTAAAACGACTTACAAATTCACTTACCAAGGAATACGCCCTCTGCTTTTGCTCATTATTTTCAGCAATAAAATGACCGTATTCCAAGCCCAGAACCATAAGCGCACCCGAAACTGCACCGCACATTTCTCCGCTTCTTGCGCCGCCGCCAAAGGAAGTAGCCAGCTTTAACGCAAGCTCCTCACTTATGCCGTAATCGGCTGCAAAAACAGTAAAAACAGCCTGTGAACAGTTTAGGAAACACTGAATAAATCACGCTGAAAGCTGTTTGTACATATTGCTTGCATATTTTCCGCCAGCTTGCCCAAAAAATCTCGAAAATAATGCGTCAGCATTACTGTGGTTTATTTGTGCAATCTGACAAAAAATCTGACGGCGCAATATGCACAAACGATTTAATCAGTGTTTCCTTAAAGTTATTATTGAATAATTCTATTGCTCTGTCAGCTCAGTTCATTATATTTCTTCTCCCCTCTCTCCTTCGCCGGTACTTGTAACGGCTGAAAGATATTCCTTGGCTTTCTCCACACCATTTGGCGATATAGAGTAATGCGTCCACTTTCCGTCTTTTCTGCCGAGTACAATGCCTGAGTCGCAAAGAATTTTCATATGATGCGACAGTGTAGGCTGTGTGATGTTCAGCTCCTCAAGCAGCTTGCAGGCACATTTTTCTCCGGATTTAAGCAGCTCAAGTATCCTGATACGGTTTTCATCGCAGAACGCCTTGAAAGTCAGAGCAATCTTCTTTTCGTCCATTTGTAAAAGCACCTCCGATAGATGATTGTCTATGTGTTATTATACGCAACATATAGATATTTGTCAATAGGTTTTGCAGATTTTTTATAAATCAGGCTTATTCCGTAATTTGATTTGCTGAAATATAATTCTGTTTACTAAAAAGGATAACCGCATATGCTTTTCTTGCAAATATTTTGTAGATTTTACATAAATTTTACTTGAAATATTCTCAATTTCAAAATATAATAAAAATAACAGGGAGTGATTCAATGAGTTCAAATAATGATGTAAAAAAGAAACAGGAATTAAAAAAATGGCTTGAAATGCCTTATAATAACCGAGAGCTGAGCTGGCTCGACTTCAACGCCCGTGTACTTGAGGAGGCTTTTGAAAAGGAAAACCCGATAATGGAAAGATGTAACTTCCTTTCAATCACCGCCTCAAACCTTGACGAGTTCTTTATGGTGCGTGTGGCAGGCGTGCTTGACAATATTCACCGTGGCACAAAGCAGCCCGATGCGTCAGGACTTACTCCGAAAATGCAGATGAAAAAAATCAGCGAAAAAGCGCATCTTTTTGCCGAAAAGCAGTACAACTGCTACAACCGCTCGATTATTCCGTCGCTGAGAGCAAACGGCATCTGCTTTGTCAAGGCTGACGAAATGACCGAGGAACAAAAAGCCTTTGCAGACGATTATTTTCAGCGTGTTGTGTTCCCCGTACTCACGCCTATGGCGGTTGACACAAGCAGGCCGTTTCCTCTGCTTGCAAACAAGAGCCTTAACATTGCGGTTCTGCTGACTAATGCCGAGGGCGAGGAATTTTATGCGCTTGTTCAGGTGCCGTCAATTCTCCCGAGGTTTATAGAGCTGCCTCCCGCCAACGGAAACCGTGACTTTATCACCCTCGAAAGGATTATTACAATTCACCTCGGCGAGCTTTTTGAGCTTTACAACATCAAGCAGTCGGCGGCTTTCAGAATTACAAGGGACTCTGACCTTGACATTGACGAGGACACCGAGGACCTTATGGAGGAAATCAAAAAATCCATCAAAAAGCGTCAGCGTGGCGTACCCGTAAGACTTGAATTTTCCAAGAAATGCCACAAATCTATAAGAAAATTCCTTGTTGACGCCTTGAATGTTACAGAGGACGAAATCTATGTTCAGCACGGTCCGCTTGACCTTACCTTCCTTTCAAAATTCGCCAGAATAAAGGGCTGTGAAAAGCTCTGCTTTGAGCCTATCACCCCCGTTAATCCGCCTGCCGAATTTTACGATTGCGACAATATTTTTGAGGCTATCAGGGAAAAGGACAGACTTGTGCATCACCCGTACGAGAGCTTTGATGTGGTAGTTGGCTTTGTGAGAAAAGCCGCAAAGGACCCCGATGTGCTTGCAATCAAGCAGACTCTTTACCGTGTAAGCGGTAATTCCCCGATTGTAGGTGCGCTTATCAAGGCAGCCGAAAACGGCAAGCAGGTTACGGTATTAGTCGAATTAAAGGCTCGCTTTGACGAGGAAAACAACATACAATGGGCAACCAAGCTTGAAAAAGCAGGCTGTCATGTAATTTACGGTCTTACAGGACTTAAAACCCACTGCAAAATCTGCCTTGTGGTAAGACGGGATAAGGACGGTATCCGCCGTTATCTGCATATGGGCACAGGCAACTACAACGACAGCACCGCAAGATTTTACACCGACATCGGTATGTTTACCTGCCGTGAGGAATATGGCCTTGACGCATCATCATTATTTAACACGCTGACAGGCTATTCCTTACCGCCCGAATACAATAAATTTATTGTTGCTCCTCAGGGTATGCGCCCGTTCTTTGAGGATATGATAAGAAAGGAAATCGAAAACGCAAAGCAGGGACTTCCTGCCTCAATCACAGCAAAGGTAAATTCTCTTGTTGACCCTGCAATTATCAGCCTGCTTTACGAGGCGTCACAGGCAGGGGTAAAAATTGAGCTTATAGTAAGAGGTATCTGCTGTCTTATTCCGGGCCTGAAGGGCTGGAGCGAGAACATCAAGGTAATCAGCATTGTGGGACAGCTGCTTGAGCACAGCAGAATCTTTAAATTTGAAAACAACGGCAATCCGCTTTATTACCTCGGCAGTGCAGACTGGATGCAGAGAAACCTTGACAAGCGTGTTGAGCTTGTGTTCCCTGTTGAGGACGAGGACATCAAAAACAGGGTTGAGCAGATTTTAAAGGTAATGCTCAAGGATACTGTAAACGCAAGAAAGCAGCTTACCGACACAACATATCATCTTGTGGATAAGCGTGGCAAAAAGCGTCTCAATTGCCAGAAGTATTTTTCAAAGCTTGCGCAGCAGGCGCAGAAAGCCGTTAAAAAACAAACATATGTAAGAACAGTAGGCACTCCTATAGTACCTGCAAAGGAAGGAGAAAAAGCAGAATGAAAAAAATCGGAATTTTAACAAGCGGCGGCGACTGTCAGGGACTTAACTCTACTATCCGTGCGGTTGCAAAAACACTTTATCAGCACTACGGCAACGACGGTGTGCAGATTATCGGCATAATTGACGGCTACCGTGGACTCATTTACAACGAAACCAGAGTGATGAAGCCTGAGAATTTCTCGGGTATTCTCACAATGGGCGGAACTATTTTAGGCACATCAAGACAGCCGTTCAAGCTTATGCGTGTGATTGACGAAAACAGCGTTGACAAGGTTGCCGAGATGAAAAAGAACTACAAAAAGCTCGAGCTTGACTGCCTTGTGGTACTCGGCGGCAACGGCACGCAGAAAACCGCAAATCTTCTGCGTGAGGAGGGACTCAATGTTGTTTCCCTGCCAAAGACCATTGACAACGACCTCTGGGGAACAGACAAAACCTTTGGCTTTCAGAGCGCAGTTGACATTGCAACAAATGTTATCGACTGTATTCACACAACGGCTACCTCACACGGCAGAGTTTTCATTGTTGAGGTTATGGGACACAAGGTTGGCTGGCTGACCTTGTACGCAGGCATTGCAGGCGGTGCAGATGTTATCCTTATCCCCGAAATTCCGTACGACATTAATTCTGTAATAAAAACTATTAAAAAGAGAACCGAAAGCGGCAAGAAATTCTCTATTCTTGCGGTAGCCGAGGGCGCAATTTCCAAGGAGCTTGCAGAAATGCCAAAGAAAAAGAGAAAGGCTGCAATGGCTGAAATTGCGTATCCGTCAATTTCCTACAAAATTGCAAAAGAAATTCAGGACGCCACCGGACAGGAAACAAGGGTTACCGTACCCGGACACTTCCAGAGAGGCGGAAGTCCTGACGCATACGACCGTGTGCTTTCCACACGCTTCGGCGTTGCCGCTGCCGAGCTTATTATCAACAAAAAATACGGTAATATGGTTGCGCTTGTAAATAACAAGGTGGTTGCAGTACCGCTTGAGGAAATTGCAGGCAAGCTGAAAGCCGTTCCTGCCGACAACGAAATCGTAGCCGCCGCAAGAAAAATGGGTATTGCCTTTGGTGATGAATAATGATTAACATTTTTTATTTAGTAGAATGTTGAAAAGTAAAAGGGTAAGCGCAAAGTGAATTTGCGATTACCCTTTTTATGATATAAAAATTCGAACTATTTTATATATAATCGGATCTGTGAAAAACAAATTTAAAATCGGTATATTTGAAAATAATAATTCTGCTGTTTCTGGATAACCATAACCAATAAGAGCTTCCACAAGCACGAAAAAAATTATAGATAGCACTAAGCTTAATATTCCTCCAGAAATAGCAGAACCTTCTTCAATAAGTACAGATATAAAATAGCTTAATCCTCCTGATGCACAAAAAATCAAAATCGCAAGTCCTATATCAAGGAATGTGGCTAATCCATAAACAATAATATTTAATAAGAAGTTTCCGGACGTAACACCCTCTTCAAAAATACATTCAAATGTTCCTATAAAGTTCTTACAAATGCACGCAAAAAAAGCAATAGAAATTGTACCTCTGACAATTTCTCCAAATATAAAACTTATATATGCAAAAAGTTTTTGAATAAAACTATCATTAGGACAATATTTTATAAAGTTTTTCATACTCCATACTATAAAACCTACTTGTATACACGCTAAAATTGAAATTATCGGTATCCAAGCATATTTTACTATACTGTTCAATACTACCGAACCTAATAAAAAACCACCGATTATAAGAACTAAAAGTATTATTCCTACAAAACTACTACTTATAATTATATAATACTTTCTTTCCATATAAACAATATCCCCCTTTCTAAATATCCCATTTTGGGATATTTATATTATACCATTTAGGTATAATAAAGTCAAGGGTGAATTGCTTTGGCGGTAAAAACAAGAATAAAAGAATTGCGTGAGCAAAAAGGTATTACTCAATTAAAAATGGCATTAGATTTAAATATGAATCAAAATTCTATCAGCAGATACGAAAGCGGTATCAGGCAGGCTGATTATGAAACCCTGATTGCGATTGCAGACTATTTTAATGTATCTGTTGATTATATTTTAATGAGAACCAATAACCCTGAAATGAATAAGTAAAAACTACTACAAAAAAGGATTGCAGATTTTGCTCTGCAATCCTTTTGCTTGTTATGTAATAAAATTATGCGAGATAAATCTGCAATGCGGTAGCGTCGAGAACATCAAGATTACCGTCGCCGTCCATATCGGCAGCGTCAAACCATGCCTTGTTTGAAATGTCGATAAGCGCACCGCCCTCACCAGTTGCAATATGAAGCTGGAGATATGTAACATCATTTACATCTACAACACCGTTGCGGTCTGTATCTCCCTTTATTACGGTTTCTTCAGATTTACCTGAAATATAAAAGTTTTTAGTTGCCTCGGCAGTGTATCCGTCCGAATCAACAGCCTTTACTGCAAGGGTATATGCGCCTGCCTCATTCGGGGTAAAGCTGAAGGTATTAGTTGCTGAATTCTGCACAGTCTGACCGTTTACCATAAACTGATATGTTACATCACCGTGGTTATTGTAAGGCTCTGCCGTAAGCAGAATATCTGTGCCGACTGCCTGTCCCGAGTTCTTGTCTGCGCCGAAGTTTACTTCAAACTCAGCCTCGATCACCTGAGTGTCGGGGAGGAGCTTGCCGAGTCTTGCAAGCGGAACTGTGATGTTGTCTATGTCTTCCTTTTCGTGGCTTGTAGATGGATCGTAGCTGTATTCTGCATCTGCAACATCAAGCATTGACGGATCGTGCGGAAGTGTATCCATACCCGATGTGCCGTAGGTGAGTATCTGCATTGCGCCGATGCCCTTGGTTTCAACATAATTTCTGTCAATACCGAGTGCCGAATACGGAATTGCAACCTCATAAATAAAGCCGTAGCTCTTCTTGTAGCCGAGCTTATAGAAATCAACCCAGTTTGCATTCAGATCTGTATGGTCGCCTAAGGTTCTTCCGCCCTTTGCATCTTTGATACCGTACATAGTTTCACTCTTTGTGCCGTTTGCGTATTTAATCTTAAAGCCGTTCTGGTTATCCTGAGCCTGAAAATTCCTGACGCCTATCGGAACTCTTGTATCGTAATTGAACATATATGTGCCGTCGGCATCCTGAACATCAGCCTTGAATATTGACGCACCGCCGTTTGAATTGTTGGAGTCAAAGGCAACGAGTGTGTCGATATGAGTTGTAAATCCAACTCCACCGTCCTTTGCAACGCCGCCGGCACAGCCCCATACAAACGGATTTGTAAATGTTGAGCCGTCAAGATTTGTACCGATTGCCTTGCCTGTTGCCTGCTTCTCGGGGTCTATCGAAAGGGCAATATACATCGGAATACTGTTTCTCCAGGGGCGAGCCTCATTTGACGCTGCAAAGTTGTCGCTCGGAGAGGTGATGTAGGTTGTGTTTGCCATTTCCCACATAAAGTAGAGATTTTCATCATCCCACGCACCATAGAGAGCATACGCATCCCATGGCTGTTCGTGCATTGATGACGGCATATATACTCGTGGGTCATCGTTTGCCACACCCTGAGCAATTATCATTGAGCTGTCCCAATCGCTGACATCACCGTCAACCGAAATAGTCTTGTATTTGCCGAGCTGCATACCGGGGTTTGTACCGTAGTAACCGAGCTCTGCCTCTCTTGTGTGACCGTCCGACTCAGCAGAAAAGGTCGTCTGGTCTGCCATAAAGGTTTTGCAGTAGTTAAAGGTCTGCGTGGTTTCTACACCGTCAGCACCCGTTGCGGTAAGCTCAAGAGTAATGTCGCTGTTGCCGATTTTTCCCTCGCCGATTTCAATTACAGCCCCGTTTGTGTACGATTTCTTTGGTGAGCCGTCAACAGAATAGTAACCAATTGTTGCATTTTTGAGTCCAAGCTTTACCTGTATAGATTCACTTGAAAAGCTTTTGCCTGAGGCTGTATAGGCAATGCCGTAGCCGTGTTCGTCAGGCTTGCCGTAATCAACCCACTGCTTTTCAGCCGTGAGGAGCTTACATTGACCGGCTTTAAGAGAAAGTCCGTTTGCCTGCGGATACTGCTCCTTTCCATCTCCCTTTTCTCTGCCGTTGTTAAAAATAATACTCTCAGACTTATAAGCCGAG
The DNA here is from genome assembly GCA_051880895.1 of Ruminococcus sp. Lineage (GTDB taxonomy): Bacteria > Bacillota > Clostridia > Oscillospirales > Acutalibacteraceae > Ruminococcoides. The sequence goes on along the minus strand of JBJEOV010000066.1, from coordinate 567 downwards.
GTAAAGCTCATTTTGTAGAGTCCGTCATCGGTTGCGCTCATAAGCTGACCGGGCCACTTTGCGTTTTCCTTTGTGCCGTAAGCATAAATATAGACATTTTCCCAGTTGAAAACAGAGTTGTCAAAATACACCTCTGAGTCGCCTGTCGCAGCAGCCGCTGAGATTGCAGTTATTGCAAAGGCAGACATTATAATTGCCGCACTCAGCAATAAGCTTATAATTTTTCTGCTTTTTTTCATTTCATAGTCATCTCCTGAACATCAAGTTATATTTGTAATTATATCATTTTACCGCTTTCATTTCAACAGCTCAACAGATTTTTGTTAATACAGCCAAATGCACAGGTGATTTTTTGATTAAATGCACAAAGAGTGTGACTTATTAAATAAATAATATACTTATATTTTATATAATATTTTAATACAGTTATTCCTTTCAGTAAGCAAAACTGTAATTTAACTGAAAAACAAAACTTTCGGTCGGGCAACAAAATTAAAGATTATTGCTTACTATCTGCCCGGGGATAAAATTTCGGTCAACCCTTTTTAAAGGGTTGCGGGTTTGGGC
>JBJEOV010000065.1:0-10095 GCA_051880895.1 Ruminococcus sp. | reverse complement strand
GAAAGCAAGGCAACGCACACTTCAAAGATTGATAAGTCGCTTTGTCCCATTGACTTTACAAAAACGGCAGATGAGGTGCATAACAAGGTGCGTGGACTTAACCCGTGGCCTGTTGCGACTGCCGAGCTTTGCGGCAAAAGGCTGAAAATATATTCTACAAAAATTTGCGAAAAAAGCGGAAGGGCGGGCACAATAATCAGCACAAAGCCGCTTATTGTAGCCTGCGGCAGCGGCTCGGTTGAGATTATTGAGCTTCAGCCCGAGGGCAAAAAGCGTATGACCTCAGCTGCCTTTCTCGCAGGACATAAATTAAATATCGGTGACAGCTTTAGTTGAATGGTATAAGGAGGTTTTTTATGTTTTTTGACTGGACATATGTTGTGTTTATTCTTCCTTGCGTAATCATTTCTCTTATATGTCAGATTAATGTTTCAACAACCTTTTCAAAGTATTCAAGAGTAAGAAATTCAAGGAATATAACAGGAGCGCAGGCAGCCGAATATGTTTTAAGACAGAACGGCGTTTACGGTGTGCGTATTGAAAGGGTGCACGGCAATCTTACCGACCATTTTGACCCTCGCACAAATGTCATCAGACTTTCAGACAGCGTATATGACGCTAACACCGTTGCGGCTGTAGGAGTAGCCTGTCACGAGGCAGGTCACGCTGTTCAGCACGCACAGAATTATCTGCCGAACAAAATCCGCTCGGCAATTCTGCCAATGGCCAACATCGGCTCAAAGCTGAGCTGGTTTTTAATTGCATTAGGACTTGTATTCTCGGCTAAAATCGGTTTTATTATGCTTTATGTCGGAATTGCTCTGTTCGGTTTTTCCGTACTTTTTACAATAGCCACACTTCCTGTTGAATTTAACGCCTCAAAAAGAGCGCTTGAAACCATCAGAAACGGCAATTTGCTATATGATGACGAATACACAGGTGCAAAACGCACCCTCAGGGCGGCGGCTATGACCTATGTTGCGGCTGCGCTTACTGCTGTTTTACAGCTGTTAAGACTGCTTGTAATTGCGAATAACAGAAGAAGATAAGAAGAGATATAAAATGGCTAATTCACGCAAAACTGCATTTAAGGTATTGCTGAAAATTGAACAGGACGGAGCGTATTCAAATATTGCGCTTAACAACGCCGTAAAAGAGGGAGAGCTTTCTGCGCTCGATTCGGCTTTTGTTTCTGCGCTTGTTTACGGTGTGCTTGAACGCAGAATTACGCTTGATTATGTAATCAGGCAGTATTCTAAAATTCCTCTGAGGAAAATAGAGCTGAAAACTAAAATAATTCTACGGCTCGGACTTCTGCAAATGGCTTTTATGGATAAAATTCCCGAAAGCGCCGCCGTAAATGAGAGCGTAAAGCTTGCAAAACAGATGAAATTGCAGAAATCCTCAGGCTTTATAAATGCAATTCTGCGCAGCTTTGCGAGGGATAACTGCAAGATAAAATATCCCGATTCAAAAAATAAATCCGAGTATTACTCGGTAAAGTATTCCTGCCCTCAGCAGCTTGTAAAATTCTGGATTGATTCCTACGGCGAGGATAACGCAAAGGGAATTTTAGAAAATCTGAGCGGCAGACCGAATATTTACGCAAGAGTAAATACAATTAAAACAAACGCAGACGAGCTTGTGAATGTGCTTTTGCAGGATAATGTAAGGGCAGAAAAGGCACAGTTTCCCGAAAATGCAGTTAATATTGCAGGCACAGGCTCTATTGAAAGGCTCACAGCCTATAAGGACGGTTTATTCCACATTCAGGATTTATCCTCACAGCTTTGCGTGTATTTTCTTTCTCCGCAAAAGGGGCAGACGGTGCTTGACATCTGCTCTGCTCCCGGCGGAAAAGCCTTTACAACGGCTGAATATATGCAAAACTGCGGAAAAATTATTGCCTGCGATATGCACGGTCATAAGCTGAGCCTTATAGAAAAGGGCGCAAAAAGGCTCGGCATAGATATTATTGAAGCCTGCCTGCGTGACGGCTCAGCTGACGATAAGCCGCTGCCTATGGCAGACCGAATACTCTGCGATGTGCCGTGCAGCGGACTCGGCGTGCTTTCACGCAAGCCTGAAATCCGCTATAAGGATGACCTTATAGACACCAACCTAAGTGATATTCAGTATAAAATACTGTGCGAAAGTGCAAAATATCTTAAAAAAGGCGGAAGGCTTGTTTATTCGACCTGTACCCTCAATCCCGAGGAAAACAATAAAAATACCGCAAAATTTCTTGCTCAGCATACGGACTTTGAGGGTGTAAAGCTTGAATTGCCGCCGGCATTTGACAGAGCCTTTGACGAAGAGCCGTATGAAATCACTCTTATGCCGCATAAAGCAGACGGCGACGGCTTTTACATAGCAGTATTCACAAGGAGGTAATCTTTTGAGCTTAATTGACATAAAATCACTTGACTTAAATGAGCTTACCGACCTTGTTACAGATAACGGCTTTGAGAAATTCAGAGCAAAGCAGATATATCTCTGGCTTAACAAAAATGTCACTTCTTTTGATGAAATGTCGAATATTCCTGCAAAAGTTAAGGAGTTTTTAAAAAGAAGTTGTTACATTTCTGTTGCAAATATTGAAAAAAAACTAATTTCAAGGTATGATAAGACAGTAAAATATCTTTTTTCGTTCAATGACGGTGAATGTGTGGAGTCTGTAGTGATGAATTACAGGCACGGCTACTCGATTTGCATTTCTACTCAGGTCGGCTGTAAAATGGGCTGTACCTTCTGCGCAACCGGTAAAAGCGGCTTTTCAAGAAGTCTTACCCCCTCCGAGATGCTCAATCAGATTGAAACGGCTCAAAGGGATCTGAACATCAGAATTTCAAATATCGTGCTTATGGGAATGGGCGAGCCGCTTGATAATTTTGATAATGTGGTAAGGTTTTTACGGCTCGTGTCTGACGATAACGGTCTTAACATCGGTATGCGGCACATCACCATTTCAACCTGCGGCATCGTCCCTAAGATTTACGAGCTTGCAGAACTGCACCTTGGCGTTACTCTTTCCGTGTCGCTCCACGCACCTAACGATTCCGTAAGGCAAAAGACTATGCCGATTGCAAAAAGGTACACTATGGATGAGCTTTTAAAGGCTTGCAGAGATTACTTTGACCTCACCGGCAGACGGGTTACCTTTGAGTATTCTATGATAAGCGGAGTAAACGATTCTGACAGGGACGCATATGAGCTTTCAGAAAGGCTTTCGGGTATGAACTGCCATGTTAATCTTATACCCGTAAATACCGTTGACGGAACCGGATATAAAAAGAGCAGTATTGAAAGGCAGCAGGCATTTGTAAATATACTTGGGCGAAAACATATTGCGGCAACAGTCAGGAGAACTCTGGGAAGCGATATTAACGCATCCTGCGGTCAGCTCAGACGAAATCATACTAATAAAGGAGGAAAATAACTTGGAAGTCTTCAGCAAAAGTGACATTGGCTTGGTTCGTTCTCAAAATCAGGACGACTGCCGCTTCGGAGTTATTTCTCCCAGCTGTGCTTGGGCAGTAGTCTGTGACGGAATGGGAGGTGCCAACGGCGGCAACATAGCGAGCGCAACAGCTGTGGAATACATAAGCTCCAAAATTACCGATTTATATAAGGACGATATGACAAAAGAGCAGATCGGGGAGCTTATTGCAGAAATTGTTGTGAACGCTAATATGAAAATATATGAGCTTTCCTTAAAGGACCCCGAGCTTACGGGAATGGGCACAACCTGCGAATTTGTGTTTGTAAAGGATACTACGGTTCATATTGTCCATGTCGGCGACAGCCGCACCTACGCTATAAGAGGCGGCAAGATAAAACAGCTTACCGAGGATCACTCCGTAGTGCAGGAAATGGTGCGCAGAGGCGAGCTTACCTACGAGCAGGCACAGAATCATCCTAACAAGAATTTTATAACAAGAGCACTCGGAATAAAGCCGTCTGTAAGGCTTGACTACATTGAGGCAAACTTTATTTACGGCGATGTTCTTTTAATATGTACAGACGGACTTTCCAACTGCATTACAACAGGCGATATGGTAAAAATCTGCCACGAAAACAGGGGCGAGGGGCTTATCAATAAGCTTGTTGAAAAGGCTAAGGAAGGCGGCGGAACAGATAATATTACCGCCACGGTTATTTACTGAGAAACGGAGAGTGAAATAAATTGGATAAGTATATCGGCAAAAGACTTGACGGCCGTTATGAAATTCATGAGCTTATCGGCGTTGGCGGTATGGCTAATGTATATCGCTGTAACGATACTCTTGATGACCGTGAGGTAGCCATTAAAATCCTGAAGGACGAATACCTCAACAACGAGGAGTTTATCCGCAGGTTCAAGAATGAATCAAAGGCTATTGCAACGCTTTCGCACCCCAACATTGTCAAGGTGTATGATGTGAGCTTCGGCGATATGATTCAGTATATAGTAATGGAATATATCGACGGCATCACCCTCAAGGAGTACTTTGACCAGCAGGGCATTATCGAGTGGAAAGAGGCTTTATATCTTACAAGTCAGGTATTAAAGGCTTTGCAGCACGCCCACGAGCACGGCATTGTTCACCGTGACATCAAGCCGCAGAACATTATGCTTTTGCAGGACGGCACAATCAAGGTAACTGACTTTGGTATTGCCCGCTTTTCAGATAAATCAACACGCACAATGACTGAGCATGCTATCGGCTCGGTTCACTATATTTCGCCCGAGCAGGCAAGGGGAGAGGCTACAGACGGCAAGTCCGACATCTATTCTGTTGGCGTTATGCTCTATGAAATGCTCACAGGCAAGCTGCCCTTTGATGCTGACAGCGCAGTTTCTGTTGCCCTTATGCAGCTACAGTCAACTCCAAAGCGTCCGAGAGAGCTTAATCCCGCTATTCCTATAGGACTTGAGCAGATTACAATGAAGGCTATGGAGAAAAATCCTGCCGACAGATATAATTCAGCCGCTGAAATGCTCAACGATATGGAGCGTTTCAGACTTAATCCATCTATTGTTTTTGATTATTCAAAATTTGTTGACAATCAGCCTACCAGATTTGTAACCTCTCTCAAGGATACAAAGGCAAACAGCACAAAGCACGAAAGGGCAGCGGTAAAGCCCGAGGAGCTTCCCGAGCAGGAGATTGAAACAGCTGACGAGGAAGAAAAGGTCTTTCACAAGCCGTCTTATTATGCAATCAAGGGCATTATAATTTCAGCCGTTGTAGTAGTTGCAATCTTTGTAGGTCTTGCTCTTTTCAGAGGCTTCACCACCTCGCAGGCAAAGGATGTTGAGGTGCCGAACTTTGTCGGCAAAACCTTAGCAGAGGCGAATGCCGATAACAAGGATAATTTCAACTTTGTTGTCGAGAGCAAATACGACGCCTCAAAGGAGCTTGGAGTTATTCTTGAGCAGGAGCCTGCCGCAGACTCAAAGCTTGTAAAATCAGGCTCTCAGATTACCCTTAAAATCAACGGAACAGACACCGATGTTTCGATTCCTTATATTCTCAATTATTCGGAAAAGGACGCTTCTTCAATTATCGAGGGCAAGAGCCTTGTTCCCAAGATTATCTATATTGAAAACACAAAAACGCCTAAGGGATATGTTGCAGAGGTATTCCCGAAGGCAGGCGTTCAGACCAACATCGGCTCAACCGTTTACATTTACATTGCAAACGGTCAGAGAGAGGAAAAGGTAACAATTCCGTCAGTATCGGGACTTTTGCTTTCAGAGGCAAAGACAAAGCTTATTGACGCAGGCCTTACCGTTGAAACCGTTTACGATGATGACAGTAAGGAGGCAAAGGACACTGTGCTTTCACAGTCGCCGCTCCAGTACGGCAAGGTTGATAAGGGCACGGTCGTTACCCTTACGGTAAGCTCAGGCAAGGGCGACAAAGCTACGGTAAATGTCTATGTTGATTTACCGCTCAACGCTCCCGACGCTGTAGAAATGACGGTAATTGTTGACGGCGTGGTTGATAACAGATATTCAAAAACACTTGTTCCTCAGTACAATAAGACCTGTACGCTTGAATTTACAGGCTCAGGCATCTCTAACATTGTAGTTCAGCTTGACGGTCAGGTTTACCGTGCATATACCATTGATTATTCAACGCTTGTGGTAACCCCGACAGCGTCATATGAATATGTTCTACCGACTACTCAGCCGGTTGAAACCGAGCCTGTTTATACCGAGCCGCCTACAGAACCGTATGAACCTCCGACAGAGGCTACAGAACCGTCTGAGGTGTAATATATTGGTATGAACGGTAACGAGGGCTTACTGATGAAGGTACTTGGCGGATTTTACTATGTCGAGTGCGATAATCAGATTTATGAATGTAAGGCAAGGGGAAGCTTCCGCAAAAACGGAAACTCTCCTCTTGTAGGCGACAGGGTGAGAATCAGTACTCAGAAGGAGGGCTTTGCAGCTCTTGATGAAATCCTGCCGAGAAAAAATAAGCTTAAACGCCCGCCGCTTGCAAATATTGATATTCTCGTAATAGTTTGCTCAACTGTTTCTCCCTCTCCAAATTTTCCGGTAATAGACAAGATGACAGCCGCTGCAATCAACAGCGGAATGCAGCCTGTAATTGTTGTGTCCAAGGACGATATTGAGAGCGGCGAAGAGGTTGCGTCAATATATAAAAATGCAGGCTTTGAGGTGTTCTGCACTTCTCCCGAAAAGCCTGACGAGGTTGCAAGGCTCAAGACCTTGCTTATGGGCAAAACCTCAGCATTTACGGGCAACAGCGGAGTCGGCAAGTCAACTCTGCTCAATCTGCTTTTTCCTGACCTCAGTCTTGCTACGGGCGAGATAAGCGACAAGCTCGGCAGGGGAAGGCACACCACGAGAGCTGTTGAGCTTTTTAATCTTGACGGCTGCTATATTGCCGACACGCCCGGTTTTTCAACCGTAGATTTACAGAGGTATGAAATTATCGACAAGGACGAGCTGCAATACTGCTTTCCCGAATTCAAAAAATACCTCGGAGAATGTATGTTTACCTCCTGCTCGCACACCTGCGAAAAGGGATGCAGAGTGCTTGAGGCTCTTGCTGACGGAGAAATTGAAAAAAACCGCCACGCAAGCTATGTTGCAATGTATAACGAGGTAAAGGATATTAAGAAGTGGCAGCTTAAAAAGTAAAAAAGGGGAATTTCAATGCATTGTGTGATAATTGCAGGCTCGCCTGACGCTGATACAGATTTTATAGCAAAACAGCTACAGGACTGCAATTATCTTATCTGCGCCGATAAGGGCTATGAATATGCAAAAAAAATCGGCGTAAAGCCTGACCTTATTGTCGGCGACTTTGATTCCTATATCGGAGAACTGCCCGGTAACTGTGAGATAATCAGACTTTCTTCTCATAAGGATGATACCGACCTTCTGCATTGCATTGAAACTGCGCTTTCCCGTGGTTATGACAGCTTTACAATCCTTGCCGCAACAGGGGGAAGATTTGACCATACCCTTGCAAATGTTTCCACCCTGATGTATCTTGATAAAAAGGGCGCAAACGGCGAAATTATTTCACCTACCGAGGTTATCCGCTATCTTAAAAAGGGCGGGTACAGCTTTGACGGCTGTAAGGGGAAAACCTTTTCTGTATTTCCCTTTGGCTGTGACAGGGTGAATGTGTCTTACACAGGCGCAGAGTATAAAGCTGACGGACTTACTCTTTCTGCTGAAGAGCCAATGGGTATTTCAAATGTATTTATAACTGATAAGGCGGTCATAAAAATTAATTACGGAAATGCAATAATTATTATCAATCAGTTTATAAATTAAAATAAATTTTCAAAATCATTATATAGTGTAAAAAATTTTTCAAACACCAATATGGGGGTATAGCTCAGCTGGGAGAGTGTCTGACTGGCAGTCAGAAGGTCACGGGTTCGAGCCCCGTTATCTCCACCACATATATATACATAACAAAGTCATTATGAAGTTTAACGGTCAGAATAACAAAAATGTAATTATAATGACACGCATTAGTCTTGAAAAGAATTATAACCTTATGATATAATATATCAGTATCATTTCGTTTTGTGTTTATACTATTTGGAGTTGAATTTAATATGTCATTATGTATGGGTTGTATGCAGGAACTTAACGGCAGTAAAATCTGCCCGAACTGCCATTTTGATAATTCAGAGGTACAGCCGGCACCTTTTCTGCCCTTTGGTACGGAGCTTGCAGGCAGATATGTGACAGGTACCGGACTTGATACCAACGGCGAGTCAACTCGCTATATTGCTTTTGACAAGCAGACGGGCGATGTTGTTATAGTAACTGAATTTCTGCCGATTGGTCTTTTTTCAAGAGAAGAGGGACAAACTGAATTAAGAGTAAATTATGATGACAGACTTGTGTTCAATAAGCTCAGAGATGAGTTTATTTCATATTACCGCATAGTTTCTGATTTAAAGGACCTTTCTGCGCTTGCTGTTATTTCAGATATTTTTGAGGAAAACAATACTGCATATGCAGTTGAAGAAAAGGAAGATTTAATTCCCTTTGAGGAGTATATCGAGCGCAGCAACGGCCGCCTTGACTGGGATATTGCAAGACCGCTGTTTATGCCTGTTATTTCCGCACTTGAGGCTCTTCATAAGCGTGGAGTAGGTCACTATGCCGTTGCGCCAAAGAACTTGTTTATTACAACCTCAGGTAAAATCAGAATGTCCGGCTATGCTACCGAGAATGAACGCAAGCGTGGCACAGCGCTTAAATCACAGCTCTTTTCAGGCGCAGCCGCACCCGAGCAGTACGACGAGAACTTTCCTCTTGATGACATTACAGATATTTACGGTCTTTGCTCAACGCTTTTCTATGCTCTCACAGGTCATCTCCCGAAAAGCGCAGTCGAGCGTTTAAAGGACAGCAGACTTCTTATGAGCACATCCACAGTAAAAAGCCTGCCTCCCCATGTTGTATCTGCACTTGCAAACGGCTTGCAGGTACAGCGTGAAAACAGAATTACGGATTTTGACGAGCTTCGTTCTCAGCTATCGGTTGCACATACCGCAAAGGCAATTCAGGACGAAATTTCAAGAACTGCAAGTATGAACATTACAAAGGAGCAGGAAAGACAGAAAAACGGTATGTCACACGCATCCATTGTAATCATTTCTGTTGCCGTGACTGTTCTTGTGCTTGGTATTGCAGGTGTTTTCTGGCTTATGCAGAATCCGCTTGCAGGCGTATTTTCAAGCAATACAGACGCCACCGCCGCCTCAACCTCAAGTACAGAGTGGACAGGACCGGTTGTTCCGAATTATGTCGGAATGAAGTACGAGGATGTTGTAAAGGCAGCCTCATCGGATAATACCGTTGTGGTTTACAGAGATTTTAATGACGCTTACAGCGATAAATACGCAGAGGGCGTAGTAATGGAGCAGTATCCGCCTGCCGGCTCAAAGATTGACCAGGAGGACGGCATTACTGTTTCGGTAACAGTGAGCCTTGGCGCACAGATGCGTGAGCTTCCTGCAATTCAGGGAAATAAGGTTGACGAGGCGGCTCAGTCGCTTGCAGACGCAGGACTTCTCGCCACAGCAGAGTATCAGTACAGCGACACCGTAGCTGAAAACAGAGTTATCGGCTACAAAAATCATGTTGCAGGCGATACTCTTGAGAGCGGTTCCAATATTATAATTATTGTCAGCAAGGGCAGAGAGCAGACTACAACTCAGGCTACCTATTGATATAATTTAGCGAAAATAATGGCTGAATCAATTATTGCATTGACTCAGCCATTTAATATTATTTAATAAATTTAATATTATTGTCCCTTTTAGTAAGGTAAACTATAATTTATTTATAATGAAAGTGACAAAGCAATCCTATTTAAATTATAATGAAAAACAATACTCTTGCTCAAGGGAACCCCTGATGTGGGTTCCCTACGGTAAAACAGTCCCCCGGACTGTTTTACCTACCCTCCTGCATTTTCAAAGCAATTTTTCTTGGGCTCTGCCCAAACCCGCAAGCCTTTAAAAAGGCTTGACCTAAACTTTTGCCCCGAGCAGATAGTAAGCTATAATTTTTAACATAGTTGCCCGACCGAAAGTTTT
>JBJEOV010000064.1:0-2333 GCA_051880895.1 Ruminococcus sp. | reverse complement strand
GCCTTTGCCAATGCCCGTTAGTTGTGTTTTATATCCTTATATGGTGTTAGCATTTGGTGCGTCCTTTTTAGTTTATAATTTTAAAATCTGACAATACTAATACTAATACCTGATAAAAGCAGACAATCTTTGCGGTCTAATTTCCGCAATACTGCGTTTTCGTCCTTGCAAGGCGTCAGCCTTGCGGCGTCCTCCGCCTTGTCTTGCGAAAATTATCTTCGCAAATACAAGTCTGCTTTCTATCAGGAATTAGTATCAAACAACATCTGCACGGATATACTAATATGAGTAACAGCAAAATTTAGTTGCTGTGCGAAATGGGGTTGCGCTGTGCGGGGAATATTAGTCGGAATTATGCTTTTTGCTGTACTGCTTTTAATTTCAACCGTCCTTGTATCGGAATATCTGTTTAAAAAAATCATTTACAGACAGAAAAAAAGCAGCAGTCAAAAGGATATTGACGCTGTAGCAAGCTGGTACAGGCATTATCCGATTGCAAAAGAGGGAAGAAGATGGCTTGAAAATATGCCGTATATCAATATATATATAAAGTCGTTTGACGGACTGAGATTATACGGTGCGCTGTTTGAAAATCAAGGCTTTGAAAATAAAATTGTAATCTGCGTTCACGGCTTTACAGGGAGCGGAAAAAAGGATTTTGCCTGCCTTGCCCGTACCTATTACGAAAACGGCTACAATGTACTGCTTATAGATAACAGGGCGCACGGTAACAGCGAGGGAAAGTATGTCGGCTTTGGCGTTCTCGACCGCATTGATGTGCGGAATTGGGTTAAGTATGTTATTAACCGCTTTGGCAGTGATGTGCAGATTTTTTTGCACGGAATCTCTATGGGAGGAGCAGCTGTGCTGATGTCGAGCAGTATAATGCCGAAAAATGTGCGTGGAATAATTGCCGACTGCGGATTTACAAGCGTATATGAGATTTTTGAATATGTACTGAAAAGGGATTATCGCCTGCCGAAATTCCCGATTATTTACCTTACGAATATTATGTCAAGGCTTCGTGCCGGCTATGGCTATAAGGATATTGATACATCCGCTGAGATTGCAAGGTCAAACATTCCCATACTTTTTATTCACGGCGAAAATGATGAGTTTGTTCCGCTGTGGATGACAATGAAAAACTATTCCTATTGCAGAGCAGACAAGGAGCTTTTTATAGTTAAGGAATCGGAACACGCCGAATCGCACTATATTGACAAAAAAGGCTACGAAAAACGGGTGCTTGCCTTTATGAAAAAGCACAGCAAGTAATCAGAACAGGGAAACCTGTTCGTACATATAAGGAGAAAATTATGCAATACATAAACTATTATTCTTCACCCTTTGGTAAAATCACCCTTGCAAGCAACGGCAGAGAGCTTACAGGCTTATGGCTTGAAGGACAAAAGAATTTTCCCTCAACGCAGGATATTGATTTTGAGCAAAAAAATCTGCCTGTTTTTGAACAGACAGCAAAGTGGCTTGATATTTACTTTGGCGGCAGAAATCCGGACTTTACGCCGCCGTTAAGCTTAGCGTCAACACCGTTTCGCAACGAGGTGTGGAAAATACTGCTGACGATTCCCTACGGCAATGTAATGACATACGGAGAAATTGCAAGGCTTATTGCAGAAAAAAGAGGGGTTAAAAAAATATCTGCTCAGGCTGTGGGAGGAGCAGCAGCGCATAACCCTGTATTGATTATTGTTCCCTGTCACAGGGTTGTAGCTTGTGACGGAAGTCTTACAGGTTACGCAGGAGGAATTGATATTAAGGAAAAGCTGTTAAGGCTTGAAAAATCTGATATGTCTAATTTAGTATCAGGCAAAAAAATCTGCCATATCAAAGGCTGATATGACAGATTTATTTTAAAGGGGGTTATAAGCTATTAGTACATACCGCCCATATCAGGAGCAGCAGGTGCAGCCGGAGCAGGCTCCTTGATGTCTGCAACGAGTGACTCTGTTGTGAGTACCATTGCAGCAACAGAAGATGCGTTCTGTAGAGCTGAACGGGTAACCTTTGTAGGATCTACAATGCCTGCCTCAATCATATCTGTGTATTCCTCTGTAAGAGCGTTAAAGCCGTAGCCAACCTTGTCAGCCTTCTTAACATTCTCGCAGATTACACTGCCTTCAAGACCTGCATTTGCGGCAATCTGACGGAGTGGTTCTTCAAGTGCCTTGAGAACGATTTTTGCGCCTGTTTTAGCGTCGCCCTCAAGTGTATCAACATAAGCAGAAACAGCCGGAATAGCGTTCATACAAGCAATACCGCCGCCTGCAACAATGCCTTCCTCAACAGCAGCCTTTGTAGCAGCAAGTGCGTCC